>NZ_NKCO01000008.1:0-205436 GCF_002245615.1 Mycobacterium neumannii | reverse complement strand
AAGTTACGGCGGTCAATAGCGACAGGGAAACGCCCGGACCCATCCCGAACCCGGAAGCTAAGCCTGCCAGCGCCAATGATACTGCCCCACCCGGGCGGAAAAGTAGGACACCGCCGAACACAAATTAGGATTACCCCCCACGATTGCGTGGGGGGTAATTCTATTTCGCGACAATTCATTACGCATTATCGCGAGACTCCTCCATCGGGTAGAAAGGCATACGTGGCTCAGGACAGAAGGGACGGCGACGCCAGGCGCCGCCCACAGCAGTCAGCGCCCCGCAGCTCCGGTCCGAACCGGGCCCGAAGGGCGCAGCCCAAGCCCGACGAATCCCGTCAGCCGCCAGGTCCGCCGATACCGGAGGGCATCGAGCCAAGGCAACTCGCGCCTGACGTGCGCGGCGAGCTGACGACACTCGACCGCTCGACCGCCGACTTCGTGGCTCGTCACCTGGTGGCCGCCGGCCAGCTCATCGACGACGATCCACAGACCGCACTCGAACACGCCCGCGCCGCTCGCAACCGCGCCGCCCGCATCCCCGCGGTGCGCGAAGCGGTCGGTATCGCTGCCTACCACTGCGGCGACTGGGCGCAGGCGCTCGCCGAACTGCGCGCCGCCAGGCGGATGGGTAGCAAATCATCCCTTCTCGCACTGATCGCTGACTGCGAACGCGGTGTCGGACGTCCGGAGCGCGCGATCGAGTTGGCTCGCAGCCCCGAGGCCGCCCAGCTCACCGGCGACGACGCCGACGAGCTCAAAATCGTTGTGGCCGGGGCTCGCTCCGATCTCGGGCAGCACGAGCAGGCCTTGGCGCTTCTGTCGACGCCGCAACTGGATCCGAGCCGTAAGGGACAGACCGCGGCGCGCCTGTTCTACGTATACGCCGAAACGCTTCTGGCCCTTGGCCGCAGCGAGGACGCGCTCCAGTGGTTCATCAACGCCGCCGCCGCCGACCTGGAGGGTGTGACCGACGCCGAAGAACGCATCACGGAGCTCTCCTGAGGTGAACGCCCTCGCACATGAGCACGACTGCCTTCTGCTCGACCTCGACGGCACCGTCTTCCGAGGACACGAAGCCACCGTTGGAGCGGTCGATACGCTCGCCACGATCAGCGCACGCGCCCTCTACGTCACCAACAACGCCTCGCGTGAGCCCGCCGACGTCGCCCGACATCTTCACGCCCTGGGTTTTCGCGCCGCACCAGAGGACATCGTCACCAGTGCACAGAGCGCCGCACGGCTGTTGGCGGCCCAACTGCCCTCTGGGGCAGTCGTTCTCGTCGTCGGAACCGAAGCTCTTGCCAACGAGGTCATTCGCGTCGGGCTGAAGCCCGTCCGACAGTGGTCGGACGGACCGGTCGCCGTCGTGCAGGGGCACTCACCGCAGACCGGTTGGCCCGATCTGGCCGAAGCGGCTTTGGCCGTCCGGGCCGGCGCCCTGTGGGTAGCGGCCAATGTCGACCGGACCTTGCCGTCGGAACGGGGATTGTTGCCCGGCAACGGATCCATGGTGGCGGCGCTACGCGCGGCGACCGACCGCGAACCCCAGGTGGCGGGCAAGCCGCAGCCGACTCTGCTCACCGATGCCCTGGCTCGAGGCGCCTTTCAGACCCCGCTGGTGATCGGCGATCGCCTCGACACCGACATCGCCGGGGCCAACGCCGCCGGACTGCCCAGCCTGCTCGTGCTCACCGGCGTCAGCACGGCCGTCGACCTCGTCCATGCACAGGCCTCGGAGCGGCCGACCTATCTGGGTGCTGATCTGCGGTCGCTCGGCACTTCGTCGGCCGCATTGCGCATCGAGGCCCACCCCGCCTGGCGCATCGACGTCGCGTCACCGACGGTGACGGTGCACTCCACCGGCCACGATCCCAGCGACGCCCTGTCAGTGGTGCGGGCCACCGCCGATGCGGTATGGAACGCCGGCCTCGACGGCCGGTCGGTCGCGATCACCGCCGGTGACGACACCGCCCAACAGGCCCTGCAACGCTGGTCCCTGCTTCCCGAGTCGAATCAGCTAGCGTGAACCTCGATATGAGTACCGATCCCGAACAGATTCGCGCCCGGATCGCGGAGTTGCTGGCAGACCTGCCGGACCCCGCGCAAGAAGGCTCGGGTTTCGCGGACCTGACCGACGACGACGTCGAGCTGCTCGCGGCCCGGCTGGAAGAGGCGCACGACGTGCTCGTGCAGGCGCTCGAGTCGGTCGAGAAGGGCTGAGCGCCGTGGCACGGCGCGCGCGAGTGGACGCCGAGTTGGTGCGACGAGGGTTGGCCCGGTCCCGCCAGCAGGCGGCCGAGCTGATCGGTGCGGGTCGGGTGAGCATCGACGGGATGCCAGCCGCCAAACCCGCGACCGCCGTCTCGGTCACGGCCAGCCTCACCATCGAGGGTGCCGACGAGCGCACTTGGGTGTCGCGGGGTGCGCACAAGCTGATCGGGGCACTGGACGCATTCGGTCTCCCGGTGGACGGCAAGCGATGCCTGGACGCCGGCGCATCGACGGGCGGCTTCACCGAAGTGCTGCTCGACCGAGGCGCCCGCCAGGTGATCGCCGCCGACGTCGGCTATGGACAGCTGGCCTGGTCGCTGCGAAACGATCCGCGGGTGACCGTGATGGAGCGCACCAATGTGCGTGAGCTGACGGCCGACGCGATCGGCGGCCCCGTCGACCTTATCGTCGCCGACCTGTCGTTCATCTCACTGACCACAGTTCTGCCGGCGCTGACGTCGTGCGCGTCACCTGACGCCGATATCGTTCCGATGGTGAAGCCGCAATTCGAGGTCGGCAAGGACCGGGTCGGTGCCGGAGGCGTGGTCACCGATCCGGCGTTGCGCGCCGAGGCGGTCCTGTCGGTGGCCCGACGCACCGCCGAACTGCGCTGGTATCCGGTCGCGGTGACAGCGAGCCCGCTTCCCGGGCCGTCCGGCAACGTGGAGTACTTCCTGCACCTGCGCGCCGGCGGGGGATTGGAAGGACACGACCTCGAGACCGCCGTCCGTACCGCCGTCGCGGAGGGTCCGCAGTGAACACCGACCGCGCAATTCTCATGGTGGTACACACCGGCCGCGACGAAGTCACCGAGGTCGCCCGGCGCGTGCAGAAGGTGCTTGGCGACAACGGAATTGGTCTCAAAGTTCTGTCGGCCGAAGCCGTCGACCGCGGACCCGTTCCCGTCTCGCCCGACGACATGCGCTCGCTCGGCGTCGAGATCGAAGTGGTCGACGCCGACGAGCGCGCCGCCGAGGGTTGCGAACTCGTCCTGGTCCTCGGCGGCGACGGGACCTTCCTGCGCGCTGCCGAACTCGCTCGCAACGTCGAAATCCCGGTGCTCGGCGTCAATCTCGGTCGTATCGGCTTTCTCGCCGAGGCGGAGGCCGACTCCATCGACACGGTGCTCGACCGGGTCGTCAAGCGTGATTACCGCGTCGAGGAGCGGATGACGCTCGACGTCGTGGTGCGCGTGGACGGCGAGATCGTCGACCGCGGCTGGGCGCTCAACGAAGCCAGCCTCGAGAAGGGGCCCCGGCTCGGAGTGCTCGGAGCCGTCCTCGAGGTCGACGGCCGCCCCGTGTCGTCCTTCGGCTGCGACGGTGTGCTGGTCGCGACGCCGACCGGGTCGACGGCGTGGGCGTTCTCCGCCGGCGGGCCGATCGTGTGGCCTGACCTCGAGGCAATCCTGGTGGTACCGAACAACGCTCACGCATTGTTCGCCCGGCCGATGGTCACCAGCCCTGAATCGGCGATCGCGATCGAGGTCGAGGCAAGGAGCCACGACGCGTTGGTGTTCTGCGATGGGCGCCGCGAGATGGTGGTTCCAGCCGGCGGACGCGTGGAGGTCACCCGGTGCGGAACCCCGGTGAAGTGGGTACGCCTCGACAGCGCACCGTTCACCGACCGCCTGGTGCGCAAGTTTCGCTTGCCGGTCACGGGGTGGCGCGGGCAGTAGTGCTTTCCGAGATCCGTATCGAGTCACTGGGCGCGATCAGCGCCGCGACCGCTGAATTCGACGTCGGTTTCACCGTGCTGACCGGCGAGACCGGTACCGGCAAGACGATGGTGGTCACCGGTCTGCACCTGCTCGGCGGCGCACGCGCCGACGCCACCAGGGTGCGCTCCGGGGACAACCGTGCGGTTGTCGAAGGACGTTTCACCACAACCGAACTCGGTGATGGCGTGGCGTCGCTGGTGGATGAGATCCTCGACAGCTCCGGCGCCGAACGCGACGACGACGGCTCGGTCATCGCGGCCCGCTCGGTCAGCCGCGACGGCCCGTCGCGCGCCTATCTGGGCGGCCGCAGCGTGCCGGCCAAATCGCTGAGCAGCTTCACCGCCGAACTGCTCACGCTGCACGGGCAGAACGACCAGCTGCGGTTGATGCGCCCCGATGAACAACGCGGCGCGCTCGACCGGTTCGCCGATGTCGAGACGCAGCTGAAGAAGTACCGCCGCGTGCGGGAGGAGTGGCTGTCGGCCCGGCGCGATCTCTTGGACCGCACACAGCGAGCGCGGGAGCTGGCGCTCGAAGCCGACCGGCTGAAGTTCGGGCTCAACGAAATCGACGCGGCCGCACCGCAACCGGGTGAGGATGCCGCGCTCGTCGACGACATCCGGCGGCTTTCCGAACTGGACGCATTACGCGACGCAGCCCAGATCGCCCGGGCTGCCCTCGCAGGACCCGACGACCCCTCGCCCGACGCCGTGTCCGCGGCCCATGGTGTCGCACAGGCCAAATCGGCGCTGGAGGCCACTGAAGACACCTCGTTGACCGCATTGGCCGAGCAGCTCAGCGAAGCCATCGCCGTGATCACCAATGTCAGCGGCGAACTCGGCACCTATCTGTCCGGGCTGCCGACCGACACCAGCGCGCTGGAGACCAAGCTCGCCCGGCAAGCCGAACTCCGTTCCCTCACCCGCAAGTACGCCGCCGACATCGACGGGGTGCTCGAGTGGGCCCGTGAGTCCCGGGAACGGCTCGATCAACTCGACGTGTCCGAGGAAGCGCTCGCCGGTCTGCAACATCGGGTCGACGAACTCGAGGCGAAGACCGTCGCCGCAGCCGCCGACCTCACCAAGGCCCGAACCAAGGCCGCCAAGGGTCTATCCAAGGCGGTGACCGCGGAACTGTCCGGGCTGGCCATGGCCGGCGCGGTGTTCACCGTGTCCGTGGGCCCGCTGCTCGCGCGCGCCGACGACTCGGCGCCGGTCGTGTTGGCGTCGGGCGAGACGGTGCATGCCGGCCGCGACGGCGTCGACAATGTCGAGTTCGGCTTCGCCACTCGCGGCACCGATGTTCTGCCCCTACACAAGAGCGCATCGGGCGGTGAACTCTCGCGGGTCATGCTGGCACTCGAGGTCGTGTTGTCCTCGTCGGCGGAGGGAACCACGATGGTGTTCGACGAGGTCGATGCCGGAGTCGGAGGCCGGGCAGCGGTGCAGATCGGCCGTCGGTTGGGCCGGCTGGCCCGCACCCATCAGGTCATCGTCGTCACGCACCTGCCGCAAGTCGCCGCCTATGCCGACGTGCACCTCGTCGTCGGGGGAGAGGGTGGGAAAAGCACCGACAGCGGTGGCCGAAAGTCCCCGAGGAGCGGGGTTCGGCGCCTCGACGACGAGGAGCGGGTGGCCGAGCTGGCGCGCATGCTGGCCGGGCTCGGCGAATCCGACAGCGGCCGCGCCCACGCCCGCGAGCTGCTCGAGGCGGCGCAGAACGAGCGCGCCGAAGGCGGTTAGCCGCCCAGCACCGTGTCGATCAGCGCGCTGAGGAATTTCGGCTCGACGGCTTCGTCGCTCGCCAGGCGCCGGTAGAACAGGGCACCCGACAGCGCCACGGATGCGGCCTCGGGATCGACGCGGGCCGGAAACTGCCCGTCACTGACACCGGAGGCGATGGTGGCGGTGAGCCGCCGGCGTCGTAGCGCCGAATATTCATGGAAGAACCGGCGGATGTCGGGTTCGGTCTCCGCGGCGTGCACGAGCGCGGGAATGCAGGCCGAGACTGCGGAATCGCTCAGGGCGGCGGCGAGGTGCTCCAGCAGAATCTGAACCTGCTCGCGTGCCGTCCCGGTGGGTGCTTCCCGCCCGGGGTTCGGCTGAACATTGAGAGTCTCGAGAGCGTCGGCGATCAACGCAGTCCTGTCCGGCCAATGCCGATACAACGTGCTGCGGCCCACGCGCGCCCGAGCGGCGACAGACTCCATCCGGAACCCGGCGTAGCCGACCTCGGCGAACTCGTCGAGTGCGGCGCGAAGGATTGTCCGGCGAGAGTGTTCTGCGCGCGGATCGAGTCGACCTATCTGGGACATTTATGTATCATAACCCTTAGGAGGTGCACTTATGAGTACTGTTAGTGTTCGCTACATAGTGGATGACGTCGATTCAGCCGTCCAGTTCTACACCAATCACTTTCGCTTTGACGTGGACTTCAGACCCGGACCCGGGTTCGCCATGCTCCATCGCGACGAGTTGCGGCTGCTGTTGAACTCACCCGGCGGCGGAGGCGGAGCGGGGGAGACGCTCAGCGACGGCAGCCGGCCCGTTCCTGGCGGCTGGAATCGAATCCAGTTGGAAGTCAACGACCTTGACGACACCGTCTCCCGGCTCTCCGACGCCGGCGTGCGTTTTCGCGGGGACGTCATCACGGGCCGCGGCGGGCGTCAAGCCTTGGTCTCTGATCCGTCCGGCAATCTCGTGGAATTGTTCGAACCATCCCGCTGAGTGTTACGTGTGTGACAAAAGGGACAGATGATACGGCGCGCCTCCGACAGATAGCTCGCTGATCTCGACAAAATCGGCGCATGAAGATGTCAGCGCTGCTATCTCGTAATGCCAGCTCACGTCCGGGCATCACCGGCACGGCCAGAGTCGACCGCGACATCGATCGACTTCTGCGACGCGTCACCCCCGGCGACATCGTCGTCATCGACGCCCTCGACCTCGACCGCATCACCGCAGATGCGCTCGTCGAGGCCGGTGTCACCGGCGTGGTCAACGCCTCGCCCTCCATCTCCGGGCGCTATCCCAACCTGGGGCCCGAGGTTCTGGTCGCCAACGGGATCACCCTGATCGACGACACCGGCGACGACGTCTTCAAGAAGGTCAAGGACGGCGCGCGGGTGCGTCTGCACGAGGGCGGCATCTACACCGGTGATCGGCGCCTCGTGCTGGGCGTCGAGCGCACCGATCACGAAATCCATGAGCTGATGCACGAGGCCAAGAGCGGGTTGGTGGCCCATCTCGAGGCGTTCGCGGGCAACACCATCGAATTCATCCGCAGTGAGAGCCCGCTGCTGATCGACGGCATCGGCATCCCCGACATCGACGTCGACCTCAACCGGCGCCACGTCGTGATAGTCGCCGAGGACGTCGATGCCGCCATCGACCTCAAAGCGCTCAAACCCTTCATCAAGGAGTACCAACCGGTGCTGGTGGGCGTCGGTACCGGCGCCGACGTGCTGCGCAAGGCGGGCTACCGGCCCCAACTCATCGTCGGCGACCCCGACAAGATGAGCGCCGAGGTGCTGCGGTCCGGGGCGCAGGTGGTGCTGCCCGCCGATGCCGACGGGCACGCCGCCGGTCTCGAACGAATCCAGGACCTCGGGGTCGGGGCGATGACGTTTCCTGCTGCGGGATCGGCCGCCGACCTGGCGTTATTGCTGTGCGACCATCACGGTGCGTCGCTGATCGTCACTGCCGGCCACACCGCCAGCATCGAGGAGTTCTTCGACCGCGCGCGCCAGCAGAGCAACCCGTCGACATTCCTGACCCGGCTCAAGGTGGGGGAGAAGCTCGTCGACGCCAAAGCCGTTGCCACGCTGTACCGCAGCCGGGTGTCGGGCGGAGCGATCGCGCTGCTGGTGCTCGCCGTGTTGATCGCGGTGATCGTTGCGCTGTGGGTGGCACGTGTCGACGCCGCGCTGCTGGACTGGATCGTGGACTACTGGAACCGCTTCTCGCTGTGGGTCCAGGGCTGGGTCACCTAGGAGCGCCCGATGATATCGCTACGCACACACGCGATTTCGCTCGCTGCGGTGTTCCTCGCGCTGGCCATCGGTGTCGCGCTCGGATCGGGGATGCTGTCCAACACCGTGCTGTCGGGGCTGCGCGATGACAAGAACGAGCTCCAGGAGCGGATCAACACCCTGACCGACGAGAGGAACGCGCTCAACGAAAAACTCGGCGCAGCAGGGGAGTTCGATGCGCAAATGTCACCGCGCATCCTGCGCGAGACACTGGTCGACAAATCGGTGGTGCTGTTCCGCACCCCCGACGCCGCCGATGATGACGTCGACGCGATGACACGACTCGTCGGTCAGGCCGGGGGAACGGTCAGCGGAACCGTCGGGCTGACAGCACAGTTCGTCGAGGCTAACGCCGCCGAGAAGCTGTTGTCGGTGGTCAACTCGCCGATTGTGCCGGCGGGCAAACAGCTCAGCACCACGTCGGTGGACCAAGGCTCCCAGGCCGGCGACCTGCTGGGCATCGCGCTGATGATCGATCGCGATCCCAAGGTGCAGACCGTCGACGACACGCAACGCGAAACGGTGCTCGCCACACTGCGCGACACCGGTTTCATCACCTACACCGACCGGGTGGGCGCGGCGAACACCGCGGTGATCGTGACCGGCGGACCGCTGGGCGATGACGCCGGCAACCGGGGCGCCACCGTGGCCCGATTCGCCGGCGGGCTGGCCCCGCACGGTTCGGGCACCGTCCTGGTCGGCCGCGACGGATCGGCATCGGGGACCGCGGCGATCGCCGTGACGCGCTCGGATCCCGCACTGACCTCGGCGGTCAGCACGGTCGACGACGTCGGCACCGAATCCGGCCGCATCACCTCGGTGCTGGCGCTGGGCGATCTGGCCAATGGCGGCAAGCCCGGCCAATACGGCATCGGCCAGGGTGCGACGTCGGTCACCGTGCCGCAGTAGGCCGTCGCACGCCAGGGTCCCCGACGCTCAGGTCCTCGGCGCGTCACCGACGCTCAGGTCCTCGGCGCGTCACCGACGCGGTGTCGCCCTCGGTGTTAAGGTGGGGTTCCGTGGGTCGGCAGGCCCCAAACTAGGAATCAGCCTAGAGACGTAAGCCCTGCCCGTCGTCACGGAGGTCGTTCTTGCCAGCGTTACGCAAACATCCGCAAACGGCCACCAAGCACCTCTTCGTCACCGGTGGCGTCGTCTCTTCACTCGGCAAGGGACTCACCGCTTCGAGCCTCGGGCAGCTGCTGACCGCGCGCGGCCTGCAGGTGACGATGCAGAAGCTCGACCCGTACCTCAACGTCGACCCCGGCACCATGAACCCCTTCCAGCACGGTGAGGTGTTCGTCACCGAGGATGGCGCCGAGACCGACCTCGACGTGGGCCACTACGAGCGCTTCCTCGACCGGAACCTGTCAGGGTCGGCGAACGTGACCACGGGACAGGTGTATTCGACGGTCATCGCCAAGGAACGACGCGGTGAGTACCTCGGCGACACCGTGCAGGTGATCCCGCACATCACCGACGAGATCAAGGCACGAATCCTGGAGATGGCCGCACCGGACGTCGACGGCAGGCGCCCCGATGTGGTGATCACCGAGATCGGCGGCACGGTCGGCGACATCGAATCGCTGCCGTTCCTGGAAGCGGCGCGCCAGGTACGCCACGAGGTGGGTCGGGAGAATTGCTTCTTCCTGCACTGCTCGCTGGTGCCCTACATGGCGCCGTCGGGGGAACTGAAGACCAAGCCGACTCAGCATTCGGTGGCCGCGCTGCGCAGCATCGGCATCACCCCGGACGCGTTGATCCTGCGCTGCGACAGGGACGTCCCGGAACCGCTGAAGAACAAGATCGCGTTGATGTGCGACGTCGACATCGACGGCGTCATCTCCACCCCGGACGCCCCCTCGATCTACGACATCCCGAAGGTGCTGCACCGCGAGGAGCTCGACGCCTACGTCGTGCGCAGGTTGAACCTGCCGTTCCGCGACGTCGACTGGACACAATGGAACGACCTGCTTCAGCGGGTGCACGAACCGCACGAGACGGTGCGAATCGCGTTGGTGGGCAAGTACATCGACTTGTCGGATGCGTACCTGTCGGTGGCCGAGGCATTGCGAGCGGGCGGGTTCGCGCACCGGGCCAAGGTGGAGATGCGCTGGGTGGCCTCCGACGACTGCGAGGTCGACGGCGACGCGGCCGCTGCGCTGGCCGACGTGCACGCGGTACTGATACCCGGTGGCTTCGGCATCCGCGGCATCGAGGGCAAGATCGGTGCGATCCAGTACGCCCGCAAGCGGGGTCTGCCCGTGTTGGGGCTGTGCCTGGGGCTGCAGTGCATCGTGATCGAGGCGGCCCGGTCGGTCGGCATCACCGAAGCCAACTCCGCGGAGTTCGACCCGACCACCCCGCACCCGGTGATCTCCACCATGGCCGACCAACGCGACGCCGTCGCAGGGGAGGCCGATCTCGGCGGCACCATGCGGCTGGGCGCGTATCCGGCTGTGCTGGAACCGGATTCGATCGTAGCGCAAGCTTATGACGCCACGGAGGTGTCGGAGCGGCACCGTCACCGCTACGAGGTCAACAACCAGTACCGCGACCGCATCGCCGAGAGCGGACTGCGGTTCTCGGGAACCTCCCCGGACGGCCACCTCGTCGAGTTCGTCGAGTATCCGCGCGACACGCACCGCTTCATCGTCGGCACCCAGGCGCATCCCGAGCTCAAGAGCAGGCCCACCCGACCGCACCCGTTGTTCGTCGCGTTCGTGGGCGCGGCCCTGGACTACAAGGCCGAGGAGCGCTTGCCCGGTATGGACATCCCCGAGCAGCGGTCCAACGGCGTCGAGCACGGCGCCGAGGTCGGGGCCCTGCTGCAAGAGCCCGCGACTCGTGGCTGACCACGACTTCGAGACGGTCTCCTCTGAAACCCTCTACGTCGGAAACATCTTCGCGTTGCGCGCCGACGAGGTGCGCATGCCCGGCGGACATACCGCCCGCCGCGAGGTCGTCGAGCACTACGGTGCCGTCGCGGTGCTGGCGATGGACGAGGACCGCAACATCGCGATGGTCTACCAGTACCGGCATCCGCTGGGCCGTCGCCTGTGGGAGTTGCCCGCCGGCCTACTCGACCTCGGAGGCGAACCGCCGCACGTCACCGCCGCGCGTGAACTCGAGGAGGAGGCCGGACTGTCGGCCACCGATTGGCGCGTGCTGGTCGACCTCGACTCCGCGCCGGGCTTCAGCGACGAGAGCGTGCGGGTCTATCTGGCCACCGGGCTCACCGACGTCGGACGCCCCGAAGCCCGCGACGAGGAAGCCGACCTGACGCTGCGGTGGTATCCGCTCGACGAGGCGGTACGCATGGTGCTGGCCGGTGAGATCGTCAATTCCATTGCCGTCAGCGGCATTTTGGCGGCCAACACCGTCACCGACCCGGACAAGCTGAGAAGCGTCGACGCACCGTGGACCGATCGGCCCACCGCGTTCGGTCGCCGTCAGGGGCTCCCGTGACGACCTTCACAACCGCGCTCGAAGGTCAGGTCCAGGGCTATCTCGACCACCTGACCATCGAACGCGGTGCGGCCGCCAACACATTGAGCTCCTACCGCCGCGACCTGCGTCGCTACATCGAACACCTGACCGCACGCGGTATCGACGACTTGACCAAGGTGACCCAGACCGATGTCAGCGAGTTCCTGGTGGCATTGCGCCGCGGGGACGCCGAGGCCGGAACCGCCCCGCTGTCGGCGGTGTCGGCGGCGCGAGCGCTGATCGCGGTGCGAGGCCTGCATCGCTTCGCGACGGCCGAGGGGTTGACCGAACTGGACGTCGCCTCGGACGTCAAGCCGCCGACCCCGAGCAGGCGGCTGCCCAAGAGCCTGTCGCTCGACGAGGTGCTGGCCCTCCTCGAGGCAGCGGGCGGCGACAGCGACGCCGACAGCCCTCTCACGCTGCGTAACCGCGCTCTGCTGGAACTGCTGTATTCGACCGGGGCGCGCATCTCGGAGGCAGTGGGGCTCGACATCGACGACGTCGACACCCATGCTCGTTCGGTGCTGCTGCGCGGTAAGGGCGGCAAGCACCGGCTGGTCCCGATCGGCAGGCCGGCGGTGACCGCACTCGACGTCTATTTCGTACGAGGGCGTCCCGACTTGGCGCGCCGTGGCCGGGGCACACCCGCGATCTTCCTGAACGCCCGCGGCGGGCGGCTGTCGCGGCAGAGCGCGTGGCAGGTGTTGCAGGACTCCGCCGAGCGCGCCGGAATCACCTCCGCGGTGTCGCCGCACGTGCTGCGGCACTCGTTCGCCACGCATCTGCTCGACGGCGGCGCCGACGTCCGTGTCGTGCAGGAGTTGCTCGGCCACGCCTCGGTGACCACGACGCAGATCTACACCATGGTCACGGTCAACGCGCTGCGCGAGGTCTGGGCCGGCGCCCACCCGCGGGCGCGGTAGCCGTTGGCCTTAACCGGTTGATCGCCCGCACCAGCTGCGTGGAATCCACCCGTCAAGGCTGTTGTCCGCCCAGATACTCGGACTCGAGAACCAGGTCGGCGAACAGTGACTGGTACTCCGCGTGCGTCCTGTGCTCGACGGTGTCGAACAACGTGCCCTGCTGCCGGCGCATGTATTCGCGGTACTTCGGCGCCCCGGGGAGTTTCACGTTGTCGGCGACGACGACGGAGCCGCGGTGCAGCCAGCCGCGGTCGAGGATGCTCTGCAGATCGGCCAGGTAGGCGGCCTTGTCGTGGTCGATGAACACCACGTCGAGCAGGTCCGGGCCGAACCCGTGCTCGGAAGCCAGCGCGTCGAGGGTGCGACCGCCGTCGCCGATCGTGCCGACCACACACGTGATGCGGTCCGCGACGCCCGCGTGCGCCCAGACATCCCGGGCGATATCGGCATTGGCCTCGGCGAGTTCGACCGAGTAGATCCGCGCCGACGGTGCCGCCCTGGCCAGCCGCAGGGCACCGTATCCGCAGTAGGTGCCGAGCTCGAGCACCAGGCGAGGGTCGGCGCGGCGCACCGCGGCGTCGAGGATCGCGCCCTTCTGGTCGCCGACATTGATCAGGAAGGACTTCTCGTAGGCGAACCGGTCGATCGTCGCGAGGACGTCGTCGATGTCACCCTGCCGCGCGTTGGCCACCACGTAGTCGCGAAGCGCGGCCTCGCGCCCGTCACCAACCTGACCGGTGGTGGAGATGTTGCGCACGCCTAGCGCCAAGCGCAGGAACGACCACCTCAGCAGCGGGATCCGTTGCCTCAAGCCCATGGCGTCAGCCTAGGACGCGACGCGGCTCAATCGGCTCCCAACTCGCCTGCGGGTCTGGCTGACCTGGCACGTTCCTGCCGTTAAACTTGCCCGGATGTCCGCCATGCCCGTGAACTGCCTGACCAGCGACGGTCAGGCATGAGCGACGACGCAGGAGGCGGCGGAACACCGGAGACCCTGGGTCTGACCGGCCGGCCACCGCGGGACATCCCCGAACCGCAGCCGAAGACGACGCACGGTCCGGCCAAGGTCATCGCGATGTGCAACCAGAAGGGCGGGGTCGGCAAGACCACGTCGACGATCAACCTCGGCGCCAGCCTGGCCGAGTACGGCCGCCGGGTGCTGCTCGTCGATCTGGACCCGCAGGGCGCCCTGTCGGCGGGCCTGGGGGTGCCGCACTACGAACTCGAGCACACGGTGCACAACCTGCTGGTGGAACCGCGGGTGTCGATCGACGATGTGCTGATCCACACCCGGGTCAAGAACCTCGACCTCGTGCCCAGCAACATCGATTTGTCGGCGGCAGAGATCCAACTGGTGAACGAGGTCGGCCGGGAACAGTCGCTGGCGCGTGCGCTGTACCCGGTGCTGGACCGCTACGACTACGTCCTGATCGACTGCCAGCCATCGCTCGGCTTGCTCACCGTGAACGGCTTGGCGTGCAGCGACGGTGTGATCATCCCGACCGAGTGTGAGTTCTTCTCGCTGCGCGGCCTGGCTCTGCTCACCGACACCGTCGACAAGGTCCACGACCGGCTGAATCCGAAGCTGTCGATCAGCGGCATCCTGATCACCCGCTACGACCCGCGCACCGTAAACTCACGCGAAGTCATGGCCCGGGTAGTGGAGCGTTTCGGTGACCTCGTGTTCGACACCGTCATCACCCGCACGGTGCGCTTCCCCGAAACCAGTGTCGCCGGTGAACCGATCACCACATGGGCGCCGAAATCCGGTGGGGCGCAATCGTATCGATCTCTGGCTCGCGAGGTCATCCACCGGTTCGGCGCGTGAATGACCCGGTGACGGGGACCGAAGCCGAGACGACCCCGGATTCGGACGATGCTCCACAGTCGGGTTTTCAGGTTCGGCTGAGCAATTTCGAGGGCCCGTTCGACCTGCTGTTGCAGCTGATCTTCGCCCACCGCCTCGACGTCACGGAGGTGGCACTGCACCGGGTGACCGACGACTTCATCGCCTACACCAAGGCGATCGGCCCCCAGCTCGAACTCGACGAGACCACCGCGTTCCTGGTGATCGCCGCGACCCTGCTCGACCTGAAGGCGGCGCGCCTGCTGCCAGCCGGCGAGGTGCACGACGAAGAAGACCTCGCCCTGCTCGAAGTACGTGACCTGCTGTTCGCCCGCCTGCTGCAGTACCGCGCGTTCAAGCACGTCGCCGAAATGTTCGCCGAACTGGAAGCCGCGGCGCTGCGCAGCTACCCGCGTGCGGTCGCATTGGAGGACCGTTACTCCGCGCTGCTGCCCGAAGTGATGATCGGCGTGGACGCTGAGGCCTTCGCGCAGATCGCCGCGGCGGCGTTCACGCCGCGGCCGGTGCCGACGGTGAGCACCGAGCATCTGCACCACGCGGCGGTGTCGGTTCCCGAGCAGATCGGTAATCTGATGGCACTGCTGGAGAGCCGCGGGATCGGCCAGTGGGCGTCCTTCCGAGATCTGGTCGCCGATTGTGAAGCGCCGATCGAGATCGTCGGGCGGTTCCTGGCGCTGCTCGAGCTGTACCGGGCTCGGGCGGTAGCATTCGAACAACCTGAAGCGCTTGGTGTGCTGCAGATTTCGTGGACCGGCGAGCGGCCGACACACCAACACCTGGCGGTGGAAGAAGATCAGTATGGATAGCGAAGACCACGACAACCTCGACGAGGTCGCGACGGACCTCGACCGCGAGGGCGTCGCGGCCGACGCGACCGATCTCGGGATCGACGTCGCCGAACCGCCCGAGCTGGAGGACGGTGAGCTCGGCGCGGTGCTCGAGGCGCTGCTGCTGGTGGTCGACACCCCGGCGACCGTGGAGCAACTGGCGCTGGCGATCGAGCAGCCGCCGTACCGCGTCGCGGCGAAGTTGCAGGCGATGGCCCAGGAGTACACCGCCCGTGACAGCGGTATCGACCTGCGCGAGGCGGGGGGCGGCTGGCGGATGTACACGCGCTCGCGCTACGCCCCGTATGTGGAACGGTTGCTCCTCGACGGGGCGCGCTCGAAGCTGACGCGCGCGGCGCTGGAGACGCTGGCCGTGGTGGCCTATCGGCAGCCGGTGACTCGCGCCCGAGTGAGCGCGGTGCGCGGCGTCAACGTCGATGCGGTGATACGCACGCTGGTGGCCCGCGGCCTGATCACCGAGGCGGGCACTGATCCCGACACCGGCGCAGTGACGTTCGCGACCACGGAGCTCTTCCTCGAACGGTTGGGCCTGACGTCTCTGGCCGACCTCCCCGACATCGCGCCGCTGCTGCCCGACGTCGACGTGATCGACGACCTCAGCGAAACCCTGGACGAGGACCCGCGTTTCATGAAACTCAGCGGTGCTCCGGCGCCCGAACAGCCGCTGTCCTTCGATGTGGACACCGACGCACATGGCTGAACCCGAAGGCGTGCGGCTGCAGAAAGTGTTGTCGCAGGCCGGAATTGCGTCGCGCCGGGTCGCCGAGAAGATGATCAGGGACGGACGCGTGGAGGTCGACGACCGCGTCGTCACCGAGTTGGGCACCCGCGTCGACCCCGAGGTCTCGGTGATCCGGGTCGACGGGGCGCGGGTGACGCTCGACGACACGCTGGTGCACCTGGCGATCAACAAACCCAAGGGCATGCATTCGACGATGTCCGACGACCGGGGCCGCCCGTGCATCGGTGACCTTGTCGAGCACCGGGTTCGGGGTAACAAGAAGCTGTTTCATGTCGGCCGGCTCGACGCCGACACCGAGGGGCTGATGCTGTTGACGAACGACGGGGAGCTGGCCCACCGGCTGATGCACCCCTCGTTCGAGGTGCCCAAGACCTACCTGGCCACCGTGCTGGGCGCAGTGCCCCGCGGGGTGGGCCGCCAGCTGCGCTACGGCGTTGAACTCGACGACGGACCGGCACGGGTCGACGATTTCGCGGTCGTCGACAAGGTTCCCGGCAAGACGCTGGTGCGGGTCACCCTGCACGAAGGTCGCAAGCGGATCGTGCGTCGGATGCTCGCGGCGGTCGGCCATCCGGTGCAGGAGCTGGTGCGAACCGACATCGGCACCGTCACGCTCGGCGATCAGCGTCCGGGCAGCATCCGGGTGCTGACGCAGAAGGAGCTCGGCGAGTTGTACAGGGCGGTCGGCCTGTGACGCCACTGGTCATCGCCGTCGACGGTCCCGCCGGAACTGGCAAGTCAACGGTGTCAAGGGGTTTGGCGCGTGAGCTGAACGCCCGGTACCTCGACACCGGGGCGATGTACCGGATCGTCACACTGGCCGTACTGCGTGCCGGTGTCGAGCTGACCGATACCGAGGCCGTCGCGGCGACCGCCGCAGACGCCGAACTGGCCGTCGGCTACAACCCCGATGAAGATTGCTCTTACCTTGACGGAGAAGACGTTTCGTCTGAGATCCGCGGCGACGCGGTGACCAAGGCGGTGTCAGCGGTCTCGGCGGTGCCCGCCGTGCGCACACGACTCGTCGACCTGCAGCGCAAGCTGGCCTCCGGGCCGGACAGCGTCGTCGTGGAGGGCCGTGACATCGGGACGGTGGTGCTGCCCGACGCCGACCTCAAGATTTTCTTGACCGCATCGGCCGAAGAGCGTGCGCGACGCCGCAACGACCAGAACAAGGCGACCGGTCTGGACGATGACTACGAGGCGGTGCTGGCCGACGTCAAGCGGCGCGACCACCTCGACTCCACGCGGGCGGTCTCGCCGTTGCGGCCTGCCGACGACGCCGTCGTCGTCGACACCAGTGCGATGACGCAGCCCGACGTGATCGAGCATCTGAGAAACCTCGTGCGGGAGCGGGCGGGAGCGCAGCGATGAGCGAGGACGGAACCTGGGTCGACGAAAGCGATTGGGAGATCGCCGAAGACTCGGCAAGAGATATAGCCGAGGCAATCGAGGAGGCCGCGACGGCACCGCCCGTCGTCGCCGTCGTCGGGCGACCGAACGTCGGTAAGTCGACGTTGGTGAACCGGATCCTGGGCCGTCGAGAAGCCGTCGTGCAGGACGTACCGGGGGTGACGCGCGACCGGGTGTCCTACGACGCGTTGTGGTTGGGCCGCAGATTCATCCTGCAGGACACCGGCGGTTGGGAGCCCGACGCGAAGGGTCTGCAACAGCTGGTGGCCGAGCAGGCATCGGTGGCGATGCGGACAGCCGACGCGATCATCTTCGTCGTCGACGCGGTGGTCGGCGCCACCACTGCCGACGAGGCGGCAGCGAAGCTGTTGCAACGCTCCGGTAAGCCGGTGTTCCTGGCGGCCAACAAGGTTGACAGCGAGCGCGGGGAAGCCGACGCCGCCATGCTGTGGTCGCTGGGTCTGGGCGAGCCGCACCCGATCAGCGCCATGCACGGCCGCGGGGTGGCCGATCTGCTCGACACCGTGATCGACGCGCTGCCCACGGTGTCAGAGATGTCCAGCGGTGGGGGAGGACCGCGCCGGGTTGCGCTCGTGGGCAAGCCGAACGTGGGCAAGAGCTCGCTGCTGAACCGGCTGGCCGGTGATCAGCGCTCCGTCGTCCACGACGTCGCGGGCACCACCGTCGATCCGGTCGACTCGCTGATCGAGATGGACGGCAAGATGTGGCGGTTCGTCGATACCGCGGGTCTGCGGCGCAAGGTGGGGCAGGCGAGCGGGCACGAGTTCTATGCGTCGGTGCGCACCCACGGCGCCATCGACGCGGCCGAGGTGGCGATCGTCCTGATCGACGCGTCGCAGCCGCTGACCGAGCAGGACCAGCGCGTGCTGTCGATGGTGATCGAGGCCGGCCGGGCGCTGGTGCTGGCGTTCAACAAGTGGGACCTGGTCGACGAGGACCGCCGTTACCTGCTGGACCGCGAGATCGACCGCGAGCTCGTGCAGTTGCAGTGGGCGCCGCGGGTGAACATCTCGGCCAAGACGGGCCGCGCGGTGCAGAAACTGGTCCCGGCCCTGGAGAAGTCGCTCGAGTCGTGGGACACCCGCATCTCCACGGGGCGGTTGAACACGTTCCTCAAGGAAGTGGTGGCGGCCCATCCGCCGCCGGTGCGCGGCGGTAAGCAACCGCGGATCCTGTTCGCCACCCAGGCCACAGCTCGCCCGCCGACGTTCGTGCTGTTCACCTCGGGGTTCCTGGAGGCCGGCTATCGACGGTTCCTGGAGCGGCGACTGCGCGAGACGTTCGGCTTCGAGGGCAGCCCGATCCGGATCAACGTGCGGATGCGAGAGAAGCGGGGACCCCGCTCTCGGTGATTTGTCGAGCGCAACCGGCGGTGGGCGCCGCTACCGCTCCACAAATCGACGATTAGCCTTGCCCAAGTGCCCGTCGTCGACATGGTCCTCATCGCGTTGGCGGGTCTGGGAGCGGGCGCTATCAACACGCTCGTCGGCTCCGGCACCCTGATCACCTTTCCCACCCTGGTGGCGTTGGGCTATCCGCCGGTGACGTCGACGATGTCGAACGCGATCGGGTTGGTGGCCGGCGGGGTGTCGGGCACCTGGGGTTACCGGCGCGAACTGCGGGGACAGTGGGATCGGCTGCGGTGGCAGATTCCGGCCTCGTTTGTGGGCGCGGCGCTGGGTGCGTGGCTGCTGCTGAATCTGCCGGAGACTGTGTTCGAGCAGGTCGTGCCGGTGCTTTTGATCGCGGCGCTGGTGTTGGTGGTGGTCGGTCCGCGAATCCAGTCGTATGCGCGGGCTCGGGCCGAAGCGGCGGGGCAGTCCGCCGAGCACGTGTCGCGGTTCCAGTTGGCCAGCGTCGTCTTCGCGACGTTCGCGGTCGGGATCTACGGGGGCTACTTCACCGCAGCTCAGGGGATTCTGCTGATCGCGGCGATGGGCGCGCTGCTTCCCGAGGGCATGCAGCGCATGAACGCCGCCAAGAATCTGCTGTCGTTGGTGGTCAACATCGTGGCCGCGGTGGCGTACACCTTGGTGGCGTTCGACCGGATCAGCTGGGCCGCGGCGGGCCTGATCGCGGCCGGTTCGTTGGTCGGCGGCTTTCTTGGGGCCCGCTACGGTCGCCGACTTTCGCCCAACGCGCTGAGGGCGGTGATCGTGGTGGTGGGAATCATCGGGCTGTATCGATTGCTGACCCTCTAGAGCAGTTCTGTATGGTTAGTCGAAGCTGACTGACCAGGAAGGGGAGCCGGGTGGCCGAACGCCGATTCCGCACCGCGCCGTCTGCCCTCTGCGCTCTCGAGCCGTTCTGGCCGTCACGCCGCATCATCGCCTTTGACGAGTGGTGTCGCGCGCGCATCTGATTACGCGCCCACTGTCCGTCTGGTCGGCCCGCCGCGCTGACCACTTCTGAAAGCAGTCGAACCTGTGCGTTCGCTTCTGATATTCACGCTCGTCGGTGTCGGAGCGCAGCTGGTGGACGGCGCGCTGGGCATGGCGTTCGGCGTGACCGCCTCGACGCTGCTGGTGCTCAGTGGCCTCGGAGCTGCCCAGGCGAGCGCCGCGGTGCACCTGGCCGAGGTCGGCACGACGCTGGCCTCGGGTCTGTCGCACTGGCGGTTCAAGAACATCGACTGGTCGATCGTGCTGAAGCTGGGCCTGCCCGGTGCGATCGGGGCGTTCGTAGGTGCGACCGTGCTGTCGTCGCTGTCGACCGAGCATGCCGCCCCGTTGATGGCGGGGATCCTGGTCGCGATCGGAATCTACGTGCTGTTGCGGTTCTCGCTGCGCAACCCTCCGGTGATGCGGCACGGTGAGACACCGCATACCGCGAGGTTCCTCAGCCCGCTCGGGTTGTTCGGCGGGTTGATCGACGCGTCCGGTGGTGGTGGCTGGGGCCCGGTGACGACGAGCACGTTGCTGTCGCGCGGTAAGACGGCCCCGCGCACGGTGATCGGTTCGGTCAGCGCTTCGGAGTTCCTAGTGGCGGCCTCGGCCTCGGTCGGTTTCGGTATCGGGTTGCGCGAGGAGTTCGTCGAGAACCTGCCGGTGGTGCTCGGACTCGCCGTGGGCGGCGTGGTCGCCGCCCCGTTCGCCGCGTGGCTGGTGAGCCGGATCCGGCCCGCGCTGTTGGGCACGGCCGTCGGCGGTGTCATCGTGGTGACCAACAGCCAGAAGCTGGTGCATTACTTCGGTATCGAATGGCCGTGGTCGACGGGTGTTTACACGCTGATCGTAATTGGCTGGGCCGCAGCGCTTTACGTGGCGTGGCGGTACCGTCGGCCCGTGGTATCCGCGCCGGTGGCCAGCGAGGTCGAGGTGGTGCCGAGCGTTGCTCCGTAGGCCGCTGAAATGGTGTGTTAACTCAGAGGTCCATTCGCCAAGGCGGTTGGGAAGTGGAGCCAGGACTGCGGTAGCATTTCGACCTGCTGCCGGCGATCCCGGCGGCGCCGCGGGCTGTGGCGCAGTTTGGTAGCGCACTTGACTGGGGGTCAAGTGGTCGCAGGTTCAAATCCTGTCAGCCCGACAATTGTGATGTCGCAAGACATCGGAATAGCCGCGGACCTACTTTAGGTCCGCGGTTTTTTTGCGTTTGGGGCCTCTGGGGGCGCCGGTGGGTTGGTAGTCCCTGGTGGGGTCGAGGGTGAAGTCGCGCAGGGTTTGTCCGGTGGCGGCGTTGATGACGGTGATGTGGTGGTCCTGGGTGAGGATCAGGACGCGGGTTCGGTAGTGGTGGCGGCCGATGCCGATGTGGTGGAGGCGTCCGTTGACGCGCAGGGTGACGGCTCCAGCTTGGTCGACGCGGTCGGTGCGGACGCGGTTGTGGGTGTCGATGCGGGTTGCTGGGCTGGCTTTGGGGCGGCTGGTGTAGATGACTGCGGGGGTCGCGTGGTGGGGTAGGGAGCGGTGTGGGTGGCGGTGGTTGTATTCGTCGGTGAAGGCGTCGAGTTGGGTTTGTAGTTCGGCGAGGGTGGCGGCTCGGGGTTGGCGGGTGAGCCATTTTGTGAGGGGTTGTTGGAAGCGTTCGACTTTCCCGCAGGTGGTGGGGTGGTTGGGGGTGGAGTTGATTTGGTGGACGTGGAGGCGACGTAGTTCGGCTTCGAAGGCGTTGCGTCCACCTTTGGCGCCGGCGAGGCGGGTGGTGAAGACCATGCCGTTGTCGGTCAGGGTGGAGTACGGGATGCCTTGGTGGTGTACAGCTAGTGAATTCGGTGACGACGATGGTGCCGGTGATGCGGTGGTGTGCGGTGACTGAGATGGCATAGCGGGAGCAGTCGTCGAGCCAGGACAGGATTTCGGTGTCGGTGCCGCCGGCGAGGCGCCAGTGGGTGAAGTCGGCCTGCCAGCATTGGTTGGGTTGTTCGGCGGCGAAGCGGATGTAGGACGATTTCGGTCGCTTTTGTGGGGTGGGGTCGACGAGGCCGGCGGCGTGGAGGTGGCGGTTGATCGAGGCGGTGGAGACGCGCAGTTGGTGATGATGCTCAAGGTGCCAGGAGCCTTAGACACCAGCTGAAACTGGCCGACCCACCTATGCCGATGTCTTGAGACACCCTATTCCGATGTCCTGAAACACCACACTGTCAGCCCGACAATGTGATGTCTCGGGAGGCATCGGTTGACAGTCGGCTCAACGCGTCTTTATGCGAGCAATTGTCCGTTCCGCTATTAAGACCGCCGCTTATACCATTTCGGCTGGTCGCTAAAGTCCGCTCCCGCGACTCGGCGGCGGGCGTCCCTGGTGGGACACCACGCCGCCGGGGCGGGACAAGAATGCGCGACTACGGCTCCGGCTGAATGTCCTCGTCGCCGTCGGCCGCAACGGCGTCAAGATCCTCATTGCCATGGCTGCCGACGGCGGCCAGGGCCCTGGTTGTGACGCCGTTTTCGATGTTGGTCGCGGTGGCGGTGTTGTTGATGTTGTCGTTGCCGAAGAAGCTAGCCCAAGCGTCAAGGAAGGTGTTGCTTCCGCTATTGGTCCCAGTTGCGGTGTTGCCGGAGCTGTTCAAGCCGAAAGCGCCGGCGATAACCTGCAGGGTGGCCATGCTTCCACTGTTGGTGGCGGTTGCGGTGTTGTCGTTGTTGCCTTCGCCGATAACGCCAGCGGCGGCGGTTACTTGGCTATCGCTGCCGGTGTTGGTGGCGGTGGCGGTGTTGCCGGAGTTCTCGTTGCCCCCTGCCCCGATGTTCTGGCCGCCGCCGGCGAGGGCAGTGGCATCCTGACCGATAGCGCTGGCACGGTTGTCGGCGTTGTCATCGCCGAAGGAACCCGCGCTGGCCACGCTGTTATCACCGGGAGTACCCGTTTCGGTTTCGCCGGCGACGGTGGCAACGTTGTTGTTGTTGCCATTGCCGTTGGCGCCCGCATAGGCGCTGCTGTTGTCGCCGTCGACTGTGGCCCTATTGTTGTTGTTGCCGTCGCCGCCGCTGCCCGCGTAAGCCTTACTGCCATCGCCGGTCGCCCGGGCTGTGTTGTTGTTGTTGTTGTTGCCACCGATACCGCTATCGTCATCGCCGGCGGCGGCAATGCTGCCATCACCCTGAGCCTTGGCTTTGTTCTTGACTCCACCGCCCGCAGTCGCTTTGGCATTGGTGCCTTTAGCGGTGGCACTGCTGTCGTTCCCGCTGGTCACTATTGCTTCGGCGCCTGCGCCGGTGGCCCTCGCCTTGGTTTTAGTGCTGCCGATTGGGGTTTCGGCATACGCTGTGCCGCCGCCGTCTTTCTTGACCACACCGTTCTTGGAGACGTATACGTCCTTCGGCGGTTTTGGTGCCTTGGCCGCCATGGGGGCCTTTGCCGCTGATGAATCGTTCGAGACTTTGGTGCTCTTATCCGCTTTGTCCGTCTTGTTCGTCTTCGCCGAGGACGAATCGCTTGCGGCGCTCGAGCCTGTGTCCGGTTTGGCGAACGCCTCTACCGGCGTCGCGAAGAGTCCGACCCCGATCCCGAGCGCGACAGCTAACGCCCCTACGCGGCCGATGTATGTTGCATTACCCATGATGAATCCCCCAGGAGTGCGATGTGGTGTGGTGAGTAAAAAGCTGGCCTGACGGCCTCGAGAAATCGAGCGACGGGTGTTTGCAGCACATGCAGACCCCCATGCCCCCAACAATGGCCCGTTGACGATCGATTCATTAAAGCCTTCCAACGGACGTGCTCAATGTAACCGAAAGATAAATCAAACTGTCGCTTTTGTAAAAAATTTGCTCCTAGGGGCATTCGAGCAACGTTGATGGTGGGAATAAACATTACTTGTGAGGCGCGTGTTCATCCGCCAGCTACCCGCATACCAAGCGGACCAGTTCTCGAGGTAAACCCCGTAGACGGTATACAGCCTGATCGTGGTAGCCCTCCCGTTACTAAGCGACGGACTGCGCTCAACCTCCCCCACAGGGGTTGAACACGGCAGCTTTGAGCGCCTGACCCCTTTAAATTGCTTCCGAGATCAAGAAAACAATTGCTTCAGCAAGAAGATCGATCGTTTTTAGGTGCCATAAGCGGCGTACTAACAATGAGAATTGACCGGCCCACGGGGCGTCACCGCCAAGTCGCATAGCAATCTTTCAACTGCTTGACATCTTTGCTGCCGGCCTTCGACCAGCCGCTCTCACCAGCGATTCGCCACCTTCTCCGCGATCTGTCTCGCGATCCGTGCGGCTGAATCACCCGGGTTAGCGCTGCAGGTGTTCACGTCGATGATGACGTTGTTCTCCAGTGTGACTGCGTGTCCGCAGGCCCACCCCGGCGCAGCAGCTTCCTGGAGAGTCGCGACGGTACTCAGCACGTCGTCGTTGTTACTGATCGGCCCCACGGTCCACTTCGTCCCGCTCTGCGTGTGGGTGTATTCGTGGCAGACCGGCCACTGCTGCACCGATGCATCGAAGAAGGCCCGGGCCTTCTTCACGAGCGGGTACAGCACGACGGCCTGCTTCACATAGTGGGCGAACTTGTCGCCATCGTTGAGGCTCTGATCCCGCTCGGCTTGGTACCCGCTGTCGGCGTAGACCGGCGCCTCCGCCGCACCGTCGATGCCGAGGCATGCCCGCGGTTCCATCGTGGCGCTATTGTCCGACATGGTGCTCTGGGCGCTCGTGACCTCCAGGGTCTGCGAGCCCATCGCGACGTTCAACTCAGCGGGATTCAGCAGCAGTTCATCCAGCTCGCGCTCCACCAGGGGACGCGGGATCAACGTCTGGGTGGGCGTCGGCGCCACCGCGTTGCCGACCGAGCTGGCACACCCGGCGACCAGAAGACAGACAATCGCGGCACCGAGTGCCGCCGCTGGTTGGCGCATGTGTTCCTCCCCATCGCAGCCGTCTCCAACCGATCTGCGCGCGAGCGATGCCCCCAGCATCGCAGCCCGTGAAGATATGGTGCAGCAGCTTGGCCGTCGGCGTGAAGAGGGCGTGCGGTGTTTTCCGTAACGATGGACGCTGCTTCTGATAACGATTGGTGCGTCGCGCACGGGGCGAGACGCAGCCGAGGGTTGACCCCGCGCGGGGACTCAGGCTGCGGTGCGTGCCGCAGCCGTTGTCAGAGAATGGGATTCGATAGCCGGGGCGGGCTCAGTCGGATTTTTCGTCGTCGGATTTGTCCGAGTCGTCGTCGCCATCATCCGAGCCGTCGGACTCGTCGTCATCGTCATCGTCGTCGTCCTCCGATTCGTCGTCGGACTTCTCGTCGGAGTCGTCTTCATCGCTGGATCGGGGGGAGTCGTCGAGCTTGTCTGCGAATTTCGTCAGCGCCCGTGCCAGCTGGCGCGCTTCATGCGGCTCGAGAGAGTCACCGAACAACAACTCGCCATCGTCGTTGGCCCGTTCGAGGTAGACCCTGTTCTCCTTGGCCGCGACGTTCCACTGGCCGGACTCGGGCTCTGCCATCGTTGTCGCCTTTCGCAGGTGGACATTTTGGCCTCGTATACCCACCTGAATTCGCTGCCACGCAACTTACGACAGGCATTGTCCGCCAGATTGTCTCAATCGTAAGCAGGTGCTGACCGCCGGCCTTACCACAGAGATAGAAAACCCTCCCCTCACTTGAACGGATCCTGGCCTCGCGGCGATTACGCGGCCCCTGGTCGACTCGCAATCATTTCTTTCACCACCCCCACTCCGCACCGCCCCCGAGAGGATCACGACATGACCACCATCACCCGCCGCCCGACCCGTATCCAGTACGCCGCCACCCTCATCGGCGCCCTCGCCGTCTTCGTCTTCGCGCCGGCGACGGCCCACGCTGTCGACAACGAGCCCACCCCCGGCAGTGGTGGATGCACCTACACCGACGCCGACGGCTACCCCATTCCGATCGACGACGGACAGGACGTCTTCGTCGACGGCAAGCTCGTCTCCTGCCGCGGCGGCAAGATCGTCATCACCACCGCGCCGCAGCGCAACCCGGCCAGCGTGCGCCCGGCGCTGCCAGCCGGCAAGCTCCCGGTGCTCACCCGGCTGCCCTGAACCCCGCTCAATAATCGGCCCGTCACCTCACGGTGGCGGGCCGATTCAATGCGCGATCGGCATGGACGGGCACACATCCGCAGTACATTCGCCGCATGCCGAAGTGTGGCGGCGCGCTGCGCCCTGGAACGCGCAGTGGCCGGTGACGTTGCGGTCATCGGTGCGGGCCCCGGCGGGCTCGTCGCCGCGCGCTGGCTGATCGCCCAGGGATTCGAGCCGACGATCTATGAGCGCGGCGCCACCCTGGGTGGGCAGTGGACCGGGGAGCGGGGCCGCAGCGGGGTGTGGCCGGCCATGCACACCAACACAAGCCGCATCCTCACCGCGTTCAGCGACCTCGACCCCGGCCAAGGCCCCGTCTTCCCGTCCGCGCTCGAGATCCTTCGTTACCTCCGCGCTATGCCGAGACGTTCGATCTGTCACGACGAATCCGGTTCCTGACTCCGGTGACCAGCGTCCGGCACGACGACGGTCGCTGGCTGGTCGGCATCCCGGGCGAAGAAGAAAGCTACAAGTGCGTCGTCGTGGCCACCGGGCGGTTTCAGTCGCCCGTTGTCCCAGCTGTCGATGGGTTGCACGGCTTTACCCGCTCCCTCGGTGCCGTACCAACATTCGACTATCGGGATGCCACGCCCTACTGCGACAAGCGTGTCCTGGTGGCCGGATGTGCTGTCAGCGCGTTGGAGATCGCCGCCGAACTGGCCCAGCGGGGCGCACGCGCTGTGGTCACCCAGCGCCGTCAGCGCTACGTACTACCGAAATTCGCCGCGGGTGTTCCGTCCGACCACCGGATCTTCACCCGGTACCTGGCGCTGGCCGACGAGAAACTGCCTTCCGCCGAGAGCGACCGTCAACTCAAGGAGATCGTCGTCGAAGCCGGAGGAATGCCACAGCAGTACGGCGCCCCGGCACCCGATCCCTCGCTGTTCGCCGCCGGCGTCACGCTGAGCCAGCATTACCTGCCGCTGGTGGGCGAGGGCCGGATCGAGGTGCGCCCGTGGATGACATCGGTGGCCGGTACGACCGTGACCTTCGCCGACGGGCATGCCGAGCAGTTCGAAGGCATCCTGCTCGGCACCGGATTCCAACTCTCGATGCCCTTCTTGCACAACGAGATCCAAACAGTCCTCGATGCGGACGACGTTCATCTCGACACCGATCGCCATACCTTCCATCCCGACCTCCCCGGCTTGGCGTTCATGGGGATGTGGGATCAGTCCGGCGGATACTTCGTGCCGCTGGAGTTGCAGGCCCGCTGGATCGCCTACACCTGGGGCGGGACCATCCCGGCTCCGAGCGCCGCTGACCAATGCCGTGCGATCGAGGCGTACCGCTCGCGCCGAGGCCTGCCACAGAAAACGCGGATGAACCTGGCGGCGTTGGCGTTCGCCCGGGCAGCGGGGGTGGAACCGGCGGTGGAGAACTGGCGCGAACTTCGCCGCGCCTTGCTGTTCGGGCCTCTCGCGCCGAGCTGCTTTCGCCTCGAGGGCCCCGACGCGCGGGAAGACGCGCCGGCTCGGATCGCCCGCGATGCCGCCGCTTTTGGCGCGATCACCTCGCCAGCACTCACGGATCGTGAACGTGCGTACTGCGCGTTGCTCGGAACGGACCACACGTAGTACTACTCAAGCAGTGCCGCGGCCCGCGGGGCATTCTGAACGCATGTCGCTCACGAAACCCCTGTCCGGCGCCGACGAACTGGCCGCCGACACCCCGCCGACCCGCGACCGCGCCGTCGACGTCGCCCGCCTGGCCGCGCTCATCGTGGTCATGTTCGGCCACTGCGCGCTGCTGCTGGCAACCATCAACTCCGGCGGCGTCCGAATCGGCAACATCCTCGGGGAGATTCCCGCACTCATGCCGGTGACGTGGATCGTGCAGGTCATGCCCCTGTTCTTCCTCGCCGGAGGCGCAGCGGGGGCATACGGCTGGCATGCAGGCAAGTCGTGGGGCACCTGGCTGGTCGCGCGCGCGCAGCGCTTGTGCCGCCCTGTCTTCTGGTATCTCGCGGCCTGGACGGTCGGACTGCTCGCCGTGCGACTCACCCTCGGCCCGGATTCCGCCGCAGACCTCGGTCGCGAGTCCGTCGCGCTGCTGTGGTTCCTGGGCGTGTACCTGGTAGTGCTCGCCTTCGTCCCCGCTCTGACCCGGTTGTCGACGGGCCGCCAGCTCGCGGTCTTGGTGGCGGGTCTGCTGGCCGCGGCCACCGCCGTCGACACCATCCGACTCTCGGTCGGTGCTCCGATGGCCGGGGTCGCGAACTTCGTCATCGTCTGGCTCATCCCGATCGCGCTGGGCGTCGGGTACGCGCGACGGTTGATCAGCCAGCGCGTCGCGCTCGCGGTGGGGGCCGGTGCGCTCGTCGCGCAGACAGTGCTGGCGATGGTCGGGCCCTACGAGGTGTCGCTCGTCGTCACCGGAACCGAGCACCTGTCGAACGTCTCGCCGCCCACCCTGCTTCTCGCGTTGCACTGCACCTGGGTGTCCGCCGCGTTCATCGCCTGTGCACGGGCGATCCAGCGATGGGCTCAGCGCCCGCGGGTCTGGTACGTCGTCGCGGTCGGCAACGGGGGAGCGATGACGCTGTACCTCTGGCACATCGTGGCGATCGCCATCGCCGCATTCTCACTGCACGCGATCGGCCTCGATGCGTATGACGTTGACGCACCGCACTTTTGGGCACTGCTCGCACTTCGCGCCGCCGTGTTCGCTGTCGTCATGTTCGCCCTGTTCCGACTGCTCTCCCCGCTCGAGCATCGCCGCCTGCCGTGGTGGGACGCACCAGTGGGCGCCACCGGGGCACGGTCAGTCGCGGCCGGTGTGCTGATCGTGCTCGCGGGCGTGGCGATGGTGCTGCTGGCCAAGAACGGGCTGACCGGAACCTTCGGCTGGACGATGCTGGGTTGCTCTACGGCGTCGGCTGTTTCGGCGCGGGCCATGGCACGGGCCTAGGCTTGGCCCTCACCCGCTGCGGCCACCAGAACCACCGGCCGAGCAGCGCGGCGATCGACGGCGTCATGAACGCGCGGATCACCAATGTGTCGAAGAGCAGACCCATGCCGATAGTGGTGCCCATCTGCGCCACCACGGTCAACTCGCTGACCACCATCGACATCATCGTGAACGCGAACACCAGGCCTGCCGCGGTCACCACCGATCCGCTGCCACCCATGGCCCGGATGATCGCGGTATTGACGCCTGCGGGCAGTTCCTCCTTCAACCGGGCGACCAGGAGCAGGTTGTAGTCGGCGCCCACCGCCAACAGGATGATCACCGCCATGGCCATGACCATGAACTGCAATTCGATGCCCAGAATGTGCTGCCACACCAAAATCGACAGACCGAAGGACGCCCCGAGCGACAACACGACGGTGCCCACGATCACCGCGGCGGCGATGACGCTGCGCGTGATGATCAACATGATGGTGAAAATCAGCGCCAGCGCGAGGATGCCCGCGATCATCAGGTCGTAATTGTTGCCCTCTTGCATGTCCTTGAACGCCGCGGCAGTACCGCCGACGTAGATCTTGGCCCCTTCGAACGGCGTGCCCTTGATGGCCTCTTTCGCGGCCTGCTTGATCGCGTCGATGCGTTCGATACCGTCGGCGCTGAGGGGATCGCCCTCGTGCTGGACGATCATTCGCACGGCACGACCGTTGGGCGAGATGAAGTTCTCCATGCCGCGCCTGAATTCCTCGTTGTCGAAGATCTCAGGCGGCAGGTAGAACGTGTCGTCGTTCCACGAGTCGTTGAAGGCATCGCCCATCGCCGACTGGTTCTCGCTCATGGCGGCCTGCTGATCCTGCATGCCTCCTTGAGAAGCGTGCATCGTCAGCATCATGGTCCGCATGGTGCGCATCGACTCGATCTGCTCGGGCATCAGCGCCAACAGCTGCGGCATCAGCGCATCGAGTCGCTCCAGGTCCGGTATCAAGTCCTGGACATTGTCGGTCAGCTTGTTCGTGCCGTCGATGGTGTCGAAGATCGACCGTACCGTCCAGCAGACCGGGATGTTGAAACAGTGCGGTTCCCAGTAGAAGTAGTTGCGGATCGGACGCATGAAGTCGTCGAGATCAGCGATGTGATCCCGCAATTCGGCCGTGTCGGCGGCCATGGTCTTGGTCTTCTGCACCATGCTGTGCGTGGTCGCGTTCATCTCACCCATCAACGCCATCATCCGCGTCATGGTGTCGATGTTCTTCTGCATCTCGTCGGCCTGCACCAGCATGTCGGCCATGCGGTCCTGGGTGTACTTGCGGTTCAGGTCCTGGCCGACCCCGCCGAGGCTCATTTGCGCTGGGATCGTGCTGAATTCGATCGGCTTGCCGTTGGGGCGGGTGATGGTCTGGACCCGTGAGATGCCCGGCACCCGGAAGACCGCCTTGGCGATCTTGTCGATCACCAGGAAATCGGCCGAGTTGCGCAGGTCGTGATCGGTCTCGATGAGTAGCAACTCGGGATTCATGGTCGCGGGGGAGAAGTGCCGTTCGGCGGCCGCGAAGCCCTGGTTCGCCGGCAGATCGGCGGGCAGATACAGACGGTCGTTGTAGTTGGGCTGGTACCCGGGCAGCGTCAACAATCCGACCAGTGACAATGCGACGGTCGCGAGCAACACGGGCCCGGGCCATCGCACGATCGCGGCGCCGATCTTGCGCCAACCACGGATGCGCATGGCGCGCTTGGGTTCCAGCAGGCCGAAACGGGTCGCGATCGTGATGATCGCCGGGCCGAGCGTCAGCGCGACGAACACCGCCGTCGTCATACCCACCGCCAGCGGCACCCCCAGTGACTGGAAGTACGGCAGCCGGGTGAACGACAGGCAGAAGGTGGCGCCGGCGATCGTCATACCCGAGCCCAACACCACATGGGCAGTGCCGCGGAACATCGTGTGGAACGCCGACTCCCGGTCCTGACCCAGCGTGCGGGCTTCCTGGTAGCGCCCGATGAGGAAGATCGCGTAGTCGGTGGACGCCGCGATCGCGAGCGTCACAAGTAGGTTCGTCGCGAACGTCGACAGCCCGATCAGGTCGTGATACCCGAGGAAGGCCACCACACCACGCGTGGCCGCCAGCGCCAGGAAGACCATCACCAGTGTGATGAGCATGGTGCCGATCGACCGGTAGACCAGCAACAGCATCGTGATGATCACGGCGAACGTGGCGTACTCGATGATGCGGATGCTGCGGTCGCTGGCGATCTGCTGGTCGGCGACCAGGGCGGACCCGCCCGTGACGAAGACCTTCACCCCCGGTGGAGGCGGGATGCTGTCGACGATGCTCTTGACGGCTTCCACGGACTCGTTGGACAGCGCCTCGCCCATGTTGCCCGCCAGATAGGCCTGGACGTAGACGGCCTTGCCGTCGGCGCTCACGGCCGCGGCCTCTGTCAGCGGGTCGCCCCAGAAGTCCTGGACGTGCTCTACGTGCTTGTCGTCGGCTTCGAGCCTGTCGACGAGTTCGTCGTAGTAGCGGCGTGCGTCGTCGCCCAACGGCTGCTCGCCCTCGAGGACGATCATCGCCGAGCTGTCGGATTTGAACTCTTCGAAGATCTGGCCCACGCGCTGCATCGCGATCACCGACGGAGCCTCCGACGGGCTCATCGACACCGAACGCATCTGGCCGACGACCTCGAGCTGCGGCACGGTCACGTTGAGCAACGCGATCAGCGCGATCCACCCGACGATGATGGGTAGGGCAAGCCGCCGGATCCACTTGGCCAGCGCAGACCGTTCGGAATGCGCGGCGTGTTCGGTTGAAGGCGCGGTGGGAGCGCTCACCAGGAATTCACCTCGGCGGAGCTCCTCCCTAGGGGTGTTAGGACCGCCTTAGTTCCTACCAGATGTGGGCCTTGAAACGGTAGTCAGATCCGCCCTGCAGCGAACTCTGCAGCTTGGTTAACCAATCCGGCCTGGACATAGGCGACGTGTGCGCCCATGTCGCGTCCGCCCTCAAAGCAGATCGGGTCGTTCGGGACACACAGGTCGATTGTCTTGGCCGCGTAGTCGGGCCCCACCGACGGCAGCGGCCCGGGCGACAGCCGATCGGCAAAGCTGCTGCGCGGACCGCCGAACAGGGCGACCGCGGCGACGTGCGGAACAACCGTCGGCGCCATCTCGGCGGTGGCGACATCCATCACCGCGGCACCCTGAGAGTAGCCACCGAGCACCATGCGGGTGGCGGGGCAACCCGCGGCCATCGATTGCACGTGGGCACGGGTGTCCTCGGCGCCTGCACGGGTGCTCACCGCAAAGTCGCGACTGGCGGGATAGTCGACGGCGTAGACACCCACGGTCCGGTCACCCAACCGCGACCGAACCGAGTCGACGAAGGCCTGTCCGATTCCGCCCACTCCCGGCGGCTCGGTGGTCCCGCGCGCGAAGACGATCTCGACCTCCGGGCACGGGGCCGCCTGGGCAGCGGGGACACCGATCAGTGCGGACAGTGTGATCGCGACGGGCAGGAGGGCGGCGCGACCGGCGAATGTGCTCATACGGGTATTTCGCCGCGCGGAACCAAGACGTGACATCACTCCGGACGCCGTTAACGAGACGTCAACGGAGCGGACGACGGGCAAACGCACCGATGACGGGTCGCTAGGCGCCCGCACAGCTTTCAAGATGCCGAGCACGGCGAAGCAACTTATGCTCGCTTCGCCGATCTTGACTGCGCAGTGCGGGTGCGGCGGAATCCGGCCGGGAAGGCGAGGCGACATGGACACGGTGCTCGGGCTGTCGATGACATCGACCGGTATCGCCTGGGTCCTGATCGAAGGCGAGGGCGCCGACGCGAAGACGGTGGATCACGACCACTTCACCGTCGTCGCCGACCTCGCCACCGACGGCGACATCGCCGCCCACGAAGCAGCGGTGCGGGGCGCGCGGGCGATCGCGTCCGCCACCGGCCATCGGATTGACACGGTCTGCATGACGTGGAGCGCCGATGTCGGCGCGAAGGCCGAACTGCTCCGGAAATCGCTGTCCGACATGGGGTTTGCGAAGGTGGCGACGGTACGGATGACGGACGCCGCTCGAACGTGGGCCGGCACGCTCGAGTCCTCCGATGAATTCGACGACGTCCAGGTCGCGCTGGCGCGCGGTGCCGCGCTGTCCAGACCGGTACTCCGTGCTGCCGCGCCGTCCACACCGGTAGGGAAGTCGACGCGGCTGCGCTCCCGGCGCCGGTTGAGTTCGCACGGCCGGGCCGCGCTGGTCCTCGCGGTGGGCGTGATCGCGCTGTTCGTCTTCGGTCCGGAACTCGCCGGCTGGGATTCGCCGGACGCCAGGGTGGACCCGTCGGCCGAGACCGCGCCGATGACCCCGGCGGCCGCGGTGTCGGACGCCGGCCCGTCGATCAGCGTCCATGCCGTGCCGTCGGCGCCCGTCGTCCCGATCGTGGTGAAGGCGGTGATTCCGCGACCGGTACCGGCACCGGCCGCGGTCGCGTCACCCGAAGCGGTATCCGACGTCGCCACCGACAGCGCCGTCGCTCCGGAGGTCACCGCGCAACCGGCCACCGAAACGGTGGCACCGGTGGCCGACCTACATCAGGAACCGACCGCGACAGTCGTTGTGGCGCAGCCGGTTCCGGCAGCGCTCAGCCCGGCGCCGCAACCTGCTACGGCGCCGGCGGCGTTCCCGCCACCCGCGGATCCGATCCAGGCGGCGTTGAGCCCGCTGTTCGGCGGGCTGCCCTGACCTGGGCTACGGCGTCGTGGTCCAGTTCCAGATCTCAGGCTGGCTCGGCGGGTAGTTCATGCACACGTCGGTCGCGTGCGCGACGACACCCTTGTTGTTGAAGAACAGCTTGGCCCAGTTGGCCCAGCGTTGCGCCATGGTCTCGTAGAAGACGTTGGTTGCGGTGTTCTCCGAGTACTGTCGGCGACCGGCGTAGTCCAGCGAGAAGAACCAGTAGATCCGGTCGCGGGCGCCCTTCTGCACGTCGGCGGGCCGGTTTCGGTAGTCGATCATGTAACGCTCGAAGTAGAACGGATCCTGGTCGCGAACGGCGGCCATGTACTGGTCGACCGTGCAGGTGGTCCGCATGATCCGATTTGGAATCGGGTAGTCGTCGGTGGCGTCGGCGGCTGCGGTGGCCGGGAAGAGCATCGCCGCGCAACCGAAGGATGCCAGTGCGATGGTGGCTTTACGAAACACGTTGCGGCTCCTATTTTCAGCGGTGGTCACGGGCCTGGTCCAAGATCGGAAGGCGGTCGGGGCAGTAGAAGCGCAGCGCTCCGGCCAGGAACTTCCACGACTGGTCGGTACTGTTCTGACTCCTTGCCAGCTGGTTCTGGACGAACTGTGCCGAGGCGAAGGCATCCCGGTCGACACCCTTGCGTATCCGCTTGCAGGTGATCTTGCCGATCCAGGCGTTGTAGTCCTTCTGCCCGTAAATGCCGTACGTGTGCAGCTCGTTGGTGAAGTCGGTGTCGATGTCCTGCGCTTGGGCGGGTGCGGCCAGCACCAGCGCCGCCGCTGCGGCAACAACCCCACTGATCAGTCGTTTCATGACTGTGCTCCTTCCCCCCCTGACGGCGTCAGTTCCCTCGGTTTCGGCCACGGTACAGGCACTGGACGTTCTCGCACCCGCTGTGGCCACCAAAACCACTTACCCATGAGCGCCGCGATGGACGGCGTCATGAATGCCCGGATGACAAGAGTATCGAACAACAGGCCAAGTCCGATGGTCGTTCCGACTTGTCCGATCACTGTCAATTCGCTGACAGCCATCGACATCATCGTGAACGCGAACACCAGACCCGCCGATGTCACGACCGAACCGCTGCCGCCCATCGCCCGGATGATCCCGGTCCTGATGCCGGCGTGCAGCTCTTCTTTCATCCGCGACACCAGCAGCAGGTTGTAGTCCGCGCCGACCGCCAACAGGATGATGATCGCCATCGCCATGACCATCCAGTGCAACTCGATGCCCAGGATGTGCTGCCAGATCAGGATCGACAACCCGAAAGACGCGCCGAGCGAGATCACCACTGTGCCAACGATTACCGCGGCCGCAACGACGGCGCGGGTCAGCAGGAGCATGATCGTGAAGATCAGGGCGAGCGCGAGAATGGCCGCGATCATCAGGTCGAAGCTGTTGCCGTCGGACATGTCCTTGTAAACCGCGGCGGTGCCGGCCAGATAGATCGTGGAGCCTTCCAGCGGCGTGCCCTTGATGGCTTCCTTGGCGGCCTGTTTGATCGCGTCGATGCGCGCGATGCCCTCAGGGGTCATCGGGTCACCGTCGTGGGCGATGATGAAGCGCACCGACTTGCCGTCCGGAGAGATGAAGTTCTCCATGCCCTTCTTGAACTCTTCGTTGTCGAAGACCTCCGGCGGAAGGTAGAAGGAGTCGTCGTTCATCGACGCGTCGAAGGCATCACCCATGGCAGTCGAGTTCTCCTGCATGGCTGCCATCTGGTCCTGCAGACCCTTTTGCGACGAGTACATCGTCAGCATCATCGTCCGCATCGTCTTCATCGTTTCAATCATCGGCGGCATCAGCGTGACCATCTGCGGCATCAACTGGTCCAGCCGCTCCATATCGGGCAGCAGGTCCTGGATGTCGTCGGTCATCGTGTTGATCCCGTCGAGGGTGTCGAAGACCGACCGGAACGCCCAACAGATCGGGATGTTGAAGCAGTGCGGTTCCCAGTAGAAGTAGTTGCGGATCGGCCGGAAGAAGTCGTCGAAGTTGGCGATGTTGTCGCGCAGCTCGGCCACGTCGACCGTCATGTCCTTCATCTTCGTGACCATGCTGTGCGTGGTCGCGGCCATCTCCTCGGTGAGCTTGGACATCCGCTCCATGTTCGCGATGGTCTTGGACATCTCGTCGGCCTGCACCAGCATGTCGGCCATCCGGTCCTGCAGGTACTTCTGGTTCATCTGCTGGGTGGTGCCCTGCATGCTGATCTGGAACGGAATCGACGTGTGCTCGATGGGTTTCCCGTCGGGCCGGGTGATGGCCTGCACGCGCGAGATTCCGGGCACGCGGAAGATCTGCTTGGCGATCTTGTCGATGACCAGGAAGTCGGCGGAGTTGCGAAGGTCGTGATCGCTCTCGATCATCAGCAGCTCGGGATTCATTCGGGCCGGCGAGAAGTGCCGGTCGGCGGCCGCGTATCCCTGGTTGGCCGGCAGGTCGGCAGGCAGATAATTGCGGTCGTTGTAATTGGTCCGGTAACCCGGCAGCGCGAGGAGGCCGACCAGCGACAGGGCCACCGTCGCGACCAGGATCGGTCCGGGCCACCGCACGACGGCGGCGCCGACCTTGCGCCAGCCGCGCACCCGCATCGCCCGTTTGGGTTCGAGCACCTTGCCGAACCGGCTCGCGACGCTGATGATCGCCGGCCCCAACGTCAGCGACGCAATCACCGAGGTCACCATGCCGACGGCCAGCGGCACACCCATCGTCTGGAAGTACGGCAGCCGCGTGAAGCTCAGGCAGAACAGCGCGCCCGCGATCGTCAGACCGGACCCCAGCACCACGTGCGCCGTGCCGTGGAACATCGTGTAGTACGCGGTCTCTCGGTCTTCTCCGAGTCCGCGCGCCTCCTGGTAGCGACCGGTCAGGAAGATCGCGTAGTCGGTTCCCGCGGCGATCGCCAACGTCACCAACAAGTTGGTCGCGAACGGGGACAGCCCGATGATCTCGTGGTAGCCGAGGAACGCCACCATGCCGCGGGCGGCGGCCAACTGCAGAACGACCATCACCAGCGTCAGGATCACGGTGATGATCGACCGGTACACCAGCAGCAGCATCGTGATGATGACCGTGAACGTGAGGGCCTCGATGACCCGCATGCTGCGGTCGCTGGCGATGTGTTGGTCGGCTGCAAGAGCGGCGGGGCCGGTCACGAACACCTTCACGCCCGGCGGCGGCTGCATGCCCTCGACCAGGGCCTGGACCGCCTCGACCGATTCGTTGGCCAGCGCTTCGCCCTGGTTACCGGACAGGTACACCTGCACGTAGGCGGCTTTTCCGTCGCTGCTCTGCGCGCCGGAGGCGGTGAGCGGATCGCTCCAGAAGTCCTGGACGCTTTGGACGTGCTTCTTGTCGGCTTCGAGCTTGGCGACCATCTCGCCGTAGAAGGCGCGGGTGTCCTCGCCGAGCGGCTGCTCGCCCTCGATCACGATCATCGCCGAGCTGTCGGAGTCGTACTCCTGGAAGACGTGGCCGACGCGCTTCATCGCGATCATCGACGGCGCGAAGTCCGGGCTCATCGAGACCGCGCGCTCCTGGCCGACTGTTTCCAGCTGCGGCACAGTCACATTGAGTACCGCGATGACCGCGATCCAGCCCAGGATGATCGGGACCGCGAAGGTGCGGATCGTCCGCGGGATGAAGGGCCGCTTGGCCCGGCGGACGGGAGGGAAGGCGTCCGTCGGCGCCTCGTTCGTCGGTGAGGTCATGCGGATTTCACAAAGCAGAAGGTTTGGGCGTTCACGCCAGTGGAGGTTCTTTCGTCCTTGATCTCGTCATCGACGGTGATTCGGCAGGTGATGGTCTGGCCGTCTCCCTGCGCGACGATGTTGGGCGCGGCCGACGGCGCCGTGGTCTGAAGTGTCAGTGACCAGGGCAACGACGCGCCGTCGATGCGTTGCGGCCTGGCGTCGAGGTCCAGATAGTTGATGTCCGCATACGAGCCCGTACCGAAGATCTCGTATTTGATGACCTTCGGGTCGAACGGTTCGGGGTCGTCAGCGAACACCCGGGGGGTGACGATGACGCCTTCGGCGCCGAAGAAGGTCCGGATGCGGCTGACCGTGAAACCCGCGATGGTCACCACAACGATGATGACGATGGGCAGCCAGACCTTTCTCGCCTTCCGAAGCATTACTGCGTCCGCCCGATGCAACCCATATCCGCCCTCAAGTCGTATTCGTCGCTGTGCATGCGTCTGTGCGTAACTTAGCCCGTATAAGTTCTCATTGAGCCCTAGGTTAACTCAAGTCAGAGTGCTGCTGGTCACCCGCGCGTCAACGGTGTGGGCCAGGTCACGACGACTTGATTTCGAAGCGGTCCAGGTAGCGCTCGATGAACGCTTCCGCCTCGGCATGACCTCGGGTTATACCGAGCCCCCGTTCGAGAAGGACGATGCGGGCCAAGCTGGTGACGATCATAGACATGACCACGGGCGGGAACGCCTCTACGTCGGCGCCGTGGGCCTTCATCGCCGCGGCCACCACGCGCTCTTCGACGCCCCCGAACCGCTCGGCGTAGGCCGCGATCTCACTGCGGATGTCCTTGCGGTGATTGGCCAGGGCCATGAACTCCATGAAGAGCCGCGCCCCGTGGGTGCTGTTCAGGCGCCACAGCGCGTGCAGGGGTTCGTCGGCATCGGCGGCTTCACGCTGACGGGACAGGTTGGCCTCGGCGCCTTCGCGCAGCACGGCAAGGAACAAATCGTCCATGCTCGGGAAGTAGTAGTGCACCAACGCGGGCTTCACCCCGGCCCGGGCCGCCACCCTCCGGGACGTGGCTGCGGCGTAGCCCTCTTCGAGCATGACCTGGGCGGTCGCCTCGATCAGGGCCGAGCGAGCGGAAGACTCGCGTCCACCCCTTGACCGCTCGCCGACGGGGCTGCTAGACATGGCGCCAGCCTAGATGTTGGGCGATCGCCCAACAAGTGAGGGGAGCTGCGGCGATGGCGGGTCGGGTAGCAGGCAAGGTCGCGTTCGTCACCGGTGCGGCACGCGGTCAGGGACGCAGCCACGCGGTGCGGTTGGCACAGGAGGGCGCCGACGTCATCGCGGTCGACATCTGCCGCGGTTTCGAGGACTCGACTGCACCGGCGGCCACTCCCGAGGACCTCGCCGAGACCGCCGACATGGTCAAAAACCTCGACCGCCGCATCGTCACGGCCGAGGTCGACGTCCGCGACTTCGACGCGCTGAAGTCCGCCGTCGACAACGGCGTGGAACAGCTTGGTGGCCTCGACATCGTCGTGGCCAACGCCGGCATCGGCACCACCGGCGTGAAGCTGCACAAGATGTCCGAGGACCGCTTCGACGAGACGATCGACGTCAACCTCGGCGGCGTGTGGAAGACCGTCAAAGCGGCGGTTCCACATCTTCTGGCCGGCGGCCGCGGCGGATCGATCATCCTCACCAGCTCGGTCGGCGGCACCAAGGCCTACCCGCAGGTGGGCCACTACATCGCCGCCAAGCATGGTGTCGTCGGGCTGATGCGCACCTTCGCCGTCGAACTCGGAGCGCACTCGATCCGGGTCAACAGCGTGCACCCAACCCATGTCTGCACCCCGCTCTTGATGAACGAACCGACCTACCGACTGTTTCGTCCGGACCTGGAGAACCCGGGACCCGACGATCTCGCGCCGATCTGCCAGTCGTTCCATTTCCTTCCGATCCCGTGGGTGGAGCCGGTCGACATCAGCAACGCCGTGCTGTTCCTCGCCTCCGACGAAGCCCGCTACATCACCGGTGTGACTCTGCCCGTCGACGCCGGCAGCCTCCTGAAGTAGGGGAGAACCGATGACCGCTGTTGACGAGAAGGCCCACGGCAGCGCCGTTTACTACGACCCGTACCGGGTGGACATCGTCGCCGACCCGTATCCGACATATGCCCGCCTGCGGGAGGAGGCGCCGCTCTATTACAACGAGTCCTACGACTTCTGGGCGTTGTCGCGCCACGACGACGTCGAGCGGGCGCTGCTCGACTGGCAGACGTTCTCCAACAGCCGCGGCGACATCCTCGAACTCATCCAGTCGGAGTTCGAGATGCCCAAAGGCGTGATGATGATGGAGGATCCGCCGGTTCACACGAGGCTGCGCGGCCTGATGTCGCGGGTGTTCACCCCGCGCCGGATGGCCGAGCTCGAGGACCAGATCCGCCAGTACTGCGTCAACTGCCTCAATCCGTTGGTCGGCGCGGAGCGGTTCGACATCATCGCCGAGCTCGCGTCGATGATGCCGATGCGCGTCATCGGGATGCTGCTCGGCATCCCCGAATCGGAGCAGGTGACGGTGCGCGACGCCAACGACGCGAGCCTGCGCACCAAACCCGGCTCACCCATGAAAGTGGTACGCGCGGACAAGATCGCCGACGGCAGCATCTACGCCGAATACGTTGACTGGCGCGCGAAGAACCCCTCCGACGACCTGATGACCGCTCTCCTCAACGTCGAGTTCGAGGACGAGGACGGCGTGACGCGCAAGTTGACCCGCAAAGAGGTCCTGCACTACACGCAGGTGGTCGCGGGCGCAGGCAACGAGACCACCGGCCGGCTCATCGGCTGGCTGGCGAAAGTGCTCGCCGAGCACCCCGATCAGCGCCGCGAGGTGGTAGAGGACCGGTCGTTGTTACAGCGTGTGGTCGACGAGACGCTGCGGTACGAGCCGACCGGCCACAACGTGGCCCGTTTGGTCACAAGGGATCTCGAGGCCCACGGGCGGACCGTGCCGGCCGGCAGCGCGATGCTGCTGATGTTCGGCGCGGCCAACCGGGACCCGCGCCGCTACGACAATCCGGACACCTTCGACATCCATCGGGACAACATCAGCCACATCACGTTCGGCAAAGGGGTGCACTACTGCCTGGGCGCCAACCTCGCCCGATTGGAGGGCCGCGTCGCGCTCGACGAGCTGCTCAACCGCTGGCCGGAGTGGGACATCGACACCGAGACCGCGCGGCTCGCGCCGACGTCGACGGTCCGCGGCTGGGAGCGGCTCGACGTCGTATTGCCCTGAGACGGGCAGTTTTGGGACTTAACAGGTTGATCGCACGCACCTGATGCGTGCGATCAACCGGTTAAAACGGTTTTCTGCGGAGCCGGCGGTTTGCGACGGCGCCGTTTGGGGCAAGCTCGTCGCATGAGCAAGATCATTTCTCGTGCGATGGTCCTCGCCGCAGCTGCCGGCCCGATCGCGGCATTCTCGATCGCAACCGCGGCAACCGGTGCGGCGCAACCCCTCGACTGCCCGAACGGGTGGTGGGATCCGGTGGCGAACGTGTGTCGCGGTCCGGTCGCGACCGCCCCGTTGGCATGCGCACCGGGCGAGTACTGGAATCCGATCTCCAACGTGTGTCGCCCACTGGGCCAGTACTAGTCGCGATCCGGCCAGGCTGCCTGCGGTCTAGTCGAGCGCGAAATCGATGACGCCTCGGATGATCTCGCCCTCCAGCAGGTCGTCGTACGCGGTGTTGATGTCGTCGAGCCGATACCGGCGGGTGATCATCTCGTCGAGCTGAAGTAGGCCCGACTGGTAGAGGGTGGCCAGCCGGCTGATGTCGGCTCGCGGGTTGCAGGAACCGAAGACAGTGCCGACGAGGTTCTTGTTCCACAGGATGAAGTCCTGCAGCGCGATCTTCGCCGATCGTGTTGTCTGCGCCGTCATCCCGGTCAGCACGCAGGTGCCGCCCTTGCGCGTCAGCTTCAGGTAGGCGTCGACGTCCCCGCCCGCGATCAGCGACGGCGCGGCCACCACGCTGTCCGCCATGACCCCGTTGGTGAGGTCGCGGACCAGATCGAGCGCTTCTGCGACGGTCGAAACACTGTGTGTGGCACCGAACTGCAGCGCTGCCTTCTGCTTGAACTCGACGGGATCGACGGCCACGATCTGTGCGGCGCCGTTGATCCGCGCGCCTTGGATGGCCGCGGTTCCGATGCCACCGGCCCCGATCACCACGACGGTGTCACCGCCGCGCACGTTGGCGCGGTTGGCCGCCGAACCGTAGCCCGTCGGAACCGCGCAGGACAGCAGCGCGCTCGTGACGAGCGGCAGGCGCGGGTCGATCTTAACCAGCGAGTGCGCCGACACCACGGTGTGCTCGGCGAAGGCGCCGACCTTGGACAGATGGCCGAGTGGACGGCCGTCGGTGGTGTGGTGGCGAAAGGTCTGGTCGGTCGGCATGCCTGGCACCATCGTCCCGGCGCCCTCGTCGCACAGGTACTCCAGCCCGGAGGCGCACCAGCGGCACTGGCCGCACACCGCGACGAACGACATCACGACGTGGTCGCCGACCGCGAATTCGGTCACACCCTCGCCGATCTCGAGCACCCTGCCAGACCCCTCGTGGCCCCCGATCATCGGGAACATCGGCGTCAGACCGTACTGGCGGGCGATCTCGTTGGAGACCGACATGTCGCCCTTGAGGATGTGATCGTCGGAGTGACACAACCCGGCTGCGGCCATCTCGACGAGCACCTCACCCGCGCGCGGCGGGTCGAGTTCGAACTCTTCGACCGACCATAGACCGCCGACGTCGTGCAGGATCGCCGCGCGGCTCCTCATCGTGTCGGGCGGAAGGTGACCGGCAGATGGATGGGGGAGCGGAACGGCAGACCGGCGAGCCGGGTGTCGTCATCGACCTGCAACTCGAAATCCGTTGCACGGTCGAACAAACTGGTCAGCATCACCCGGGTCTCCACGCGGGCCAGGTGCATTCCCAGACAGCTGTGAAGTCCACCGGCGAACGAAGTGTGAGCACGCCGCGGGCGGTGGATGTCGAATACATTCGCGTTGTCCCAACGCTTTTCGTCGCGGTTTGCCGATCCGATACAGAGGTTGACCTGTGCGCCCTTCGGTATGGGGACACCGTGGATCTCCACGTCGCGCGTCGTGGACCTCGGAACGCTCACCAAGGGCGTCTCGAACCGCAACCCCTCCTCGAACGCGGCTCCAATCAGCTCGCGGTTGCGTTGGACCGCCTCGAGTTGGTCAGGGTGCGTCAACAGCAGATACAGCAGGTTGCCCGACGACCGGTAGGTGGTCTCCAGCCCGGCGGGAAGCAATAGTCGCAGAAACGAGATGATCGCCTCGTCGGTCAGCCGTTCGCCGTCGATCTCGGCGCCGACCAAGTCGCCGATGACGTCGTCGGTCATCCGGCGGCGCCGCTGGTCCACCTGCTCCTGGAAGTACGCGCCGAGTTCGACCGAAGCGGTCAATCCCGCCTCGATGTCTTCGGTGATCGAGATCAGTTCGAGTGAGAGGCGGCGGAACATCTCCAGATCGTCTTGCGGCAGCCCCAACAGCTCTGCGGTGACGCGGGTCGGGAACTCGAAGGTCACCGCCTTGACCAGGTCGACCTCGCCGTCGCCGATGAACTCGTCGACCAGCTTCTCGCAGATCGGGACAATCACCTCGGGTTCCCACTGGGCCAGCGCGGTCTGCCGGAATGCCTTGGCCACCAGGCTGCGGTGGTCGTGATGTTGTTTGCCGTGCATCCCGAGGATGGTCGGACCGAACACCAACTCGATGGTGCGGTGGTACACCTCCGAGCCGTAGACGTCGCTGTCGCGGAAGGCGTTGTACACGCTGTCGTAGTCGAACAGCGTCCATTCCTCCGGTGGCAGGAGCTCCGGCGGGATGTCGGTGGTGTCCATGATGGTGCCGCGCCACACCGGCTCCGTCGTGCGCATGCGCTCGAAGAAACCGTAGGGATCGCTGGCCACATCGGGAGCGGTCTGGTCATCCGAACGGGTGCTGATCGTCACCTTGCCTCCCGGCAGCGGGGTTGGCGCTCTACCCGCCCATCTTTACTATTTTAGGGAATCTAGGTCAAGGTAAGCGCAGGGCGGCGGAGCCACCGAAATCACGTATTGGCGCGGCGTTGTGCCTCGAGGGGGACGACGGGCGGACGGGCCGACGGTCCGCGCGTGATCGCATGCAACCTGATCTCCGGCACGTCCACCGCCGGGTCGACGGTGTCGAGCCAGGCGACGGCGTCGGCCACATCCGCTGTCCGGATCGCGTACATCTCGAACGGCACGTCCTGAAGCATCTCGGTCTCGACGGGCCCGGGAGTGACGACGTGCACATTGATTCCGTCGCGGTCGACCTCCTGCGCCAGCGCGCCGGCGAAAGCGTTCATACCCGCCTTCGCCGCCGAGTAGGCGGTGCGGGCGCGCATCGGCTCATGCGCCGCCGACGAGGAGATGAACACGAACCGGGCGCCGGCCCGCATCCGTGGCAGCGCCGCCGACGTCACCACGAAGCAGGAGTCCAGGTTCGCCGATATCGTCGCGCGCCACTGCTCGAAAGTCTGTTTGCGGGCGTAGGTTCCACCGAGGATCCCCGAGGCGTGCACGAGCAGGTCGATGGTGCCTGCCGCCTCGACGGCGGGGGCGAACCCCGACGGCAGGCTCGCGTCGGCGACGACGTAGCGCGCGCCCATCTCCTCGGCGGCGGCCCGTAGCGGCGCCTCCCGCCGTGCCGTCAACACCACGTCGTAACCGAGTTCGGCGAGCTTGCGCCCGCACGCCTTGCCAATTCCACCGCTACCGCCGGTGATCAAAGCCGTTCGCACGCATTGCCTTTCAAGCTGTCTAACGCTTCCGCTGCGCGAGCGCCTGCGGTGACAGTGCGACGATCCGTTGTTCGGGATTTCCTGCCAACAGGTAGGTCTGAGTGTCGGCGACGTGCTTCGCGGCCAGCTTTCGTGCGCGTTCGCCGTCGCCCGCCTCGATCGCGTCGGCGATCTTGGTGTGGACGGTCAACGCGATGCGGCGCTTGTTCATCGCCGGGTACTCGCCTTTGGCGGCGCTGTCTTCGGCCCACCAGTTCAGGTGCCCGGTCCATAGTGTCTCCAGGCTGCCGACGACCGCGATCATCGTGTGGTTACCGCAACCGCGGGCGATCTCGTCGTGGAACTGCCCGCCGATCTCGGTGAATCGCGCTCCGTCGTCGATGTGTTCGGCCATCGCCGCATTGAGGTTCCTGAGTTTGGGGATGAGCGTCTTACCGCGGTCGGGTCTGCGCGCGGCGAGCGCCGCACACATCGGATCGAGTTCCTGTAGCGCCGTGCCGAGGTCGGCGAGCGGCACGTAGTCACTCTGCAGCAGCAGGCCCAGCATGTAGGCGGCGCTGGCTTTGGCGGGCGCGTGCACGACCGCTCCGCCACGGTTGCCTCGACGCACCGAGACGAGGCCTTCAGTCTCGAGAATTCGCAAGGCTTCTCGTAACGACACCAGGCTCACGCTGAACTGCTCGACGAGCACTTCCTGACGAGGCAGCAGGTCACCGTCGTTGAGCTCACCCTCGATGATCTGGCGGCGCAGCTCGTCGGCGACGATCTCCGCTGTGCGGCGCGCCCCGAGGCGGCGACGTGCCTCGGGCCCGATTCCCAGTGTTGTCATATCTTAGCAATATTAACAGTGATAGCCCGGCCACCTGCAGCGTTGCCTTGCCATGCGGCGATGGTCACTAAGATGACGGCGGACCGGGAGGTATGCGTGGGCGACGGTGTGAGTGGCACGGTAGCCACCCCGCTGCACGATGTGCGGGTCCTCGAGGTCAGCGACCGCATCGCCGGGGCGTACTGCGGCAAGCTTCTTGCCGACGCGGGCGCCGACGTGGTCAAGGTCGAACCACCCGAGGGGGATCCGCTGCGCCGGGTCACGGTCAGCGACAGCCCAATACATGACGACGCCGACTCGCCGCTGTTCTGCTATCTCAACGCTGGAAAGCGCAGCGTCACAGCCATTTCAAGTCATCTGCTGTCGTGCGCCGACATCATCGTGGTGACCGCGGATGAGGCCACGGCCCGACGGGACGGTGTCGACCCCGAAGCGCTGCTGGCGGCCTCGCCCGGATGCATAGTCGTTTCGATCTCGGACTTCGGCTGGACGGGGCCGTGGTCTCGGCGGCCCGCCACCGAATTCACGCTGCAGGCCGCGTCGGGGCTCACCGGATTTCGTGGCGATCCGGCAGGTCCGCCGATCTCGATCGGCGGAGACCTGGGGGAGTACATGGGTGGAACGTGGGCCGCCTACGGTGCGCTGGCTCTGCGGCGGCGCGTTTGTGACGGCGGAGCGGGTGGCCACCTCGACATGTCGCTGCTCGAGGCCATCACGCTGATGCAGAGTGGGGAATGGCTGCATTCGGCGCTCCTACAAGTCCCGCCCGTGCGGCGGTCGGTGGAGGTGCCGTCCATCGAACCCGCCAAGGACGGCTACGTCGGCATCAGCATGGTGACCGGCCAGCAGTGGCTGGACTTCGCCGCGATGGTCGACTGCCCGGAGTTGACGGAGATCGCGCAGTTGCAGTTCCAGATCGGCCGGTGGGACTACCGCGACTGGATCCGCGAACGCATCGACCCGTGGATGAGGGAACGCACGGTCGCCGAGATCGTCGAACTGGGGCAGCTGTTCCGGTTGCCGTTGGCGCCGTTGGGCAACGGCGCGACCATTCCGTCGATGGATCACCTTCGCGAACGTGGGGTCTACATCGACAACCCGGCCGGGTTCCACCAGCCAAGGCCCCCGTGGCTGATGTCGAGCGCGCGTCCCGCACCGGTCGCCACCTCACCCGCGGTCGGGGACGGTGACGATGAAACGTTCTGGGAACCACGGGATCTGCGTACCGAATCGGCGCCGACCGGGCGCATGCCGCTCGCGGGGGTGCGGGTCGTCGACTTCACCGCGTTCTGGGCAGGTCCGGCTGCCACCCATTCGTTGGCTGCGTTCGGCGCGGACGTCATCAAGGTCGAATCCATCCAGCGCCCGGACGGTATCCGCTATTCGGGCGGGATGCGCAAGGACGTCGACGACTGGTGGGAGTACGGCTGGGTCTTCCACGCGATGAACACCAACAAGCGGTCGGTCACCCTCGATCTTCAGTCCGAGGAGGGGCTTCGGTTGGTTCGGCGCCTGATCGGCCAGGCGAACGTCGTGGTGGAGAACTTCTCGCCGCGCGTGATGGAGCAATTCGGCCTCGACGCAGCGGAACTGCTCGCACTCAATCCGCGCCTGGTCGTGGTGCGGATGCCCGCGTTCGGATTGACCGGACCCTGGCGCGACCGCGTCGGTTTCGCTCCGACGATGGAGCAGATCGCCGGCCTTGCCTGGGTCACTGGGATGCCCGAGGGCCCGCCGATCGCCCCGCGCGGAGCCTGTGATCCGCTCGCCGGTGCGCACGCCGCCTTCGCGACGCTCGCTGCACTCGAGTTCGCCGACCGTACCGGTGAGGGGCAGCTCGTCGAGGTGCCGATGATCGAAGCGGTGCTCAACGTAACAGCCGTTCAGACAATCGAATACGAGGTGTTCGGGCGGGTGATGGAACGACGGGGCAACCGGGGGTACGGGGCGGCCGTACAGGATGTCTATAGGTGCGCAGGCGACGACAGCTGGATCGCACTCGCCGCGCGCACCGAAGACGAAGGCGCCGCGCTGGCCGATGTCACCGGAGGTGCGGAGCTCGAGACCTGGCTTGGCGCACGCGACGCCGAAGCCGCCGTGGAGGAGTTGGTACGTGCGGGCGTGCCCGCCGCGGTCGTGGTGTCGCCGTCGCTCGTCACCGAGAACCCTCAACTGCGGCACCGCGGGTTCTTCGAACGCCTTCACCATTCCCGCACCGGGGAAAACCTCTACCCGTGCCCACCGTTCACGCCGCTGGCCGACAGTCAGACCTGGCTGCAGCGCCCACCGCCGACGCTGGGTGAGCACAACGCCGAGGTCCTCACCACACTGTGCGGTCTGACCGCAAGCGACCTGGAGCGGCTCGAGGCCCAGGGTGTCATCGGGTCGCGGCCGAAGGGGTTGTGAATTCAGCGTCCCCGCAGCGAGATCGGCATCGAGTGGTAGATCGTCATGTTGTTGGTGAGGCTCGGATAGGTGACGTCGACCCGTCCGAGCGTGATGTCTTCGGCCCTGCACAACAACTCGTCGAGCACAGCGCGAATCTCCGCCCGGGCCAGCATCGCACCGAGGCAGTGGTGTGGTCCGCCGCCGCCGAAAGCCACATGCGGATTGTCCGCACGACCGATGTCGAATGCGAACGGATCGGCGAAGACGTCCTCGTCGCGGTTGGCCGACCGCAACATCGACACCACGCGCTCGCCTCGGGGGATCATGACGCCGTCGATCTCGACATCGACCTTGGTGACCCTGCTCCAGAACGCCACCGGGGTGGACCATCGCAGCACCTCTTCGACCGCGGACTGGCGTACCGATGGGTCCGCGCGGTAGCGCTCGATCTGGTCGGGATTGTCGACGAACGCCCGGAGCCCGTAGGCCAATGCGTTCTTCGTGGTGTCGCTGCCCGCGAACGCGATCACGAAGAAGAAAATGTCGAGCTCGGTGGCCGGAATCGACAGTTGCTCGCCGTCCTCGTCGGTCACCACGGCCGTGGCCAGGCTGCTCCAGATGTCGTCGGTGGGTCGCAGGCGCTTCGCGGCGGTCAGTTCCGAGGCATAGGTGAAGACCTTGCCGAACAGCTCGAGATGCTGCTGTTCGGCCTCCCGTCCCGACGAGGCCGAATTCGCCTGCAGGATCAGGTCGAAGGTCTCGAAGATCTCCGGTCTGTCCTCTTCGGGTATGCCCACGATGTCGCCGATCACCGACATGGGCAGAGCATCGGCGACATCGGCGATCCAGTCTCCGCCGCCACGCTCCAGCAAGTGGTCGATCAGGCCGGCGGCCCGCGTGCGGATATCCTGTTCGAGCTTCCCGATCGCCTTCGGGGTGAACGCGTGTGACATCACCCGGCGCCGCTTGAGTAGTTCGGGCGGATCCATGTTGATGATCGTCGGGAATGCCCCCACCGCACCCACACCTTGGATCAGCGGTCCCTCGGCGGCGGTGAACGATTCGGTATCGCGGTGGATGCGGTGCATGTGATGCACCTTGGTCGTCATCCAAAAATCGCGCTTCAGCGTCGCCGCCACCCGGTCGGTGAGTTCGTGTTTGAAGATCGGTCGCTCGCGCCGCAGCTCTGTGAACAGCGCGTCGGGAAAACCGTTCTGCCACAACGCCGGATCGGACAGGTCGACCGGAGTGGTCGCTGTCATGCGCGGTTCCCTTCGCCGTCCTTGACCCAGAATGCCTAAAATAGTAAAAATAGGCAACGGACAGCGCCGCTGAGCCCGGCTGGTGCGTGCGCGGACGGAGTTGCGATGACGGATACGGTCGACGATCCCACCCTCGACCCGTCGGAGCGCGAGTTCGGGCCCAGCGGAATCAGCCTGTCGACCTACCGGTTCCCGACCGGATGGTTCATCGTCGGGTTCTCCTCGGACCTGGCCGACGGTCAGGTCAAACGCGCCCACTACTTCGGCGAGGAGCTGGTGATCTTCCGGACGCAATCGGGTCGGGTCAATGTGCTCGACGCCTACTGTCAGCACCTGGGTGCGAACATGGGCGTCGGCGGCACCGTCGAGGGCGAGAACATAGTCTGCCCGTGGCACGGCTGGCAGTGGACCGGTGAGGGCACCAACGCGCTGATCCCGTACAGCAAGATCGGCTGCAAACAGAACGTACGGATCAAGCGCTACCCGTGCACCGAGTGGTACGGCTTCATCCTCGTGTGGCACGAACGTCACAGCCGCGTGCCGTACTGGCAGCCACCGGTGTTACCCGAACTCGAGACCGACGAGTACTACCCGCTGCACCCCCACACCCGGATGGTCAACAGGGTCAAGGTGCATGCGCAGATGATCATCGAGAACGCGGCGGACCCCTACCACGTCCAGTACGTGCACAAGGCGGCCAATCCCGCCAACACCGCGTCGTTCGAAGTGTCCGGCTACCACCTGCATGCGACGGTGAACGCGAATTTCGGTGGGGGACGGGCCAAGACGTGGCTCACCCCGAACGGGCCCGTGGACGCGAAGATCATCTACGACAACTATTCGCTGGGCCTCGGCGTCGTGCGCTTCCCGTCGGAGCTGGTCGCCACCGTCCAGGTGACCGGCCAGACGCCGGTCGACGAGGACTACACCGATTACTTCTACACCCAGGCATCCATCCGCGAAGCCGGTGATCGCGGCGACACGCCCACCGGCCGGGCGGCGAAGTTCTTGCAGCTGCAGCAGGAAGTCATCAAACAGGACTTCTTCACCTGGGAGAACATGAAGTACCTGGAGAAACCGAACCTTGCGCCCGAGGAGGCCCGCGACTACGCCGCGCTGCGCCGCTGGGCGCACCGGTTCTATCCCGGTACCCAACCGTCGGCGACCGACTTCGGGTACACGGCGACCGGCGAACCCGACCCGTCCGCGGCGCAGGTTTGATGCCCACGGACCGGACGTGGCGCGTGGAGCCCGCGGCTTTCGGCGTCGAACGGTTCACGGTCGCTTCGGTTCTCGACCGCCGTGCCGACCAGTTCGGCGACGAGGTGATGATGTCGATCGACGGCGCGCCCATCACGTTCGCCCAGATGCGCGACCGGTCCCGCGCCGCCGCGGCGATGCTGGCCGATCGCGGCGTGCGCCGCGGTGACACCGTCGCGCTGTTCGCCGGTACCTGTCCGGAGTGGGTGTACTTCTGGCTCGGCGCCGCCCGGTTGGGCGCGGTGAGTGCGGCGGTCAACGCCGCGAACAAGGGTGATTTCCTGTCGCACGCGCTGAACGTGTCGCAGGCCAGGCTGGTGGTGACCGACGAGGCCCGTCGCGCTCGACTCGCCGAGGTGGTCGACCAGCTCGACGCTCCGGCGGCGGCCCTGCTGATCGACGATTCGGTCGCCGCGGAGTTGAGCACATCGCACGGCGCCACCTGCCCGACGGTGCACACCGATGCCGACGACGTAGGAGCGCTGTTCTTCACCTCGGGAACCACCGGTCCGTCGAAGGCGGTGGCGACCACGTGGCACTACCTGTTCGTCGCGGCCGCCACCGTCGCGTCGGCGTGGGAGTACGGCCGGGGCGACGTGATCTGGACGGCGATGCCGCTGTTCCACCTCAGCGCCGCCCCGACGGTGCTGGCGCCGATGCTCGTCGGCGCCACCAGCGTGTTGGCGGGCGCGTTTCACCCCGCCGAGGTGTGCGAAGAGCTGCGGGCCTGTGGCGCAGCGGGGTTCGCCGGGGCGGGTGCGATGGTGTCGATGCTGTGGACTCTGCCGCCCGACCCCCGCGACGCGCAGCTCGGGATCCGCTTCATCTCGGCCGCACCCATTTCGGCTGAGCTGTACCGCGCGATCGAGGACCGCTACCGGTGCCGCGTGGTGACGATGTACGGGCTGACCGAGGCGTTCCCGATCGCGTACAAGGCGGTTTCGGACGACGGGGTCCCGGGTACGTCAGGACAAGTCAACTCGGCCTTCGAGGTACGCATCGTCGACGGGGACGGCCGCCCCGTCGCCGTCGGGGTGACGGGTGAGATCGCGTGCCGGCCGCGGACAGCGCATGTGATAAGCGAGGGGTATGTGTCGTCCGCGCCCGGGCACCGCGGCCTGCGGATCGAACCCCACCCGGAGTGGTTCCGGACGGGCGATCTGGGTTTCCTCGACAACAACCAGAATCTGACGTTCGTCGACCGCGCCAAGGACTCGCTGCGCCGACGCGGGGAGAACGTGTCCTCGGTCGAGCTCGAGCAGGTGGTCATGCAGCACCCGGCGGTCGCCGAAGCCGCCGCGGTCGCCGTCCCGAGCGATGTGGGCGAGGACGACATCCTCGTCGTCGTGGCTCTACGTCCCGGTGCGACGGTCGACCTTCCCGAGCTGCTGGACTTCTGCGCGGCGCGCATGCCGTACTTCTGCGTGCCCCGGTACCTCGAAGTGCTGGACGAGATTCCGAAGAACGTCATCGGGCGGGTGCGAAAGGATCTTCTGCGGCAACGGGGCCTGAGCTCGGCGGTGTGGGACCGAGAAGCCCACGGCTACCTGCTGAGTCGGTGAAGGAGTCACACAATGGCATTGAGCTACCAACAGCAGTACGTGCTCGACGGGCTGGCGGGGCGGGCAGGAATCCTCAACCTCGACGCCAGGCACAACCGGTTGTTCTCCAGCGGTGACCTGACCGGCTGGCTCGCGACCTTCCGGCATTCCGGTGCGACCTACACCAGGGGCGAGGAGTCGTTCACCACCCTTGCCGACGCTTTCGACGGTGGAAATGGTCGGCGACTGGTCACCGTCGACCACGACATCACCGTCGACGGCGTCGAAGCGACTCAGCAGTGCGTCGCATTGCTGTTCTGTGACAACGAACTCCAGGCCACCGGCAGCTACACCGACCGTCTCGTCTACGAGCGCGGCGGGTGGTACTTCGCCTCGCGCCGACTGGCCTGGGATGCGGTTCCCCGTGAGAGCGCGCTGCCGGGGTGACCGAGACTGTGCGCTACGAGCTGGCGTTCGGCACATATGACGACGCGTTGCAGATGGTCGGCACGCGCACGGAGCCGCGGTACGCCGGGACCGCAGTGAGCGCGGCCCGCATCCAACACTTCGCGGCCATGGTCCGCGACTCCAATCCGGGCTACTGGGACGACGATTTCGCCCGCCGCCAGTGGGGCGGGTTGCTGGCCCCACCCGGGCTGCTGATGGGGTGGCTGATCCCGCCGCCGTGGCTGCCGAACCGCCGACCGCCGCTCGCCGCGATCGCGATTCGCGTGCCGCTGCCTGGGACGACGTTCATCAACGCCGCCAACGACGCCGAGTTCCCCTGCGCCATCGTGGAAGGGGATCGCTTGCACGTGATCGAGGAGGTCGTGTCGGTCTCGCCTCCAAAGCGCACTCGCCTCGGGATCGGCCACTTCGTGCAGACTTGCGACGAGTTCCGCCGCGACGACGGCACATTGGTCGCCGTCAACCGCAACACCTTGTTCCGGTTCACGCCCGAGGCGCAAACGTGATGGCGGAAGACGGCGTGCAATGGAAGCGGGTCACGGTCCCTACGGACCTGCCGGAACTGGTGGACCACATCGACTACCAGCGCGTCGTGATGAACCCCGGTGCGACATGGGATTACTTTCCGGCACACTACGATCCGCGCTACGCCGAACAGCAGGGGTATCCGACGATCTTCGTCAACACGATGCACATCGCCGGATTCGTCGACCGTATCGCCACCGACTGGGCCGGCCCCTACAGCCGGGTGGTGCGCCGCAAGATCACCCTGCTGGGCTCCATCTACGCCGGCGACTCCATGGTGGGTCGCGGGCGCGTCGTGGCCAAGCGGGACAGCGGCCTGGTCGATCTGCAGATCACCGTGAGCAACCAACGCGGCGAGCTGTGCTGCCCGGCGGAATTGACGCTCGAGCTGTCACGTTAGGTCGGGCATCTTGTCCGCGCTGATGGTCGTCTGCAACTCGACGTACTCCGACAGTCCCTCCGCGCCGAACTCGCGACCGATTCCGGACTGCTTGAACCCGCCGAACGGCATCGTCGTATCGAGCGTGTACATATTGATCCCGTAGGTGCCGGTCCGAATCTGCGAGGCGATCTCCAGCCCGTGCGCGACGTCGGCCGTCCAGACCGAGCCTGCCAGCCCGTAGTCGCTGTCGTTGGCGATCCGGATCGCGTCGCGTTCATCGGCGTACGTCAGCACGGTCAGCACCGGCCCGAAGATCTCCTCGCGGGCGATACGCATCCCGTTGGTGGCGTCGGTGAACAGCGTCGGCTGGACGTACCATCCGCGCTCACGCGGTGAGTCGGTGCCGCCCACCACCATTCGCGCCCCCTCGGCGAGCCCCGCATCGATGTAACCCTGCACCCTCTGCTGTTGACGTTGCGCCACCAGCGGGCCGATGTCGGTGGCATCGTCGGCGGGATCACCCACCTGAAGCCCCGACATCATCGCGCTCAGCGCGTCCACCACATCGTCGTGTCGGCGTTCGCTCACCAGGATCCGCGTCTGCGCGACGCACGCCTGCCCGTTGTTCATCAGGCTCGCCGTCTTCAAATGCTCGACCGTGCGGTCGATGTCGGCGTCGTCGAGGATGATCGCCGCCGACTTGCCGCCCAACTCGAGGCTGACGCGTTTGAGTTGCTCCCCGCATACGGCGGCGATATGGCGTCCGGTGGCCGACGAACCGGTGAACGAGATCTTGTCCACTCCGGGGTGACGCACCAGGTGCTCACCGGTGTCGCGTCCGCCGGGAAGGACTGAGACGACGCCTTCGGGAAGGTCGACTTCCTCGAGCATCTCGGCCAACCACAGCGCGTCGATGGGCGTCTCGGGAGCCGGTTTTACCACGACCGCGCAGCCTGCGATGAGCGCCGGGATCATCTTCGGCATGATGAGGAACTGCGGCACGTTCCATGGCACGATCGCCCCGACCACGCCGACGGGCGCGCGCCGGATCTGTACGTCGCCGAACAACCCTCGGCGCCGCTCGATCCACGGGAACTCCTTCGCGGTGGCCAGGATCAGATGCATCTGGGCCAGCGCACCGGTGGCCTGCCCCAACCGGCTGAAGCTGCGCGGCGAGCCCATTTCCGCGGTGATGAGGTCGGCCATCTCGTCGGTGTGAGCCGCGTAAACCGTCGCGAGCTTCTCGACCTTCTCCATGCGTTCGTCGACGCTCATCCGCGGCCACGGGCCCTCGTCGAACGCCTTGCGCGCGGCCTGCACCGCACGGTCGACATCGCCGGCGGCGGCCTCCGGTGTCTGGCCGATGCGCTCCTCGGTGTGCGGTGAGATGACCGCGATACGTTGCCCGGTGGCCGGCGCTTCCCATCGGCCGCCGATGAAAAGCCGTTCGTATGTCAGCGATCTCAAGACAGCGCCTCCTCGTCGACCCACGGGCGAGTTCCGCATCGAGCGCACCGTACGCCCGCCAAAGTCGCTATTTATGCAAACTTAGCAAAATGGCGAGCCGGGATGGTGCGCCGACTCGGCCGCGAAATGGCATTCCGGAAGGCGTCCACTCGAACTTTCCCTGCCGAAATGCCATTTCGCGAAAGAGGGGCGAGTGTTGCGAAAACCGCGGGTGATGGCTCTCGCGGGCGTATCGTCCGCTCAGGGTCGGCGATGATAGGGAGGTCATCGATGGCGCTCGTGAAGTGGCCGTCATTGCGCCGGGCTACCTGGGCTGCAGCGACGGTGGCCGCAGCGATGCTGCCGGCCCTCGCTGCCGGCGGTGCGAGCCCAACCGCACAGGCCTTTTCGGATCCGAGCCTTCCGATCGAACACCTGGAAGTGCCGTCGGCGGCGATGAACCGCACCGTTCGCGTCGAGTTCCTCGGTGCCGGCGACGACTCACCGGCGTTGTATCTGCTCGACAGCATGGAGGCGGGCGACGACCTCAACGGCTGGGACATCAACACCCAGGCCTTCGACTGGTATGACGGCTCCGGCATCTCGGTGGTGATGCCCGTCGGCGGCAAGTCGAGCTTCTACTCCGACTGGTATGCGCCCGCGGTCGGCAACGGCACGACCTACACGTACAAGTGGGAGACCTTCCTCACCCAGGAACTGCCGGTGTGGCTGGCCTCCAACAAAGGGGTCCGGCCGACCCGCAACGCCGTGGTCGGGTTCTCGATGGGCGGTTCGGCGGCGCTGATTTTGGCCGCCTACCACCCGCAACTGTTCAGCTACGCCGGATCGCTGTCGGGCTTTCTGAACCTGTCCGCGCCCAACGGCCCGGGTCAGGTCAGAGTCGCGCAGATGTGGAACGGCGGCTTCGATCCCGCCGCGATGTGGGGCCCGCCCGGCGATCCGGCGTGGGCCCGCAACGATCCCACGGTGCAGGCCGGTCGGCTCGCCGCCAACGGAACGCGCGTCTGGATCTACTGCGGCGACGGCACACTCACCGATCCCGCGCTGACCAATCCCGACGCACCCATCGCCGGGCTCGGCTTCCTCGAGGGCTTCGCGATCGAGTCGAACCGGGCGTTCGTCGACGCATACATCGCCGCCGGCGGGAACAACGGCGTCTTCAACTTCCCCGCGGGCATCCACAGCTGGGGCTATGCAGGCCAGCAGTTGCAGCAGATGAAACCCGATATTGCGCGAGTGCTCGAAGCCCAGCCGACAAACCAACGGTGAAGCGGCGCACACGGTTTCGCGCTAGGCGTCGTCGCTGGGGGTGGAGTCGGGATCGGATGCGTCCAAGACGCTGACCGCGATGCCGTACGGCAGGAACCGCACCTTGCGGGCGGGATCGGTGTTGTTCTTGTTGGCCCGCAGCGCATCCAACTCGGTGGGGTAGACCTGCTCGATGTGCGCACCGCCGTCGTCGTCCACGGTGTATATCGCCCATACCCCGTCACCGGTCTCCCCGGTGGTCTCCGGTTCGCGTCGGGGCCGCGACGAGCGGGTGAACTCGTCAACCAGGTTGGCCCAGCCCGCGCGTTCCCCTGACGTGCTGAAGAACCTGCCGAAGCCGTCGAGCGCGTCGCGCAGACCCTCACCGGCTTCGCGCACGACGCGGTCGAACTCCTCGGGGTCGAACCCGAACGGGCCGTTGCTGCTCATCGTGCCTCCTCCTGGGGCGCCCGCACCTGTGCGCGGTATCTCTTCCAGTGTGCCCGCATGCGGGGAAGTAGTCGACTGAAGCGATCCCGAAGTGGTAGGCAACCTCTATGGCCATCTCCCGGGCCGACGCCCTGGCCGCCGTCGAGCGATCCCCGGCCGCGGTCGCCGTCCACGATCGCGAGGCGTGGGTCGCGGCCTTCACCTTCGACGGGATCATCGAAGACCCGGTGGGTTCGCAACCGCACCGCGGGACGACGGCCATCGCCCGCTTCTACGACACCTTCGTCGGTCCGCGCGACATCGCGTTCCACCGCGACGTCGACATCGTGGTCGGCTCGACCGTGATCCGCGATCTGGAACTGGAGGTCCGAATGGCGGCCGGTTTGACGATGCGGATTCCCGCCTACCTGCGCTACCACCTCGAAGTCGACGCGGACGAGCTGAAAATCGCTGAGCTGTCAGCCTATTGGGAACTTCCAGCGATGGTCGGGCAGTTCCTCAGAGGCGGGATCCGATCGGTGCCCGCCGGGCTGCAACTGTCGCGGGCGCTACTGACGAACCAGGGCATCGTCGGGGCGCTCGGCTTTCTCGGCGGCTTCCGGGGGATCGGCCCCCAGGGCAAGCGACGGTTCGACGAGTTCCTGGCGGCTGCCCATGCCGGTGACGAGGTCGGGCTGCGGCGCTGGTTGGGCGGCGCCGCACAGATCACCGCAGGTGAGCACACGCCGATGGGCAGCACCGAGCTGCTGTCGCGGCTTGCCGGCGCCCGCTCGCGCAAACTGATCGGTTCGGGTCACAGCCTGGTGTGCGGCATTGAGGGCGCCGGGTCGCGCGATGTGCTCATCGCCGACGTGGCGGCGACACCGTTCTCGATCAGACGAATCCGCTACTACGCCGCCCCGGTGGGCTGAACCACCCGACGTTTCGCGTCCTCGGGCCGGGGGCAACCCGGCAACCATGCGACACACTGATTCACGCGAGATCGCCGTTGTGGGCGTCGTCGTGGCCGCGGTGCTGGCGTCGTGCCTGATCCTGCCCACAATCGGACGGCTCGCGACGCTCGAGCAGATATGGGCGGCCGCCGCGATCTTGGGCATCCCGACCGTCGCGGTGCTCACTGTCAGCGGTTACCGGTACTACGGGCCTGCCCGCAGCATGGCCGTCGCGGTGGTCGTGATGAGCGTCGCCCTGCTCGCGAGCTGGGTGTTCTCGGTCTACGTGGTGGCCTCCGCGATGAGCGGTTCGACGACAACGCTGGCCATGGGGGTCCTGCTGTACGGGACACCGGCCCTCGTCGTGGCGGTGCTCGGGCTTCTGGCGCTCAAGCTGGTGCCTCCCCGGTCTCCGTCGAGGGACCGTTTGACCACATCCACGGCGGGTAATCCGGCCGCATGACTCCGCGCGAAGACGACGACACCAGCGAAGAGGGCGTCACCGAGGACGACCACGTGGCAACCTCGCGCGCCGGCAAGGACAGCGGCGGCGACGACGGCACCTACGTCGGCCAGACGTTTTCCGACGACGCTATCGACGCGGGGGAGAGCGGGGCCGAGGCACGCAGCAACGACGGTCGTTGACGGTAGGCACACGGGGTCGCGGAACGGTCGCGGGAACGCGAGAGGCGTGTACGAGGTGTCTCAATTCGGTCGCGGCGGTCGCGTCGCGTGCAGCGCGAACTGGGCGCGTGAGACTGTATGAGCACCATGCCTGTCGACGATGAGCCCACCGAGATCACCTACGAGGAATTCGGCCGCAGATTCTTCGAGGTCGCCGTGACCGAGCAGCGCGTCGGCAGCGCTATCGCCGACATCGCCGGCGACGAGTTCGAGATGGGCCCGATCGCTCAGGGTCCGGGCAAGATCGCGAAGGTCACCGCCAAGGTGCGGATCCAGGAACCGCGACTGACCCGCCACGTGGGCCCGATGATCACGTTCGCCATCCGCATCCCCCTGGAGATCGACATGATGGTCGATCTGCGCATCGACAAGCCGAAGTTCATGGTTTTCGGCGAGATCGCGCTGAATGCGACCGCCCGTGCCGCGGAACCGTTGCTGTTGATCCTCGACGTCGAGAAACCGCGGGCCTCCGACATCTCCATCCATGTCACGTCCAAGTCGCTGCGGGGGGAGCTGGTTCGCATCCTCGGTGGCATCGACGCCGAGATCCGGCGGTTCATCGCCGCCCACGTCGCCGGCGAGATCGACAGCCCGGCCTCCCAGAAGGCCAAGGTGATCGACGTAGGCTCCACCATCGACACCGCCTGGACGGGCGTCTGAGGGTTCCACAGCGTAGGCTTCCCGGGTGCTTAGCAAACCCGTGTCGGCGCTCGCGCTGACCTCCGGACTTCTCGCCGCAGCGGCCGTGGTGGCCGCGCCCGCGCAGGCCGACCCCGTCGACGACGCCTTCCTCAACGCGGTGTCCGAGGCCGGCGTCGTCATGAGCGATCCGAGCAGTGCCGTCGCCGTCGGCCAGCAGGTGTGCCCCATGCTGTCCGATCCGGGCCAGAACGCCGCCAACGTCGCGGCCAAGGTCGCCGAAATGGGCGGCATGTCGCTGGGTCCGGCGACCATGTTCACCGGCATCGCCATCTCGATGTTCTGCCCTGCAATGGTGTCGTCGATCGGCAGCGGTAACTCGCCGATCCCGCTGCCGTTCCTCGGGATCTAGACCCCGCGAGGGTCTGCTAAGGACGCAGGGCCGCCGTCACCCGCTCGACGCTGGCACCGGCCGCGAGGTCACGGTGTCGTGCGGTCACCTCGGCGCCGCCGGTGCGCAGCACATCGACGACGTCGGCCACGACACCGGCCTTCTCGGCGCTGACCTCCGCCCCGAGAGCCCACCACGACATCAGCGCGTCGAGCCCGCGCCCGGGGTCGGCGCCGTGGTCGACGAGCGCCGCGACGGTCGCGGGCAGCACGAGCCGCGCGGCCCTGTCGATGGGTTGAGTACCGTCGGGCAGCGCTGCCTGGACCGGCGCACCGGCACGGACCAGGGCGCGCACCATTTGCGGGTTGACGTTGTCGCCGTCGCTGCTGAGCACGTGCAGTGGTGTCGCGCCCTCGGAGTCCAGCACCGCCGGGCAGACGCCGTTGGCCAGGGCGTGGTTCAGCGCCACCGTGCGACCGTTGCGCACGATCTCGTGCAGGATCCTGGTGTAGCGCTCACCGTGAGCCGACAACTCGATGCGGCGTCCCGCGTCGGCGCCGGCATCGATCAACGCCACCGCGATGCCCAACCCCGGTGAGCGCACCGCGTACCAGAGCGGTGATGCACCACATGCGTCCACGGGATCGGGATCGGCACCCATCGCGAGCAGTTCGATCACCGCCGAGTCGCCGCGCTGTGCCCGGTCGAACAGGTCAAGGACGTCCGGTGGTAACGGCTCGGTCCAATCCGGTGGGTCGACGCCGAGCGCGGCCAGCGCCCTCAACGAAGCCTCGCGTTTGGGGCCGAGGTCGTACCAGGGCCACGGGCCTTCGCCTCGGGCGACGAAATCGGAGACCGGCATGCGGGTTTCGGTGATATTCGGCCGTTCGCCGTCGGCGTGGTCGGTCCGGAAGACCACATCGGCGCCGTCTGACAGGATCACGACCCGTGCGGGCCCGTCCTGATACCGGGCGAGTTCGGCCACAGCCAGGATTGTGCCCAAACGCGAAGAGGGGCACCCTCGCGGGTGCCCCTCTCGTGCCCTCTTTCACAAACCGGCTACTTGACGTCTACGTAGACGAGACGGTCCTGATGCGTGATGAAGTTATGGCTACTCCCGATCACCGGGCTGCCCGCATCGATCCGGGTGAAGGTGGGGCCCTCGCGGACCGCGACCACCTCGGCCTCGCTCAGCGGGGCGGTGCCCACCTGAGTGACGACGACCCTGTATCCCTCAGCCTTGAGCTGGTTGATGGTGTCCTGTGCGTTCTGCCCCCCCGAAGGTGCGGCGGCCACCGGTGCGGCCAGCCCGATCAGGGCGGCTGCCAGTCCGCTCGCTACAGCTGCGATTCCTATCTTCTTCATATGCTGCCTCTTTCCATGTCTGCGAGCCGCCGAAGCGGTCTTCCGCCAACGAATTTCGGTGTTGGGCGCGTTCGATCGGCTCATAGGCGGCAACGAAGAAGGAGCCGGTTTGATTCCCTGGCAGGAAATGGCCGAAAGAATGGCAGATTTTAAGCGGCGCAACGTTGTTCGGTGTGCGCAATAACGTCAGAGCAGGCGGCCCAACCGGCTCAGTTGCAGCGGACGGCCGACGGCGCTCAACTGTCCGAGAATGTCCTCGAGCCTGGTCAGCGGCAGGTCCATCCGCCACTCCGCCACCGATGCCGACAGCCGTACCACCCCCGGCGCGAAGCTGATTCCGGTCAGTTGGACACCGTGCGGCAGTTCGGGCAGCCGCACGGGATAGGCCGGGGTCCGCGCCGGCAGCGGACAGCGGGTCCGGCGAAAGGTGATGCAACGTGGTTTGAGCCACAGCGTCGAGCCGTCGAGATGGGCGTCGACCTCGAGGTGGCCGGCCCCCGGTCGTCGTGCAAGGCGCAGCCGGGCCACACCGTCGGCGCCGATCGCGCCCGCGAGCCTCGGCGCGGCCCAACGGAACACGTCGTCGAGAACCGGCGCCGGAATCTCCAGCGTCAGATCGACGGGCGCCGCGACCAGGACCGGTGGTGCCGTCGGTCGTATGTGGACGTTGTGCAACACCGCGGTGGCATGGTCGAACCGCGCCTCGTTGCACCGGATGTCGCGTGCGGCGAGCCGGACGTCGTTGAGCTGGCCGACCGACAGGCCGCGGGGGTCGAGATGCGAGTCGAACTCGGTGACCGTCAGCGTCAGGTCCGCCTCATCGAGTTTGACGCTGAGCCGCCTGCCCACCACCAGCCGGCGCACCGTCATGAACAGCGTGCGGTACGCCGCGGCGGCGCCTGTGGTGACCGGCGTTACCGCGGCCGACGACCACGACGCGGTCAACATGTCGATGGGTCGGAACGGATCGAATCGGCGCAGAGGTTCCGGGCGCGTCATGCCTCCAGCATTCCCCGCCGGGACCGGTTCCGTACAGTCGGGCCCATGACCTCCGTGGTAATCGTCGGCAGCGGCTTCACCGGTTTCGAATGTGCGCGGACTCTGGCCAAGAAATTGCGTAGAGAGCGCGCAGACGTCGAGATCTCACTCATCTCGCCGGTCGACTACATGTTGTACACGCCGCTGTTGCCGGACGTCGCGGGCGGCTTGGTCGATGCCCGCTTCGTCGCGATCCCGCTGGCCAACGCCTTACGCGGCGTGCAGGCGATCCGCGGCCGGGTCGACGAGGTCGACTTCAAAGGACGCACCGTCACGTTCACCGATCCCGAGGAACGGTCGCGCGCGCTGTCATGGGATCGGCTGGTGCTGACGCCCGGTTCGGTCACCAAGCTGTTCGACGTGCCCGGCCTCGCCGAGCACGCGCGTGGTCTCAAGTCGACCGCCGAGGCGTTGTATCTGCGCGATCACGTGATCCAGCAACTCGAACTGGCCGACGTCGACGACGATCCGGGCCGCCGTCAGGCACGGCGCACGATCGTCGTGATCGGCGCGTCGTACTCGGGGACGGAACTCGCGGTGCAACTGCGGGCGCTGGCCGACTCGGCCGCCAACCAGATGGGCTTCGACCCGAGCGAAGTCAAATTCCTGCTGCTCGACCTCGCCGAGCAGGTGATGCCGGAAGTCGGGGAGAAGTTGGGCGCTGCGGCGCAGCGTGTGCTCAAAGAGCGTGGCATCGATGTCCGGCTGGGGGTCACGCTCAAGGAAGTGCACGCCGAACACGTTGTGCTCAGCGATGATTCGCTGGTCCGCACCCATACCGTGGCGTGGGTCACCGGTGTGACGGGAGCGCCGCTGATCGAAAAGCTCGGGCTGCCGACCGAGCGCGGCCGGCTGAAAGTGACCACCGAGCTCCAGGTTCCCGGCCATTCCGGGGTATTCGCTGCGGGCGATGCCGCCGCGGTGCCCGACGTCACACAGCCGGGCAAGATCACGCCGCCGACCGCCCAGCACGCCACCCGGCAGGGAAAGGTGTTGGCGCGCAATGTCGCAGCCAGCCTCGGTGTGGGCAAGCCGAAGCGTTACAAGCACCGCAACATGGGGCTGGTCGTCGACCTGGGCCCGCGCTACGCCGTGGCCAATCCGCTCAACATCCAGTTGTCGGGCTTTCCCGCCAAGGTCGTGACCCGGGCTTACCACGTATACGCCATTCCGCGGTTCGTCAACCGCTGGGCGGTAACACTGGCATATCTGACCGATGTGTTCTTCGACCGGCCCGTCGTCTCGTTCGGGCTGTCCACGCAGGAGGACGCGGAGTTCTCGGCCAGCGAGGGTATTCCGACGCCGAAAGCCGGCTGATTCAAACCCGTTGAACCGGGGAACTGTGTCGGCATGGCTACTTATCGCGTGCTGAATCCCAAGGGCGAGGTTGTCGACACGAAGGACATCGAGAGCGCCGACGACGCCCACGCCTGGTTCGTCGACCAGAAGGCCGACCCCGAGCTCGGCTGGCGCATGGAGGTCAAGAACGACGATGGCGACTGGGACTTCTTCGACAGCAGCGAGGGCGACCGCAAGTACTAGCGCTGACCGTCTCGTGCCACTCGCGGTCCGCGACCGATCTCTCTTGTACGCCTGGGCGCGGCGTGTCGCGGTGCAGACACGGTCGCTCGCGGAAGGAAAAATGAGGGCGTGCCGAAGCTGAGTGCGGGACTGCTGCTCTACCGGGTGCGCGACGGCGCAGTCGAGGTGCTCATCGGCCACCCGGGCGGGCCGTTCTGGGCGCGCAAGGACGAAGGGGCCTGGTCGATCCCCAAGGGCGAATACGACGAGGGCGAGGACCCGTGGGCCGTCGCGCGCCGTGAATTCGAAGAGGAACTGGGTAAGCGCCCGCCGGAAGGCCCGCGCATCGAGTTCGCACCCGTCAAACAGCCGAGCGGCAAGATCGTCACCGCATTCGCGGTGCGCGGCGACCTCGACCTGGACGGCACCTTCTCCAACACGTTCACCATGGAGTGGCCGAGAGGGTCGGGCACGATCAGGGAGTTTCCCGAAATCGACCGGGTGGGTTGGTTTTCCGTGGCGCAGGCTCGGTCCAAGCTGTTGAAGGGTCAGCGGGTCCTGCTGGACCTGTTGCTGGCGGCAATCGCAGACGACGCACCGGTCGCGTCTCGATCGCATTGATCGTCAACGCGCGGCCGTGGATTCGCCAGCCGGCCCGTGTCCGCAGGTACTCGTCGTCATAGCGCAGATGCCACACCAGATCGGACGCCTGACCGTCGCTGACCGTCCAGTGGTGGGCGATGCAGGTGATGCGGCCGAGTGCGTAGTCGGGTTCGTCGGCCGCGGCGTACACCTCGCCGACGATCGCGTGTTCGGTCCTGGGCACCGCGGCCAATGAGGCCATCGCCGCCCGCACCCCGTCGCGGCCCTGGTGGCGGCGCACCGGCTCCAGCGCCCGCGGCGGGTCCGGCAGCCGCAGCTCGGCGTTCTCGGTGAACAGCTCGACGACATCGTCGAAGCGGCGGTCGTCGACGGCGGAGGCGTAGACGTGCACCAGGTCGGCCAGCGCCAGTCGATCGGCGGTGCGCAGCCTCATGCGCCAAGCCCCAGCCGCTGCGCGCACGCGTTCAACGCGTCGCGCGCTTCGTCGATATCGGCCGTCGGCGGCATGGCCAGGATCAAGCGGTCCGCACCGAGCGCCTCCAGTTTGGCCGCCCGCTCACTGTCGATCTTGGTAACGAGATGCCCGAGCGAGAGTTCCAGCGCATTGGGGTCACGCCCGCACCGTTCGGCCTCCTCGCGCATCAACGAGACGAGTTCGGCCAGTTCTGCGCCGCCGACGCCGAGCGGTTGAAACCCGTCGCCGAGCCTACCCGCTCGCCTTGCCGCCGCCCTGCTGTGTCCTCCGATGTGAATTGGTATGTGCGACAGCGGCTTCGGGTAGCACATGGCGTTGTCGAAATCGAAGAACTCGCCGTGGAAGTCGGCTCCTTCGGGGCGGTCCTGCCAGAGCAGCCGCAGCACGGCGAGTTGCTCGTCGACGCGCCGGCCCCGGCTGCCGAAGTCGGCCCCGCACGCCTCGATCTCCTCTTTGAGCCATCCCGTCCCCACGCACAACCGCAGTCGTCCGCCCGAGAGCGCGTCGACGGTCGCCACCCGCTTGGCCAACACGACGGGGTGATGGTTGGGCAGCACGAGCACGCCGGTGGCGAGGCCCAGTCGCGGGGTGTGACCGGCCAGGAAGGCGAGCAGGTCGAGCGGATCGGGCACGTCGCAGTCGGCGGGCAGTTCGACCCGGCCAGACGCGTCGTAGGGGTAGACGCTGGTGTACTCCGACATCAGCACGGTGTGCTCGACCACGACCAGTGACTCGAACCCGCAGGCCTCCAAATGCGTGGCGAACGCGGCCATGAAGGCGGGGTCTGCGGTGACGCCCGCCGCAACGGGCGCGACGACGGCGTATTTCATGGCAGCGGCGGCAAACCGTTGCTTTCCCGGATGTCCCGGCGACACTCGCGGCGGGTCTGGCCGGTCTGCTCCATGCACACCCGGACCGGCGATTCCTCAGCGACCGGCAGCGGTGGGTCGGTCACCTCGGTGGTGACCGTCGGGCTCGGGACATCGCCCTCGGTCAGTGACCAGATCGTGGCGCCCGTGCTCTGCAGGGTCGAGCAGTAGGCGGTCGAACCGTCGTCGGTCTGGGCGGTCGCGCCCTCGGGGGAGCAGTCGGCCCCGATCACCGCGGCGGAGTCGTCGGCGGGCGTGGACGCCGTTGTGGTGGCGGCGTCGTCGTCGGTGGCGGTGGTCGTGGGAGTGTCGGTCGCCGTGGTCGTCGGCGGCGGCGGAGGCGGCGGTGGAGGAGGAGGTGCGGCTGGCGGCGTTGACGACGCAGCTGTCGCCGACCTGCCCGGGGCGTTCGCGCGTTCCTCGCCGAACAGGAAGGCTGCCACCACGACCGCGGCGACCAGCAGCACCGCGAGCACCGCGGGCACCAGCAACCCCGGCCGCAGCCACGACTTCTTCGGTTGGGCGGCGGCCACGGCGAGTCGGGTGCTGTCGGGGTCCGACGAGGCGACGCCGAGGTGGTGGCTGAGCGCCCTGGCGAAGTCCGCGCAACGCTCGAACCGGTCTTTGGGGTTCTTCGACAGCGCCTTGGCCAGCACGGGGTCCAGGTTCGCGAGGTCCGGTCGGTGGGAGCCAATCGCGGGCGGCGCCGCCGACAGGTGCTGGCTGATGACCACGGCCGGATTCGAGTTGCGAAACGGCGGCGACCCGGTCAGCAGATGAAATGCGGTGGCGGCCAACGCATATTGATCGGCGCGGCCGTCGAGCGTTTCACCCATCAACTGCTCGGGCGCGGCGTAGGACACCGTGCCCACCGTCATGTTGGTCGCGGTGAGACCGCTGACGTCGTCCGCCCAGCGGGCGATGCCGAAGTCGGCCAACAGGATTCGCCGATCGTCTGCCTCGGGCCTGGCGAGCAGGATGTTGGCGGGTTTGACATCGCGGTGCAGCAGGCCGCCCTGGTGGGCGTAGTCCAGGGCGTCGGCGATGGCGGCGACGATCGCGGCGACCTCCGTCGGAGGCATGCCGTTGGGATGGTGCTCCTTCAGCAGCTGCCCCGCGTCGGTGCCGTCGACGTAGTCCATCGAGATCCAGATCTGGCCGTCGGCCTCGCCGCGATCGTGGATCCCGACGATGTGCGGGTGCCACAGCGTGGCCGCGATGTCGGCCTCACGCTGGAACCGTCTGCGGTACTCGTCGTCGGCCGACACCGACGCGGGAAGCACCTTGAGCGCGTCGCGTCGGGGCAGGCGCGGATGGTCGGCCAGATAGACCTCGCCCATTCCGCCGGAGCCGAGTAGTCGCACGATGGTGTATCCGGCGAAAGTCTCCCCCTCGGCCAACGGCATGGGCGAATAGTACGAGACGACTACAGATCGAGTGTCAGATGGGAACCTTCGGCGGCGCGGGAGATGCAGATCAGCATCAGCCCGCCGTCGCGTTCGGTGTCGGTGAGCAGCGTGTCGCGGTGGTCGACGGCGCCGGCCAGCACCCGGGTGCGACACGTACCGCAGAAGCCCTGCTGGCACGAATACGGCGCCTGAACACCGGATCTGCGCAGCGCTGCGAGCAGCGTCTCCTCGGCGCCGACGTCGATGGTCTGGTCGCGTGCGGCCACCGTCACCGAGAAGGTCGTGCCGTCCTCGACGGGCGGGGCGGCGAACCGTTCGAAATGCAGTTCCACGTTGTCGCGCCCGACCAGCCGCTCGCGGATGACGGTCAGCATCGCCGCCGGACCGCACGCGTAGACCGCGGTGCCGTCGGGGCAGTCGCCGAGCAGGTCGTCGGCGTCAGGCAGTCCGTCGACGTTGTCGGTGCGAATCTGCATGCGAGAGCCGAACCGTGCGACTTCCTCGATGAACGGGAGGCTGTCGTGGCTGCGGCCGGTGTACACCATCGACCACTCGACACCCAGCGCTTGCGCCAGCCGCAGCATCGGCAGGATCGGGGTGATGCCGATGCCGCCTGCGACGAACCGCAGCCGTCGGGTGGGGGAGCCGTAACCGGGAACGGTCAGCGGGAACGCGTTGCGGGGCCCGTGTGAGGTCACGGTCGCGCCCGGGTGCAGCCCCTCGTGCACTTCGATCGACCCGCCGCCGCCGTCGGGGATGCGCCGCACCGCGATGCGGTAGCTGTCGGTGCGGGCGGGATCGCCGCACAGCGAGTACTGCCGCACCAGCCCGCTGGGCAGCGTGATGTCGATGTGCGAGCCGGGATGCCACCGGGGCAGCGGTTCGCCGTCGGCGGCGACCAGCGTCAACGCCACGACGTTCTCGTCGCGGGCCACCACCTCACGCTCGGCGACCCGCAGGGTCAGGGTGCGGTCGAGCTCGCGGGGAGCTGTGACCTTGCGGACGGCGCCGGCCAACGCTTCCATTGAATTGATCACGACGTCGGCGATCCCGATCATCGCGTAGCGCCGTCCCGGCCGCAGCGGATGGGCAGGCAGTTGCCGGTAGCGCTCGCGCAGACCCATCAACGGTGCGCGGCGCGCGCGGCGGGTGAGGTGGCCAGGTAGGCCACGGCCTGGGCGGTCGACCCCATGTCCTCGGGCGAGTAACCGGGCCGGAAGTAGGACAGCGTGTTCGCCCCGAACAGGGTCCGGAACTTCGGCAACAGGCCCAGTTCGGAGTCGCGCATCCGCAGGCGCTGCATCTGGAACCAGCCGATGTCGCTGCTGGGATCGGACTTCAGCAGGTACCAGGTGCCGCGTTGGAAGAAGGTGAACATCGCCGTCGCAGCGACCGTCATCGCCCGGATCCGGTCCGGATAGCTGTCGTGGAAGTAGACCGCCACGTCGTGGGCGACGCAGCGATGCTCGACCTCTTCGCTGCCGTGCCAGCGGAACAAATCGACCAGGGTCGGGTCCGCGCCGTGGTCGTCCCAGGTCGAGTTCAGCGCGAAGTCACCGAGCACCGCGGTGTAGTGCTCGATCGCCGCGATCAGCCACAGCCGCTCGCACAGGTTGCTGAGGCGCCGTTCGGGGTCATCGAAATGCTTTGGCGCCAAGACCTTTTCAAACATATAGCCGACGAGGTCCAGCATCGGCTTCGGGTCGACCCCGTTGCCGATGAGGAAGTCGGAGATCACATCGTCGTGGGCTGCGGCGTGCGTCGCCTCCTGGCCGATGAAGCCGCGGATGTCGTCGGCGAGCTTGGGATCCCTCACCAAGGGCAGCGCCTCGTTGTAGGTGCGGACGAACCAGTGCTCGGCGGCGGGCAGCACCACGTTGAACAGGTTGATCATCGTGGACGCCACCGGATGGCCGGGGATCCACTCGAGGGGTACTCCGGACAGGTCGAAATGCACCTTGCGGGCCTGGATCTGTACCGGGCCGGGGTCGACCTCGTGTGCGAAACGGCGTGGACGTAGGGCTTCCACCGGCTGAGCCGGCAAATGGCCCCCAGGGCGGGCCGGCGATAGTGCCATCGGCTCCTCCTTCGTGCCGCACAGTCTACGTGCGGTGGGCGGGAGGGCAGGTTTGCGGTAGGCGGGGCGCGTCTATAACACGTACATGGCTGCGATCGACGACGTTCTCGGATGGGCCAAGCAGCAGGTGGCCGACCGGGTTCCGAAGGCGGATCTGGACCAGCGCGATCCGGACTACATCCGTGAACAGCTGCCGGGGCTGTGGCTGCTGGCGTCGTTGTACTTCCGCGCCGACGTCCGCGGCCTGGACCGCATCCCCGCCGACGGCCCCGTGTTGCTGGTGGGCAACCACAGCGGTGGCAACCTCCCGCCCGACACGTTCGTGTTCACGCTGGCGTTCAGCTCGTACTTCGGCGTCGAGCGGCCGTTCTATCAGCTCGCACACAATCTCGTCGTCTCGATGCCGGGCCTGGGTTCGCTGCGCAAGTTCGGCACCGTGGCCGCCAACCACGAGAATGCCAAGCTGGCGCTGGAGTCCGGCGGGGCGCTTCTGGTGTACCCGGGCGGCGACTACGAGGTGTTCCGCCCGTCGTGGCACCGACACGAGGTCGATTTCGGCGGTCGCAAGGGCTACGTGAAACTCGCCCGCGACGCCGGTGTGCCGATCGTGCCCGTCGCCAGCGTCGGCGGCCAGGAAGCCGCGTTGTTCCTCGACCGGGGCCAGTGGTTGGCGCGACTGCTGAGGGCCGACCGGCTGGCCCGCCTCAAGAGCGTGCCCATCCTGCTGGCGCCGCCGTGGGGGCTGACCGTCAGCGACTTCATCCCGCGGCTGCCCCTGCCGACGAAGATCGCGATCGAGGTGCAGGATCCCATCGATGCCGACGACATCGCGGCCAGCGACGACGACGTCATCAACGACAAGGTGTTGAGCAGCCTGCAGGCAGGAGTCGACAAATTGGCCGCCACCCGACGGTTCCCGGTTCTGGGCTGACGACGATGAGAGTTCAACGCCAATGCGTCATCGACGCCGACCGCGACCAGGTGTGGAAGGTGGTCAGTGATCCGCAGTGCTATCCGGACTTCATGGCCAGCCTGGAGCGCTGGGAGACGATGACCGATCCGCCCGCCGGCCTCGGGTCCCGCTACACCGTGCACTGGAAGGTCGGTTCGGTGCCGATCGGCGGCACCGTGGAGGTCGTCGAGTTCGACGCGCCGCGTGAGGTGTCCTGGATCGGGCTCACCGGAGTCTCACAACGCGGCCGGTTCCGGTTGCGCGAAACCGGGGACGGCCGCACCAAGGTGACGTTCCGGTTGTCCTACGAATCCGCGGGCAATCTTTTGGGCCTGATCGCCGACCGGGTGGCCGCGCGCCAGGTCGGCCGGACGATGGGGCGCACGCTGACCAATCTGCGCCAGATGGTGGAGGGCTGACCCTTAGCCGGCCGGGGGCGGCGGCGGGGTGCCCGCGCCGGGGGCGCCCTGGATCGGCACCACCGGGGTAGGAGTGACGGTGGTGACGCCGTTTCGACCGACCGTCGGACCGCCCGAGGGACCTTGCTCGGCGATGAAGTCCGCCGCCTTCTGGCTGCAGTCCAGCATTAGCAGCATCCGGCCGCCCGAGGTGATCTTCTGTTGGTCGACCAGGCACTCCGCCTGGGGGAGCACGCTGCCGACCGAACCGCCGAAGTAGGCCTTGACGCCCTGGGACTTCAGGATCTGCAGCGCCCGGTTGTACGGTTCGCCGACCACGTTCACACTGCTCGGTTGCGACATCGCGATACCGGCGCCGACGAGTGCCGCCGAACCGACAGCCACGAGCCCGCCGCTGAGCACAACAAGCTTGTTCACGTGATCTCCTCAGGTCGGTGCGGCGCGAACATATCGCAGCCGTGACGAATGTGAAACCGGAGCAGACGGCGTCGGCGTTACACCGCCGGGCGCACCGCTTTTCGCATGACCTCGCCGAGCCGCGCCGCGGTGACGTCGTCGAAGACGTCCTCGAGCAGCAGTTTCTTACCATCCGGCCCGGCCAGCGGCACTCGCCAGTTCGGATACTCGTCGGTGGTGCCCGGCTGATTCTGGGTGCGCAGGTCGCCGACGGCGTCGGCCAGCGACAGCGACAGCAAGCGCGACGGGGCGCGGCCGAGATAGCGGTGCAGGGCCTCGACGATCTGCGCGGTGTCGGCCTCGGTGTCGCCGCTCAAGAGCCCGACGCGGCGCAGCTCGTCCAGCCAGCTGTTCTGCTGCTCGCGGTCGTCGGCCAACTCCTCGGCGGCCGGCCGCGTCAGCAGCCCGAGTTCATCGCGCAGGCGGACGTGTTCGCCGGCCAGATAGCCGGCGGTCGGAGGCAGGTCGTGCGTGGTGACGGCCGACAGGCAGTACTCGCGCCACCGCTCGGCGGCCAGCGGGGCCCCTGCCGGTCCGTGAGCGCCGTCGCGGTCGGCCTCGAACCACAGGATCGAGGTACCGAACAAACCGCGCTCATTGAGGTAGTCGCGCACCCACGGTTCGACGGTGCCGAGGTCCTCGCCGACGACGACGGCTCCCGCCCGGTGGGCCTCGAGCGCCACGATGCCGATCATCGCCTCGTGGTCGTAGCGCACATACGTGCCGTCGGTGGGCCGCGCCCCGTTCGGAATCCACCACAGCCGGAACAACCCGATGATGTGGTCGATCCGCACACCGCCCGCGTGCCGCAGCACCGCGTTGACGAGTGCGCGGAACGGCTCGTAGGCGAGCTTCTCGAGTTCGTCGGGCCGCCAGGGCGGTTGCGACCAGTCCTGGCCGAGCTGGTTGAACTCGTCGGGAGGAGCGCCCGCTGTGACGCCGAGCGCGAGCACATCCTGCAGGGCCCACGAGTCCGCGCCGTTGGGGTCCACGCCCACGGCGAGGTCGTGCATGATGCCCAGGCTCATCCCGGTCTGCAGCGCGGTGGCCTGCGCCGCGGTGAGCTGGTCGTCGAGCTGCCACTGCAGCCAGCGATGGAAGTCGACGGAGTCGGCGTGCTCGGCGGCGAACTCAGCGACGGCGTCACCCGCAGGATGCTGCAGTTGCCGAGGCCACTGGTGCCAGTCGGCGCCGTACCGTTCGGCCAGCGCGCACCAGACGGCGAAGTCGTCGAGGCTGCGGCCCTCGCGCTCCCGGTAAGCGGCGTAGGCCAGGTCCCGCCCCGCCGAGCGCGGTACCTCGTAGACCGCTTCCAGCGCCGAGCGCTTCGCCTTCCACGCCGCGTCACGGTCGACCTGCTCGGCGCGGTCGGCACGCGACTGCACGGCCTCGCGCAGTTTGCGTAACCGGTTGCGGCGGCGGACATAGGCGTATTCGGGGATCGCTTCGACCCGCAGATAGATCGGGTTGACGAACCGGCGCGAGGTCGGAAGGTACGGCGAGGGCTCCATCGGTGCGACCGGAGCGGCCGCGTGCAGCGGATTGACGAGGACGAATCCCGCGGCATGTCGGGCGGCCGACCACACCGCCAGATCGGTCAGATCGGTCAGATCGCCGATACCCCAGGACTTTTCGGACCGCACGCTGTAGAGCTGGGTGGCCAGGCCCCAGTTCCTGCCGGAAGGGGGCACTAGCGACGCGGGGGAGACGATGACCGGGGTGCTGAACTCCGCCCCGTCGGCGTGCAGCTCCAGGCGGTGGTATCCGATCGGCAGGTCGGCGGGCGTCTCGAAGGTCGCCTCGCCGACCAGTCGCCCGTCCAATTCGTAAGGGGGCCTGTTGTTTTCGAGTTGCGGCAGGTCCGTCCGCTTCGACCCGTCCTCCAGTCGGATTCGCAGCGACACCGCGTTTCCGTGCGTGACGTGCACCCAGAACGTCGAAGTGGCGCCGGTGCGCCCAATGATCGTCGGCGGAAGGTGGCGTGACCAGTACTCGCGGTCGTGCGCGGCGAGTGCGGCGGCGCGGTCGTCCTCGGTGCCTGCGGCGACGCCCAACGCGGCCAGCACCGAGACCAGCGTCGAGGAGGCCACGGAGATGCGCGTGCCCGTCCAGTCTTCGTAATCGGTTGCGACACCGTAGCGTCGCGCCAACTCCACTAGCGACGCGGCGGGCCCTGTCATGTCGCCAATCTTGCCCGGAATCGGTCACCACGTCTCATCACAGGCTCGCTCATACCCGATCTGCGCGAAGTCAACCGGCACTGAATCCGGCCTCGGCCCTGGTGGGTAGTGTCGGCCGGTATGGCGCCCGACCAACAGGAGACGGCCGAGGCGCAGAGTCGGCGGGCTCGACTCGCGGTGGCAGCGCTGTTCTTGACCAACGGCGCCGTGTTCGCGAACCTGCTGCCGCGCTACCCCGAGATCAAGACCGATCTGGGGATGTCCAATTCGGCGTACGGCGCGGCGGTCGCCGCGTTCTCGGCGGGGGCGCTGGCGGCGGGGCTGAGCGCGGCCGCGCTCATCCGGCGTTACCGCTCGTCGCGGGTGGCTGTCGTCGGCACCATCGGAATCGGTGTCTTCGTGATGCTCGCGGGCATGGCGACGTCTCCGGTGTTGTTGGCCGCCGGGCTGTTCGCGGCGGGGACCTGCGATGCGGTGACCGACGTCGCGCAGAACGCACACGGCTTGCGGGTGCAACGCATCTACGGTCGTTCGATCATCAACTCGCTGCATGCGGTGTGGGCGGCGGGCGCGATCATCGGCGGTGTGATGGGCGGGACGGCGCTCGCGTTGGGCATTTCGCGCCCGCTGCATCTCGGCTTCTCAGCGGTGCTGTGCAGCGTGGTCGTCATCGTTGCGTACCGCTTTCTGCTCCCGGGGTCCGATCACGACGACTACCGGCAGGGGCGCGCCGACCGAGCGGGCGGTGCCGGCGGTGCGGTGTACGCCGCGCTGCTCGGGCTGGTGCTGATCGCCGTGGCTGGTGCGATGGTCGAGGACGCCGGCAACTCCTGGGCCGTGTTGTATCTGCGTGACGCGCTCGGTGCGCCCGGGCCGATCGCGGTGTCGGGCTACATCGCCGTGGTCACATTCCTTTTCATCGGGCGGCTGGTCGGTGACCGCCTGGTCGACCGGTTCGGAGAACGCACCGTGGTGCGCACGGGTGGCGCGATCACCGCGATCGGTATGGGCCTGGCGCTCGCGTTCCCGTCCGTTCCGGGCACGATCGCCGGTTTCGCGATGGCCGGCCTCGGCGCGGCCACCCTCGTGCCGTCGGCCATGCACGCCGCGGATCAGCTGCCGGGCCTGCAAGCGGGCAGCGGTCTGACGATCCTCACCTGGCTGATGCGCATCGGGTTCCTCGTCGCCCCGGTGCTCATCGGGGTGATCGCGGACGCGACGAGCCTGCGCACCGGCCTGCTCGTCGTGCCGGTCGCCGGCATCGTGGTCGTGTTGTTGTCGGGTGTGCTCAGTGCGCGACGCCGGCAAGCTCGATCGTGAGCACGCCGCCGACGACGAGCGCGATACCCAGAGCCATCACCCAGGTCAGTGGTTCGGTGAACACGAAGCGCGCGATGACCGCGACCAGCGCCACGCCGCACGCGGTCCACACGCCGTAGGCGATGCCGACCGGCATCCCGAGCGCCAGCGTCAGCCACAGCAGATAGAACGACGCCAGGTAACCCAGGACGATCGGTGCGATCCAGGCCTTCTTGCGGAACCCCTCCGAAGCCCGCAGCGACAGCGTCGCGAACACCTCGAAGACGATCGCGCCGGCCAGTGTCCAGTACATCACCGGTGTTCGACCGCCCGGTGCGAACCGAACTCGATCAGCAGCACACCGGCGATGATCAGGCCGATGCCGGCGACGATCGGCCAGGTGAACGGGTCACCGAACAGGACAGCGGCGAGAACCGCGGTACCCGCCGTCCCGACCGCTCCCCAGATTCCGTACGCCACCCCGACCGGCACTCCGGCGCGCAACACCAGCGTCAGAAATGTGAAGGCCGCGAGGTAGCCCCCGACGACGACGAGAAGCCACGCCGAATGATCCTGGGACGCCCGCAGCGACAGCGTCGCCGCGACCTCGACGACGATCGCACCGGCCAGCAGCGTCCACTTCTGCACCCGATCAAGCTAGCCGACCGGTCGGCTCTGCCCGTGCGGCGAGAGCGGAACCGCTGACCGGACGGCCAGTTCGGACGCGCGCGTAGCCTGAACTGGCTGTATTCCATCGATGGAGGAGTCCCATGCCGTACGACGTGGAGTTCCGGTGACCGCAGGGGCACGGGGCAGCGACGACGCGCTCGTCGTCGACACCGCGTACGGACCGGTTCGCGGCCTCGACGACGGCACCGTGAAGGTGTGGAAGGGGCTCCGGTTCGCAGCCCCGCCTGCGGGTGAGCGGCGGTGGCGGGCGCCCGAACCGCCGCAGCGCTGGTCCGAACCGGCGGACGCCACGACGGTCGGCCCGGTGTGCCCGCAGCCGACGGACCCGCGCATCCCGATCGACCTCGGCGCTCCGCAGGGCGACGACTGCCTGAGCCTGAACGTGTGGGCGGCATCGAACATCGAGCCGGGCGCGGGCAAACCGGTGATGGTGTGGGTGCACGGCGGCGCCTACGTCCTCGGTTCGTCGGCGCAGCCGCTCTATCACGGCCGCACGCTCGCCGCCGACGGCGACGCCGTGATCGTCACGGTGAACTACCGCCTCGGAGCGTTGGGCTTCCTGGACCTGTCGGCGGTGAGCGACGACTTCGCCACCAACCTCGGCCTGCGCGACGTGCTGTTCGCGCTGCAGTGGGTGCGCGACAACATCGCCGGGTTCGGAGGAGACCCGAACCGCGTCACCGTCTTCGGAGAATCCGCCGGTGGCGGGATCATCACCACGCTGCTGGCCAGCCCGGCCGCCGCCGGCCTGTTCGGCGCGGCGATCGCGCAGAGCTCACCGGCGACCTCGGTCTACGACCGCGAGCGCTCGCAACGGGTGGCAGCGCTGTTGCTCGACCGGCTCGGGCTGAGCTCCAGCGACGCCCAGCAGTTGGTTTCGGTGCCCACCTCCGCGCTGATGACCGCCTCCAAGCAGGTTTTCGACCACATCCCGGTGAGCACCCCTGGCACGCTGGCGTTCGCGCCGATCATCGACGGCGATGTGGTGCCTGCGCATCCGGTCCAGCTCGCCCGGGATGGGCGCACCCTCCCGGTGCCGCTGATCATCGGCACCAACAAGCACGAAGCCGCACTCTTCCGCTGGATGAAGTCGCCGCTGATGCCGATCACGCCCAAGGCGATCCGGGCGATGTTCGCCGAGATCGCCGCCGAACAACCCGACCTGCAGCTGCCCGACGAACAGCAGATCCGCGCGGCGTACCGGGGCCGAGGAAAGACCATCGGTATGGGCGTCGCGCGCGATATCGGGTTCCGGATGCCGTCGGTCTGGTTCGCCGAGGGTCATCGCGAGGTCGCACCCGTGTACCTCTACCGATTCGACTTCGCCACCCCGATGTTGCGGCTGCTGCGGCTCGGCGCCGCGCACGCGACCGAATTGCCGTACGTCTGGGGCAATCTGGTCGCCGGCCCCAGGGATCCGACCTTCAAGCTCGGCGGGCGCAGGACGGGGAAGGAGGTCTCGGCGCGCATCCGGCGGCGCTGGGTGAACTTCGCCGTCGACGGCACACCCGCGGGCTTCGCCGGCGACCCGGTGTGGCGGCCGTACCGCACCTCCGATCGCGCCACCTTGCTCATCGACGCCGAGGACAGGGTGGTCGACGACCTCGACCACGATCTACGCACCGCGTGGGGCGATCAAGTGCTGAGTTTTCGCTGAGACGTATGCTGGGCCCGGAGGTTTCGAAGTGGATGTGAGTGGCGCCTTCTCGCACGTATTGCCGCCGTTGATGCACGATCCCGTGGTCTTCGCGGTGCCGTTCTTCCTGCTGCTGCTGGTCATCGAGTGGGCGGCCGCCCGCAAGTTGGCCCACGAGGAGGCCGATCGTGCACCGGCCGGTGCGTATCAGCGGTCCGACGCGTGGGCCAGCATCTGGATGGGCGTGGTCTCGATCGGCACGAGCGGGGTGCTGAACTTCATCGCGCTGCTGGGCTATGCGGCGTTGTTCGTCTACGTCGCGCCGTGGCAGCTACCCGCAAATGCGTGGTACACGTGGGTGATCGCGATCGTCGGGGTGGACCTGCTCTACTACGTCTATCACCGGATGGCGCACCGGGTGCGGCTGATCTGGGCCACTCATCAAGCGCACCACTCCAGCCAGTACTTCAACTTCGCCACCGCACTGCGGCAGAAGTGGAACATCAGCGGTGACGTGTTCCTGCGGGCGCTGCTGCCGCTGTTCGGCGTACCGCCGTGGATCGTCTTCGCCAGCTTCTCCATCAACCTGATCTACCAGTTCTGGATCCACACCGAACGCATCGGGAAGCTCTGGGGCCCAATTGAATTCGTGTTCAATACGCCGTCGCACCACCGGGTGCACCACGGCATGGACCAGCAGTACCTCGACAAGAACTACGGCGGCATCTTCGTCCTGTGGGATCGGCTGTTCGGCAGCTTTGCGGCCGAGACGGTCCGCCCGCACTACGGGCTGACCAAGCAGGTCGACACCTACAACATCTGGACGTTGCAGACACACGAGTACGTGGCGATCGCGCGTGACATCCGCAGGGCGCGGCGGTGGCGCGACAGGCTGGGCTACATGTTCGGCCCGCCCGGGTGGGCGCCGGCGCGACCGCCGCTCGTGGCAGAGCAGCCGTCGGCCCCCATCAGCGCCTGAGCCACGCAGCGCCTCTGCGCGCCGTAATCTGCGCTGTGTGAAAACCGTCTTCGACGCCCCGGTCGACGCCGGTCTGGTCGAACGTTCGCTGGCGACAAGCACGTTGGGCTCGGTGTGGCTGGACGAGCGCGTCGGCCCGCCGCGGCCGCAGTTCCCCGCCCTGACGAAGCCGGTCACCTGCGACCTGATCGTCGTCGGGGGCGGATACACCGGCTTGTGGACCGCGCTGCACGCCGCGCGACGCGACCCCGATCAGCGCATCGTGCTCATCGAAGCCAACCGGGTGGGCTGGGCAGCGTCGGGCCGCAATGGAGGCTTCGTCGATGCCAGCCTGACGCACGGCACCGCGAACGGAAAGGCACGCTGGCCCAACGACTTCGACGTTCTCGAGGAAATGGGCTTGGACAACCTCGACGGTATGCAGGCCGAGATCGCCGAACTGGGCCTCGACACCGACTGGCAGCGCACCGGCACCCTGACAGTGGCCACCGAACCGCATCAGGTGGAGTGGTTGCGCCAGGCCGCGGCCGACGGCGAGGGGGAGTTCCTCGACACCACCCAGGTTCGCGACGAGGTGGCCTCACCGACCTACCTCGCCGGCCTGATCGACGCCCACACCTGCGCGATCGTGCACCCCGCCAAGCTGGTGTTCGAACTCGCCAGGGCGTGCCAGGACGCGGGGGTGCGCCTCTACGAGCACACCAACGCCGTCCGGCTGGATTCCGGTGGCGTCGGGTTGCGTATGCAGACCGGCCAGGCCGTCGTCACCGCGCGGCAAGCAGTGCTCGCGACCAACGTCTATCCGAGCCTGCTCAAGCGCAACTGGCTGCATACGGTGCCGGTGTACGACTACGTGTTGGCCACCGAACCGCTCACCGACGACCAGCGGGGCCGCATCGGCTGGCGCGGCAGGCAGGGAATCGACGACTGCGCCAACCAGTTCCACTACTACCGCCTCACCGCGGACAACCGGATCGTCTGGGGCGGGTACGACGCCGTCTACCACTTCGGGCGCAAAGTGCGGCCCCGCTACGAGGACCGGCCTGCGAGCTACCGCCGGCTGGCCGAGCACTTCTTTTTGACCTTCCCGCAACTCGACGACGTCCGATTCAGTCATCGGTGGGCCGGCGCGATCGACACCAACACCCGGTTCTGCGCGCACTGGGGGCTGGCCAGGGACGGCCGCGTCGCATACGTCAACGGCTTCACCGGACTGGGCGTTGGCGCTTCCCGGTTCGCCGCCGACGTGTGCCTGGACCTGCTCGAAGGCCGGCCCACGCCGCGCACCGAACTGCAGATGGTGCGCGAGCGTCCACTGCCGTTCCCTCCCGAGCCGCTGGCCACCGTCGGCATCCAGGCGACCCGGTGGTCACTCGACCGGGCCGACCACGCCGCCGGACGCCGGAACGCCTATTTGCGGACGCTGGATGCGCTAGGCCTCGGTTTCGATTCGTAGCTGTCCCGTGCCGAAACCGCGGCCGGGGCGTAACGTCTCTGTGACCTTCACCGATGGGCAAGTGACGGGACCATCGTCGAGTGGTTGCTCCTGGTCGGGCGGTGATTGTCGGCTCTCCCGACCCGGTAAGCGGCTCACAACGCGCCGGTGCCGAAACTTCATCGGCACGACGAGCGGAGACGACAGTGCGCCGACATTCGCTACGGGTACTGGCGGCGCTGGCCGCCCCGATCACCGCGGTTGCGCTGATGTCGGCGCCCGCGCAGGCCAACCCGGGCGTCCTGGTCTATCCCGGCATGGAGATTCGCCAGGACAACAACGTCTGCACGCTGGGTTATGTCGATCCGGCGACCCGGATCGCGTTCACCGCAGGCCATTGCCGAGGCAGTGGGCCGGTGCGCGACCGCAACGGCAACCTCATCGGTATGCAGACGGTGTACCGCGACAACACCCCCAACGGTGCGACCGTCGACACCAATCACCAGATCGCCGACTGGGAGGCGATCGCGCTCGCACCCGACGTCGCGGTCAACGACGTGCTGCCGGGCGGCAAGGTGCTGGTGGCCGACCTCGGTGTCGTGCCGACGGCCGGGCAGCCGGTGTGCCATTTCGGCGTGGTCACCGGCGAGAGCTGCGGCAACGTCGAGGCCGTCAACAACGGCTGGTTCACGATGGCCAACGGTGTGGTCAGCCAGAAGGGCGACTCGGGCGGCCCGGTGTACGTGATCACCCCCGACAACCGGGCGGTGCTGATCGGCATGTTCAACAGCACGTGGGGCCAGTATCCGGCCGCGGTGTCCTGGCAGACGGCGAGCCAACAGGCCAGCGAGGCCGTCATCTCCGCCGCATCCGCCAACGTCGGCTCCGTATCCCTGCCCTAACGCACGAGCTCGAACACCGGAATCGACGGCGCCGCGGCGCGCAACTCCTCCGGTGACGACGTCGGCGTCAGACCGCCGACGTGTCCCTTGACCTCCCAGAACCAGCGGTCCAGGTAGCGGACGAGCAGCTCGGGCTTGACCTCGTCGGGCACCTCGGCGATCCGCACCTCGCGGCGGCGCCACCGCGGACCGACCTCGACGACGCCGGCCGCCCTTGCGTTGCGGGCCCACTGGGTGTGACCGCGCGGGGAGACGAGGTAGTCGCGACCGCCCACCGGGAGCACGTTGACCACCACGCTTCGGCGCTTGCCCGTCTTGCGGCCTCGCACCGAGAGCGCCTTGGTCCCGGCAACACTGACACCGGCCTCGGCCAGCCAGCGGAAGACGTGGTTGATGACGCGGGCGGCCCGCGTCGGTTCGTCGTAGCGCGTTGTCATCCCAAAGGACCTCCTCGATCAGAGAGCGGTGCTCTCTAACTGAGGGTGCCACCTCGCCGCGACAAAATCAAGAGCAGTGATCTCGCTTTGTGTCACACTCGGCACATGGGCAAACGGGCCGAGAGCCGGCAGCGGATCGAGGAGCAGATCATCGAGTTGGGTCGGCGTCACCTCGTGACCGACGGCGCGGCCGGGCTCTCGCTTCGGGCGATCGCCCGCGACCTCGGCATGGTGTCCTCAGCGATGTACCGCTACGTGTCCAGCCGCGACGAACTGCTGACGCTGCTGCTGGTCGATGCATATTCCGAACTCGCCGATCACGTCGACCACGCCCGAGGCGAAGGCACACCGTGGCGCGAGCAGTTTCGCGCGATGGCGCACGCCGCCCGCCGATGGGCGGTCGAGGAGCCCGCCTCGTGGGCGCTGCTCTACGGCACCCCGGTGCCCGGATACCAGGCGCCCCGAGAACGCACCGTAGGCCCGGGGACCCGCGTCGTGGCTGCCTTGTTCGACGTGGTCGGCGCCGGTATCGCCGCCGGTGACATCCCCTCGTCGAAAACGGTTGTCGACGAACCGCTGTCGTCGGATTTCGAGGCGTTGCGCGACGAGTTCGACTTCGGGGGCGACGACGGCGCGATCGCCAAGAGCTTCCTGGCATGGGCGGCTCTGGTCGGTGCGATCAGCCTCGAGGTGTTCGGCCAGTACGGGCCCGACACGCTGACCGATCCCGCGGCGGTCTTCGATCTGCAGATCGGCCTGCTGATCGACGCACTGCAATCAGATAAGCATTGACTTATATAAGTTGTGACTTTAATTTGAAGGGGTGCACGCGTTCGACGTCCTCGGCGATCCGGTGCGCCGCCGGATCCTCGAGCTGTTGGCCGACGGCGAGCAGCCCGCAGGAGCCATCGCCGAGACCATCGGCGACGAGTTCGCGATCACCCAGCCCGCGGTCTCGCAACATCTAAAAGTGTTGCGCGACAACGGGTTCACTTCGGTGCGGCCGGACGGTCAGCGCCGTCTCTACGCCGTCGACGGGGCGGCGATGCGCGACGCCGACGAGTGGCTCGCCGGCTTCCGGCGGTTCTGGTCGCCGAAGCTCGATGCACTCGGCACCGAGATCGCGCGCGGTAAGCGACAACGACGAAAGAAGGCAACATGACCGAGATCGACGTGGACCACCAGATCAGTGCCGTCGCACGCACCGTCGGGAAACGCACGATCGACGCCGGCGAGGCACACGTCGTCACCATCAAGCAGACCTACGACACCGATCAGGCGGATCTGTGGGATGCCGTGACCAACATCGAGCGCATCCCGCGGTGGTTGATGCCGATCTCGGGCGACCTGAAGGTCGGTGGCAGCTATCAGTTGCACGGCAACGCCGGCGGAACGATCCTGACGTGCGACCCGCCGAAGAGCTTCACCGCCACCTGGGAGTACGGCGGCAACACCAGCTGGATCGAGGTCAGCGTCAGCGACCAGGGCGCGGACCGGGCACAGTTGGTCATCGAGCACATCGCCGTCGTCGGCGACGAGATGTCGCTGCAGTTCGGCCCCGGCGCCGTGGGCATCGGCTGGGACTCGATGGTGCTCGGGTTGGCGATGCATCTGTCCACCGGGGAGGCGGTCGACCCGGAGTTCGGGGCACAGTGGGTCACCACCGCCGAGGGTCGACGCTTTCTGGCGTTGTCCAACGACGCCTGGTACGAGGCGAACATCGCCTCCGGCGCCGACCCCGCCGCCGCGCGGGAGGCTGCCGACCGGTGCCTGAAGGCGTACTACGGCGAGGCCTGAACTAGAACACGTTCTAGCCAAGTGGACAGCCCGCGGATATTCTCGACGCGATGCTTGCCCAGACACCTGTCCAGATCGCGTGGGTGACGCGGGACCTCGAGGCCACCGAGAGCGCGCTCACCTCGATGTTGGGCGCCAAGAAGTGGGTGCGCATGCCCGGCGTCCACTTCGCCCCGGAGGCGTGCACGTACCGCGGTGAACCCGCCGACTTCGTGGCCGACATCTCGCTGAGCTACGCCGGCGACACGCAGCTCGAACTGATCGCACCGGTCTCGGGGCGCAATATCTACGCCGACTTTCTCGACACCGCGGGCCCCGGCATGCACCACATCTGCATCGAGGTCGACGACGTGGAAGCGGCACTGACCGAACGGAAAGCCGAGGCGGTGCAGCGCGGCGTGATGCCCGGTGGCATGGAGTTCGCCTACATCGCCGCCGCCGGTGTGCCGTACCTGGAGATCGCCCACATCCCCGACGAGATCAGGGCATTCTTCGACTACATCAAACAGGAGCAGCAGTGAGCACCATTGAGATTCCCGACACCGTCGACGCCGCCGATGTCGCGTCGTGGTCCGACGAATTCGATGTCGTGGTGGTCGGATTCGGCATCGCAGGCGGGTGTGCAGCGGTCAGCGCCGCCGCCGCGGGCGCTCGGGTGCTGGTGCTGGAGAAGGCCGCCGACGCCGGCGGGACCAGCTCGATGGCCGGCGGACACTTCTATTTGGGTGGCGGGACCGCGGTGCAGCAGGCCACCGGTCATGAGGACAGCGCCGACGAGATGTACTCCTACCTCGTCGCAGTGTCGTGTGATCCGGAGCTCGACAAGATCCGCGCCTACTGCGACGGCAGCGTCGAACACTTCAACTGGTTGGAGGACTTGGGTTTTCAGTTCGAGCGCAGCTACTACCCGGGCAAGGTGGTGGTGCCGCCGGGCACTGAAGGCCTCTCGTACACGGGCAACGAGAAGGTGTGGCCGTTCTGCGAGCAGGCCAAACCGGCACCGCGCGGCCATTCGGTGCCGGTACCCGGTGAGCTCGGGGGAGCCGCGATGGTCATCGACCTGTTGGTCAAGCGCGCCACCGAGCTCGGTGTGCAGATCCGCTACGAGACGGGAGTGACCAATCTGGTCGTCGACGACGGGTCGGTGGCCGGCGTGCGTTGGAAGCACTTCGGCGAGACGGGCGCGATCAAGGCGAAGGCGGTGATCATCGCCGCGGGCGGGTTCGCGATGAACCCCGAGATGGTCGCCGAGCTCACGCCGGCGCTCGGCCAGAAGCGCAAGACCAAGCACCACGGCGAGGTGGAGCCCTACATCCTGGGCAATCCGAACGATGACGGCCTGGGTATCCGGATGGGCATCTCGGCGGGCGGCGTCGCCAAGAACATGGATCAGCTGTTCATCACCGCCGCGGCGTATCCGCCGGAGATCCTGCTCACCGGTGTGATAGTCAACAAGTACGGCCACCGCTTTGTCGCCGAGGACTCATACCATTCGCGCACTTCGGCTTTCGTGCTCGAACAGCCTGAGCAGACGGCCTATCTCGTCGTCGACGAGGCCCACATGGAGATGCCCGAGATGCCGCTGATCAAGTTCATCGACGGTTGGGAGACCGTGGAGGAAATGGAAGCGGCGCTCGGTATTCCGCAGGGCAACCTGGTCGCGACCCTGCATCGGTACAACGAATTCGCCGCTCGCGGTGAGGATCCCGACTTCCACAAACAACCCGACTACGTCGCAGCCCAGGACACCGGCCCGTTCGCGGCGTTCGACCTGTCGCTGGGGCGCGCGATGTACTCGGGTTTCACCATGGGCGGACTGGCGGTGTCGATCGACGGAGAGGTCCTGCGCGAGGACGGCTCCGCCGTCTCAGGCCTCTATGCGGCGGGAGCGTGCGCGTCCAACATCGCCCAGGACGGCAAGGGCTACGCCAGCGGAACCCAACTCGGCGAAGGGTCGTTCTTCGGGCGGCGGGCGGGTGAGCACGCAGCCAGGCGCGCGGGCGCACACGCTGTGGCGCGTTAGACCTTCGCCGGTTCGTCACCCTCAACGCGACCCAGTCGCCAGTCGCCGTCGCCCAGCAGCTCGAGTTCGTGGGTGTGGTGCTGTTCGACCGTGCTGCGGTGGCTCACACTGACCAGGATGGTGTCGGGCAGTTCGGTGCGAACCAACTGATAGAGCATGAACTCCAGGCCCTCGTCCAGGGCCGACGTGGACTCGTCGAGGAACACGGCCTTCGGTTTGGTCAACAGGATTCTGGCGAACGCGATCCGTTGCTGTTCGCCGGGCGAGAGCACCTTGGCCCAGTCGTCGACCTCGTCGAGGCGGTCCGCAAGATGCGGCAGCGCCACCTTGTGCAGCGTGTGTTTCAACGTCCTGTCATCGATGTCGCCGACTTCGTTGGGGTAGCTGACCACGGTGCGTAGATCGCCCAGCGGCACATACGGCATCTGCGAGAGGAACATCGTCTCGTTGGGCCCACACGGGCGAGTCAGTCGGCCCGAGGTGAACGGCCACAGCTGCGCAAGGCTGCGCAGCAGGGTGGTCTTGCCGCTGCCCGACTTGCCGGTGACCACCAACGAGTCACCGACCTCCAGCCGCATGTCGAGCGGTCTGATCAGTTGTCGGCCATCGGGAGTGCGGACTTCGACGGCGGAGAGTTCGACGGTGCCGTCCGCGCACGGCGCGGTGGTCAGTTCGGGCAGCGCCCGGCCCTCATCGTTGGCGACCACCAGGCCGTGCAGCCGGATGATCGCAGCCCGATAACCGGCGAACTGGTCGTAGACGTTGCGGAAGAACGACAGGCCAGCCTCGATGTTGCCGAACGCCGCCGCGGTCTGGCTCATCGCGCCGAGCGTGATCTCACCGGTGAAGAACCGGGGAAACTGCAGCAGATAGGGCGGCACGACGATGATCTGGTCCATCGACAGGTTCCAGCCGTAGAAGCCCATCATGCGGTTGATGTAGCGCTTGTAGTTGCTGACCACCGGCGCGAACAGCCGCCGCAGCCCTGACCTTTCGGCGATCTCGCCGCGGTAGAAGGCGACCGCCTCGGACGCGTCGCGCAGGCGCACCAGCGCATAGCGGAAGGCGGCGTTGAACTTCTCGTTGTAGAACGACAGCCAGATGATCGGCCTGCCGATCCAGAACGCGAAGACCGAAGCGAGCAGCACGTACGCCAACAGAATCCAGAACATCGCCCGCGGCACGTCGCCGATGAACGGCAGCGTGAGCGTCCCCGACAGGTTCCACAGGATCGCGGTGAAGGAGACCATCGAGACGATCGCACTGATCGCGCCGAACAGCAGCGTGGCTGTCGAGGTGTTGTTGGGTGTGTTCGGCAGGCCGCCGACGCCGGCGGTGAAGATGTCGATGTCGTACTGGATGCGCTGGTCGGGGTTGTCGATGGTGTCGTCGATGAATCGGCCGCGGTAGTAGGCCTTGTCGTCCAACCAGTCACTGGTGAGCCGGTCGGTGAGCCAGACCCGCCAGGCCAACATGAACCGCTGGGTCAAGAAGAGGTCGAGCATGATCCGCGCGACGTGGATGACGGCCAGGATTGCGAAGATCATCATCGACAACCAGAACCCGTCCCTGCCGGAGTTCCGGATGGCGTCGTCGCCGGTGCCCAGGCCGGACGCCACCACCTGAAAGCTGGTCATCATGTCGTTGCCCTGGAAGGTGAACAGCACCGTCAGGCGGACCCCGATGATCACCGAGAGCAGCAGCGTGCCCAGCCACAGCCAGATCCTGACGCTCTCCGGACCCTTGAAGTAGTCGCCGGTGATCCGCCAGAACTGACGGCCCCACTCGGTGAACTTCGCGATGAGCACCAAGACGATCAGAGTGCACACCGCTGTGATCGCCCAGGCTCGGGCGATCCACACCAGCGATATCCACAGTTCACTGCCCCAGTCCAGCGTCGGGGTGAACATTCCCTCATTCACTCCGGCAAGGTACCTTCTCCGACCGCCGCAGGCGTTTCAGAGGGACCAACCACGGGCCGCGAGTCGGACAACGTGCGCTCATCGGGCGAATGTGGAGCGCAGATGGGCAGCCAGGTCTTCGGCGTCGACATGCGCCGCCGCGTAACCGAGATAGCCGTCGGGCCGCACCACGAACATTGCCCGCTCGGCGCAGTGGTAGGCGCGGGCGAACTGTCCGTCTGCGTCGCGGATCAGCGGCAGCGCCGTGTCGGCGACGTCGGCGTCGGGCGCGGCGACCAGGTGCACGGTCACGCGCTCGCCCGCGACGGCGATCGCCGCTGCGGCGGCACGTTCGAAGTCCGCGACGTCGGCGGGGCCACAGCCGGCACCCGCGTACAACAGCGTGGTGTGGTCGCGGCCGAAGAGCTGGAACAACCGCAGCGGGCCGGTCACGGTGTCGCGTGTCAGCCCGTTCGCGTCGTCGGCTCGGCGTCCTGCACCCGACGCGACGATCGGGCTGTCCGCGTAATCGATGAGCAACTGCGCCTCGCGGCGGATCACGTACTGCGGATCGGTCGAGTCGGCGCCGATGCCGTCGCGGGCGCTGCGCACGGTGCGCCCGACCACCTCCTCGCCGACCGGCCGGCGTTCGGCGTCGTAGCTGTCGAGCAGATCGGGCGTCGCGGCGCCCGACACCGCCAACGCCAGTTTCCAGGCCAGGTTGTGGGCGTCCTGGATGCCGGTGTTCATCCCCTGCGCACCGGTCGGCGGGTGGATGTGGGCGGCGTCACCGGCGACGAACACCCGACCGCACCCGTAGGCGTCGACGATGCGGTGACTGATCCGGAACACCGACGACCAACGCAGGTTGCGCGCGGTGGTCGGTTCGGGGGAGAGCCGGTCCAGGACGGCCTGGATGTGGTGCAGTTCGGGCGCGCGGACACCCTCGAAGCCGTGCGCGACACCGTCGGCGGGTGCGCTGGCCAACTCGTCGGGCACCAGCATCGACATCCGGTACCGGCGGTGATGCTTCGAGTCCGCCCGCGCAGCGTCGGGCAGCGGTATGCACACCAGCAGATCGTCCGTGGTGCCGTCGGTCTGGTGCATCGACCGGACGGCGTAGCCGCGCGGCAGCGACCAGTCCACGTCGACGTCTCCGAGCATGTACTGCTCGGCGAACGCGCCGCCCTCGAAGGTGAGCCCCAGGGCCTTGCGTACCGTGCTGTGCGCGCCGTCCGCGCCGACGAGGTAGCCGGCCCGCACAGTGCGTTCACCGTCGCCGATCAGCGTCGCGCTCACGCCGTCGGCGTCCTGGTCGAAGCCGGTCAGTCGCCAGCCACGCTCGACGCGCACCCCGCGCGCCGCGAGTTCGTCGCGCAGGATGGCTTCGGTGGCGTACTGAGGAATCGCGACGAAGCCGAAGGGCACATCGGCGGGGACGTCGAAGTCGGCCTTCGCGACCTGTTCGCCGTTGACGTAGACCAGCTGACCGCGCATCGGGGTCGCCGCGTCGAGGATCCGTCCCAGGATGCCCATGTTCTCGAAAACCTCGAGTGAGCGTGGTTGCACACCAACGGCTTTGGCGTGCCGCGGCGGCTCGGGCAGCGAGTCGACGATACGGCAATCGACGCCGCGCCTGGCCAGCTCGATGGCGGCGGTGAGACCGACCGGCCCGGCGCCGGCGATCAACACTTGCGTTTCCTCGGGGTTCCTCACGCGTGGTTATGCTGCCACCATGAGCAGCGACGCGCCGGTTCCGTCGACCGTGAACGCGGGGCATCTGATCGCGCGGCGGTTGCGGGCGAGCGGAATCGACACGGTGTTCACGCTTTCCGGCGGGCACCTGTTCTCGGTCTACGACGGTTGCCGGGCGGAGAACATCCGGCTGGTCGACACCCGCCACGAGCAGACCGCCGCGTTCGCCGCCGAGGGCTGGTCCAAGGTGACCCGGGTGCCGGGTGTCGCGGCGTTGACGGCCGGGCCCGGTGTCACGAACGGCATGAGCGCGATGGCCGCCGCGCAGCAGAACCAGTCACCGCTGGTTATCCTCGGCGGTCGCGCACCGGCCATGCGGTGGGGGCAGGGCAGCCTGCAGGAAATCGACCACGTCCCGTTCGTCGCGCCGCTGACCCGCTTCGCCGCGACCGCGCAGGCGCCGGATGCCGTTGCGGGACTGGTCGATGACGCGCTGCGCGCCGCGGCCGGGACGGCGGGCGGGCCCTCGGGTGTGTCGTTCGTCGACTTTCCGATGGACCACGTGTTCAGCGAGGCCGCGGACACCGGCGCGCCAGGAGCGCTGAGCGAACCGACCGCGGTGGTGCAGGCCGACGGTGCCGCGTTGAGCGCTGCGCTTGGCCTGCTGGCCGAGGCGCAACGGCCGGTCATCATGGCCGGGACCAACGTCTGGTGGGGGCGCGCCGAGACGGCGCTGCTGAATCTGGCCGAGGCGCTGCGCATTCCGGTGCTGATGAACGGGATGGCCCGCGGCACGGTCCCCGCCGACCACCAGCTCGCGTTCTCCAGGGCGCGGTCAAAGGCGTTGAAGCAGGCAGATGTTGCGCTGGTGATCGGCGTGCCGATGGACTTTCGGCTGGGCTTCGGGGGTGTGTTCGGCGCAGATACCGCGCTGATCGCCGTCGACCGATGCGCCCCGGATCGACCGGCCCCGCGACCGGTCGCCGCCGGCCTGTACGGCGACATCAGCGCCACGCTGTCCGCCCTGTCGACGGTCGGCGCCAACGATCACGAACCCTGGATCGCCGACCTGCGTGCCACCGAGACCGCGATGCGTGCCTCCGAGGCCGATGAACTGCGCGACGACCGCACGCCGCTACACCCCATGCGCGTGTACGCGGAAATCAGCGCCATGCTCGACCGCGACGCGATCGTGGTGGTCGACGCAGGCGACTTCGGCTCCTATGCCGGCCGCGTCATCGACAGCTACGTGCCCGGCGCCTGGCTCGACAGCGGCCCGTTCGGCTGCCTGGGTTCCGGACCGGGCTACGCCCTGGCCGCCAAGCTGGCCCGGCCCGATCGCCAGGTGATCCTGCTTCAGGGCGACGGGGCGTTCGGGTTCTCGGGTATGGAGTGGGATACGTTGGTGCGCCACGGGATTCAGGTCGTTTCGGTGATCGGCAACAACGGTGTCTGGGCGCTGGAGAAGCATCCGATGGAGGCGATCTACGGGTATTCGGTGGTGGCCGACCTGCGGCCGGGCACCCGATACGATGAGGTCGTGACCGCGCTCGGCGGACACGGCGAGTTGGTGTCGGCACCCGCCGAACTGCGACCCGCCCTCGAGCGCGCCTTCTCCTCGGCGCTGCCCGCGGTGGTGAATGTGCTGACCGATCCGACGGTGGCCTACCCCCGTCGCTCCAACCTCGCCTAGCCCTATTTCCGCGAGCGCGCGTGTTTGCGCACGAAACGCCGCCAAATCTCAGCACTTTGCGCACCCTCACACCGCAGCGAACGCGACGAAAATCGCTCGACCCGTTCGGCGTTCGGGCCATGCTGGACTCATGGAGGTGGACATTCACGATTCCGCCGACGAGTTCCGCACAATCGCCGAACCGGTGTACCGGCGCGACCCGGTCACCAACACCGTCGAGCTGACAGTCCTTGCCGCGGCAATCCCCGACGGCACCCTGCTGATGTCGGTGTGGCAAAACTCGGATGTCGTCGGCGTCGCGATGCAAACACCGTCATACCCGTTGGTGTGCAACGGTATTCCGATAGATTGCGCCGACGTCGTCGCCGGCGATCTCCTAAGGAGGCGACCCGATCTGACCGGGGTGCGCGGGCTCCGTCAGGTGGCCGTCGCAATCGCCGACGCTTGGCAGTCGCACGGCGGGCATCCGGGCGGCGTCACGCTCGAAGAGCGGCTCTACCGGCTGGGAACCCTGCAGCCACCGACCGGCGTTGCAGGAGCGCCCCGATGGGCCGACGAGACCGATCGCGCCCTCCTGACCGACTGGATGGAGCGCTTTTTCGGCGAGACGTTCGGCCACCCCCGCGACGACGCCGCGAGGGCTCGCTTCGTCGACGCCGCCGCCGTCCGGGGCGACCGGTTCCTGATGTGGGACGTCGACGGCACACCGGTCAGCACGGCGCTGCTGCATGCGCCGGTGGCGGGGGTGTCGCGCATCGGCCCGGTCTTCACACCGGCGGAGCACCGGGCCCATGGCTACGGCTCGGCCGTCACCGCCGCGGCCTCCCGGGCCTCGTTGGAGCGTGCCGACGCGGCGGTGGTGCTGTTCACCGATCGTGCCAACCCGACCTCGAACGCGATCTATCGAAAGATCGGCTTCGAGCCGGTGTGCGATTTCGCCCGCATCGACTTCCGCGCGGTCGACCAACCCTGAGCTGCTGGCGAAATGCGGCGTCGCGAAGCGGGCACGCGCGCCCGCGGCCAGGAGCGCAGCGCGTACGGTAGCGGTGTGGCAAAGACGAAGACCCGCACTTCAGGTCGTGTCAGCAATAGGTTCTGGAAGCTGCTCGGCGCCAGCACCGACCGGAGCCAGGCGCAATCGATGGCGCAGGTGCGCAACTCGGCGGACTTCGACGAGAAGGCCGCGGCGCTCGACGACGAAAAGCTGGCCAAGGCCGCCAAGTTGCTCAACCTCGACGACCTCGCCGAGTCGAGCGACATCCCGCAGTTTCTGGCGATTGCCCGCGAGGCCGCCGAGCGCAAAACCTCGCTGCGGCCATTCGACGTTCAGCTTCTGGGTGCCCTGCGCATGCTCGCGGGCGACGTGGTCGAGATGGCCACCGGTGAAGGCAAGACGCTCTCGGGTGCGATCGCAGCGGCCGGTTACGCCCTGGGCGGGCGCAGTGTGCACGTCATCACGATCAACGACTACCTCGCGCGCCGCGACGCCGAATGGATGGGCCCGCTTCTGGAGGCGCTGGGCCTGACCGTCGGCTGGATCACCGAGAGTTCGACGGCCGAGGAGCGCCGCGCGGCCTACCAGTGCGACGTCACCTACGCCTCGGTGAACGAGATCGGGTTCGACGTGCTGCGCGACCAGTTGGTCACCGACGTCGCCGATCTGGTCTCGCCGAACCCCGACGTCGCGCTGATCGACGAGGCCGACTCGGTGTTGGTCGACGAGGCGTTGGTGCCGCTGGTGTTGGCCGGCACCACCCACCGCGAGACCCCCAAGGTCGAGATCATCCGCATGGTCGGGGAACTCACCCCCGGCGTCGACTACGACACCGACACCGACAGCCGCAACGTCCATCTCACCGAGATCGGCGCCCAGAAGATGGAAGCCAAACTCGGCGGCATCGACCTGTACTCCGAGGAGCACGTCTCGGGCACGCTGACCGAGATCAACGTGGCGCTGCACGCCCACGTCCTGCTGCAACGCGACGTGCACTACATCGTCCGCGACGACGCTGTGCACCTGATCAACGCCTCGCGCGGCCGCATCGCGCAGCTGCAGCGCTGGCCCGACGGCCTGCAGGCCGCGGTCGAGGCCAAGGAGGGCATCGAGACCACCGAAACCGGCGAGGTGCTCGACACCATCACGGTCCAGGCGCTGGTGAACCGGTACGCGACGGTGTGCGGTATGACCGGCACCGCGCTGGCGGCCGGCGAACAGCTGCGCCAGTTCTACAAGCTCGGCGTGTCACCGATCGAACCGAACAAGCCGAACATCCGCGAGGACGAGCCCGACCGGGTGTACGTCACCGCGGCCGCCAAGAACGACGCGGTCGTCGAGCACATCAAGGAGGTTCACCAGACCCGCCAGCCGGTGCTCGTCGGCACGCGCGACGTCGCGGAATCCGAAGAGCTGCACGAGAAGCTCGTCAAGGCAGGTGTTCCCGCAGTCGTGCTGAACGCCAAGAACGACGCCGAAGAGGCCGCGGTGATCGCCGAGGCCGGCACGCTGGGCAGCGTCACGGTGTCCACGCAGATGGCAGGCCGGGGTACCGACATCAGGCTCGGGGGCTCAGACGAGGCCGACCACGATGAGGTCGCCGAACTCGGCGGGCTGCACGTCATCGGCACCGGCCGCCACCACACCGAGCGATTGGACAACCAGTTGCGAGGCCGCGCCGGGCGCCAGGGCGATCCCGGCTCGTCGGTGTTCTTCTCGAGCTGGGAAGACGACGTCGTCGCGCATCTGGAACCCAACAAGCTGCCGATGGAGACCGACGAGGACGGCCGCGTCGTCAGCCCCAAGGCCGCCAGCCTGCTCGACCACGCCCAGCGCGTCGCCGAAGGCCGGATGCTGGACATCCACGCCACCAACTGGCGCTACAACCAGCTGATCGCTCAGCAGCGCTCGATCATCGTCGAACGACGAAACACCTTGCTGCGCGCGCCCACAGCGCGCGAGGAGCTCGCCGAGCTGTCGCCGAAGCGTTACGAGGAGGTCGTCGAACGGCTCGGTGAGGAGAAGCTGGAGACGATCTGCCGGCTGATCATGCTCTACCACCTCGACCGGGGCTGGGCTGACCACCTGGCGTACCTGGCCGACATCCGCGAGAGCATCCATTTGCGGGCGCTGGGCAACCAGACCCCGATCGACGAGTTCCATCGCATGGCCGTCGACGCGTTCGCATCGCTGGCCGCCGACGCGATAGAGGCGGCCCAGCAGACGTTTGAAACCGCGCCGTCGATCGAGGACGAGCCGGGCGTGGACCTGTCGAAGCTGGCCCGGCCGACCTCGACGTGGACGTACATGGTGCACGACAACCCACTGGCCGACGACTCGCTCTCGGCGCTGAGCCTGCCGGGCGTGTTCCGCTAGGTTTAGCCCATGACCGAGGCGCATGGCCAGGTGCCTTCGCCGCCGGAGGGGGCGGGTCAGGCCCGCGACCGGGTGCTCACCGTGCCCAACGTGCTCAGCGCGGTGCGTCTGGTGCTGGTGCCGGTCTTCCTGTGGCTGCTGCTCGTGGTGCATGCCAACGCCTGGGCGGTGGCCGTGCTGATGTTCAGCGGGTTCTCCGACTGGGCCGACGGCAAGATCGCCCGGCTGGTCGACAACCAGTCATCGCGGCTGGGGGAGCTGCTCGATCCCGCCGTGGACCGCATCTACATGCTGACGGTCCCGATCGCCATGGGGCTGCACGGGTCGCTGCCGTGGTGGATCGTGCTCACCTTGATCGGGCGTGACGCCGTGCTGGCCGCGACGCTGCCGCTGCTGCGCAGCCGCGGCCTGACCGCGCTGCCGGTCACCTACATCGGCAAGGCCGCCACGTTCGCGTTGATGTCGGGTCTGCCGCTGATCCTGTTGGGGCAGTGGGACGCCACGTGGAGCCGGGTGGTGCTGGCCATCGGGTGGGGCTTTCTGATCTGGGGTCTGCTGATGTACCTGTGGTCAGGGGTGCTCTACCTGATCCAGGTGGGCATGGTGGTGCGCCAACTGCCGAAGGTGTCGCGATGACGCAGAGTTTCCGCAACACACTCGGCGGCTATGACCCGGAGTCGGGCCGCAACGCCCACGAGGCGAACCGGCCGACCAAGATTCCGGTGCCGTCCCTGCTGCGGTCGCTGCTGACCGATCACCTCGATCCGGGGTACGCCGCGGCCGCCGAGGCGAAGGTCGCCGGCCGCGAGCGGCCGAAGTGGCAACAGTGGGTCTGGCAGCTGGCGGGTGCCTTGCTGCTGGTGGTGGTGTTCGCCGCCGCGGTGGCCCAGGCGCGCGCGACCGCACCCGGTGTCCAGGAGACGCAGCATGTGCTTGCGGGCAGCGTGCGGACGGCGCAGGCCGACACCACCGCGGCCGCCGAGCGCCGGGACACACTGGCGGCCGAGGTCGACGACGAACGCCGCAGGCGCCTGGAGGGCGACGCACGCGGCCAGCAGTTGCTCAGCCGCCTCGACGAGGCGAGCTTCGCCGCCGCGGCCACGCCCGTGATCGGGCCCGGGCTGACGATCACCGTCACCGACCCGGGCGCGTCGTCGGCCAACCTGAGCGACGTGTCCAAAGAACGGGTCCCGGGCAGTAGGCAGGTGATTCTCGACCGCGACCTGCAACTGGTCGTCAACTCGTTGTGGGTCAGCGGCGCCGAAGCGCTGTCGGTCGGCGGTGTGCGGATCGGCCCCAATGTCACTATCCGACAGGCGGGCGGCGGCATCCTGGTCGACAATCAACCGATCAACAGCCCTTATGTCGTCCTCGCGATCGGACCGCCGCACGCGATGCAGGAGGTGTTCGATCGCAGCCCGGGCCTGCAGCGGCTGCGGCTGCTGGAGGCCTCCTACGGTGTCGGGGTGAGCGTGAGCACCGGCGACGGGCTGCAGCTGCCCGCAGGCTCGGTCCGAGAATTGAACTTCGCCAAGCAGATTGGGCAATGACACGAACATGGAGTCAGACACATGATCGGAATCGCCGCACTGATCGTGGGCGTGGTGCTCGGCCTGGTGTTTCGCCCCGACGTGCCCGAGTTCGTCCAGCCCTACCTGCCGATCGCGGTCGTCGCCGCGCTCGACGCAGTCTTCGGCGGCCTGCGCGCGTACCTGGAGCGCATCTTCGACTCGAAGGTGTTCGTGGTGTCGTTCGTGTTCAACGTGTTGGTCGCCGCGCTGATCGTCTACCTCGGCGACCAGTTGGGGGTCGGCACGCAGTTGTCGACGGCGATCATCGTCGTGCTCGGAATCCGGATCTTCGGCAACGCAGCCGCTTTGCGCCGCAGGTTGTTCGGCGCGTGATGACGAGGAGTGCCCATGAATGAGCACACACCGCAGCATTCCCTACCCGATGACAACGACGACCGTCGCGCCGGCGGCGGCCGCCACGAACTGCCACCCGACGAGCCGTCTCAGGACATCGGCGATCTGCGCGCGGGCGGAATCGCCGGGGTGATGCGGAGGGGCCGCTCCCAGGTGGTGTTCGGGGCGCTGGCCGTGGTGCTGTGCGTACTGCTCGGTGTGGCGATCGTGACCCAGGTTCGACAGAACGAGTCCGGTGACTCGCTCGAGACCGCCCGGCCCGCTGACCTGTTGGTGCTGCTCGACTCGCTGCAACAGCGGGAGGCTGCGCTGAACACCGAGGTGAACGATCTGCAGCGCACCCTGGCGCAATTGCAGGCCTCCGGCAGCAGCGACCAGGCCGCCATCGAGAACGCCCAGGCCCGGCTCGCCGCGCTGTCCATCCTGATCGGCACCGTGCCCGCGACCGGCCCCGGTGTGACGTTGACCATCACCGACACCGCGCCCGGGGTGCCCGCCGAAACGCTGCTCGACGTGATCAACGAACTGCGCAACGCCGGCGCCGAGGCAATGGAGATCCGCGGAGGGGGAGCCGACGCGCAGACCGCGGTGCGCGTCGGCGTCGACACCTGGGTCGTCGGCAACCCGGGCGCCCTGGTGATCGACGACGTCACCATGAGCCCCCCGTATTCGGTTCTGGCCATTGGCGATCCGCCCACCCTGGCCGCGGCCATGACCATTCCCGGCGGCGCCATGGACAGCGTCGAACGGGTCGGCGGCAGCATGGCTGTGCAGCAGTCCGACCGCGTCGACGTGACCGCCTTGCGACAACCGAAACAGCGCCAATACGCTCAGCCAGTCAAATAAGGGTCAGTTGCCAACCCGGGCCGAACCGCTGAACAACGAGGAGCGCCGTGAGCGAAATCCCAGCCGACCTGCACTACACCGAAGAACACGAGTGGGTGTTGCGCACCGGCGACGACACCGTGCGCGTCGGTATCACTGATTACGCCCAGTCGGCACTCGGTGACGTGGTGTTCGTCCAGCTGCCCGACGTCGGTGCCGAGGTGACTGCCGGCGAGTCGTTCGGCGAGGTGGAGTCCACCAAGTCGGTGTCGGACCTCTACGCCCCCGTCACCGCGAAAGTCGTTGCGGTCAACGGTGATCTCGAGGGAAGTCCGCAGCTCGTTAACTCCGATCCCTATGGGGAGGGTTGGCTGGTCGAGCTGCAGGCCGACCCCGCCGCCCTGGAGCAGGGGCTGGGCACACTGCTGGACGCCGACGGCTACCGCAGCACAGTGAGCGAGTGACGGGTTGTTAGGGTTTTGCAGACCGGACGCCAACTAGGGCGGATCCGGCGGTGGTGGGCACAATCGCGCTCGCCGCGCGGTACGGTCGACATCAGACGCGGTATCGCCACAGCAGCCAGTTAGGAGCAGCGGGTGACGGAAAACGACCAGAACTCTGGGACCGACCAGACGTCTGACGAAGTCACCGTGGAGACGACGTCCGTCTTCCGCGCCGACTTCCTCAACGAACTGGACGCCCCGGCCACGGCTGGCACCGAGGGCGCCGTTTCGGGCGTCGAAGGTCTGCCCGCCGGATCGGCGCTGCTGGTCGTCAAGCGCGGGCCGAACGCGGGATCGCGGTTCCTGCTCGACCAGCCCACCACGTCGGCCGGTCGGCATCCCGACAGCGACATCTTCCTCGACGACGTCACGGTGAGCCGCAGACATGCCGAGTTCCGCCTCGAAAGCGGTGAGTTCCAGGTGGTCGACGTCGGCAGCCTCAACGGCACCTACGTCAACCGCGAACCGGTGGACTCGGCGGTGCTGGCCAACGGCGACGAGGTGCAGATCGGGAAGTTCCGCCTGGTGTTCCTCACCGGCCCGAAGAACGACGACAGCGGTCAGGCCGGCTAGTGGTCGACCAACGCATGCGCGAAGAGTAACCATGGGCGCACCCGACACTCCCGCGCTCACTGGGATGTCGATCGGAGCGGTCCTCGATCTGCTACGACCGGACTTCCCGGACGTGACCATTTCCAAGATCCGATTCCTGGAGGCCGAAGGCCTGGTCACCCCCGAGCGCACCGCGTCGGGTTACCGGCGGTTCACTGCGTACGACTGCGCACGTCTGCGGTTCATCCTCACCGCCCAGCGCGACCAGTACCTGCCGCTGAAGGTGATCAAGGCACAGCTCGACGCACAGCCCAACGGCGAGCTGCCCCAGAACGGATCGGCATACGGCGTACCGCGTTTGGTTCCGGTGTCCTCAGACGGCACAGACGGCGCCGACGCTCCCGGTGGTGCGGCGGCGGTGGCCCCGACGCAGGTGCGCCTGTCGCGGGAGGATCTGCTGGCCCGCTCGGGCGTCGGAGAAGAACTGCTGGGCGCGCTCGTCAAGGCCGGCATCATCACGCCCGGACGAGGCGGATTCTTCGACGAGCATTCCGTGGTGATCGCCCAGTGCGCCCGCGCTCTGGAGGACTACGGCGTCGAGCCCCGGCACCTGCGGGCGTTCCGGTCGGCGGCCGATCGGCAGTCCGATCTGATCGCCCAGATCGCGGGGCCGATCGTCAAGGCCAACAAGGCAGGCGCCCGCGACCGGGCCGACGACCTGGCACGTGAAGTGGCGGCCTTGGCGATCACATTGCACACATCGTTGATCAAGTCGGCTGTGCGCGACGTACTGGATCGCTGAGGATTAGACTCGAAGCGATGGCTATGAAGCTCGCTTCTTCGGTGCGGAGGGCAGACACAGATGGGTGAGGTTCGTGTGGTCGGCATTCGCGTGGAGCAGCCGCAGAACCAGCCGGTCCTGCTGCTGAGGGAGTCCAACGGCGACCGGTATCTGCCCATCTGGATCGGCCAGTCGGAGGCCGCCGCGATCGCGCTCGAACAGCAGGGCGTCGAGCCGGCCCGGCCGCTGACACACGATCTGATTCGAGATGTCATTGCCGCGCTTGGTCATTCGCTCAAAGAGGTGCGCATCGTCGACCTGCAGGAGGGCACCTTCTACGCCGACCTGATCTTCGACCGCGACATCAAGGTCTCGGCGCGTCCGTCGGATTCCGTGGCGATCGCGCTGCGGGTCGGGGTGCCAATCTACGTCGAGGAAGCGGTGCTGGCGGAGGCCGGGCTGATCATTCCCGACGAGAACGACGACGAAGCGGCGGGCGCGGTGCGCGAGGACGAGGTCGAGAAGTTCAAGGAGTTCCTCGACAGCGTCTCACCGGACGACTTCAAGGCCACCTAGAGGCGGCCGACGTCCTGCGGGTTTGTCACGGAAACGTCTCGTCGCTTCGACACGCGGCGCAGGGTTTCCCCATCGGCGAATCGGGCAGCCATACTTTGGGGGCCGGACCACTGATGGGCAGTCCGCGGACGGCGAGAAGCGTATGCTCGACACACTCGGGCTTGGCAGATGTGTGCCCCACGCAGGTCACAGAGGCGGGTTCGATCGGCGAGAGGAATCTGGAAGTGGGAGACACGCCACGTCAGGAGCAGCTGGACCTCACCGCTGCCAGCGGCCCCGCGGATTCGGAACTGACCACCACCCCGGAGCCGGCCGGAGAACCCGTCCAGGCCGGGCTGTTCCCCGACAACTCCGTTCCCGACGAGCTCGTCGGCTACCGCGGCCCCAGCGCCTGCCAGATCGCCGGCATCACCTACCGCCAGCTCGACTACTGGGCTCGGACGTCGCTGGTCGTACCGTCCATCCGCAGCGCGGCAGGCTCGGGCAGCCAGCGGCTGTACTCGTTCAAGGACATCCTGGTCCTCAAGATCGTCAAACGCCTGCTCGATACCGGTATCTCGCTGCACAACATCCGCGTCGCCGTCGACCACCTGCGCCAGCGCGGGGTTCGCGATCTGGCCAACATCACGCTGTTCTCCGACGGCACCACGGTCTACGAGTGCACGTCGGCCGAAGAGGTCGTCGACCTGCTGCAGGGCGGCCAAGGCGTGTTCGGCATCGCGGTTTCGGGTGCGATGCGGGAGTTGACCGGCGCTATCGCCGATTTCCCCGGTGAGCGCGCCGACGGCGGCGAGTCGATCGCGGCGCCCGAGGACGAGTTGGCCTCGCGGCGTAAGCACCGCGACCGCAAGATCGGCTGAGATTCCGGGCCACGCACCCGCACGCTGTCGAGGTCAGCGCCTCTGACGGTAAACTCGTCAGCGCATCGCGCTTGTGCGGGAGAGTTTCGTGGCGGCCAGTCACGGACGCCGAAGGAGCAACACCTCTCCGTCAACCTCTCAGGCACCCAGGACCGCAGGAGACCCCGATGCCTCTGGAAAGCGGTGAGCTCCGGTCGGGTCCGCCCGGCCGCCCTCGCCCGCCCATGGGGAAAGGCGCTTCTCGCACCGTCGTGATCGCCGAATCTCTCAGGCGCCCGCAGCGGGTCGACGACAGAGGGGGAGGAACCCAGCGGTCCTCTGCCTGCACGCGTCTGGAGTAGCCCGAGTGTTCGATCACCATCAGCCCGATTTCGCCGACCGCCACATCGGACCGGATGCCGACGCCGTCGCCAGCATGCTCGAGACGATCGGAGTCTCCTCGCTCGACGAACTAGCCGAGAAGGCGCTGCCGTCGGGCATCCTCGACGCGCTGTCGGCCGACGATTTGGCCCCGGGGCTCGACCGGCTGCCCGCGGCCGCCTCCGAGGACGAGGCGCTGACCGAACTGCGCGCGCTCGCCGACGTGAACACCGTGGCCGTGTCGATGATCGGCCAGGGCTACTACGACACGCTGACCCCGCCGGTGTTGCGCCGCAACATCCTTGAAAACCCCGCCTGGTACACCGCCTACACCCCGTATCAGCCGGAGATCAGCCAGGGCCGCCTCGAGGCGCTGCTCAACTTCCAGACCATGGTGACCGATCTGACCGGGCTCGAGGTCGCCAACGCGTCCATGCTCGACGAGGGCACGGCGGCCGCCGAGGCGATGACGCTGATGCACCGCGCAGTGCGCGGGCCGTCGAACCGGCTGGCCGTCGACGCCGACCTGTTCCGCCAGAGCGCCGCGGTGCTGGCCACCCGCGCCGAACCGCTCGGCATCGAGATCGTCACCGCCGATCTGACCCAGGGACTGCCAGACGGCGACTTCTTCGGCGTCATCGCTCAACTGCCGGGAGCCAGTGGCGCCGTCGTGAACTGGAGCGAGCTCGTCGCCCAAGCCCATGACCGCGACGCTTTGGTCGCGATCGGTGCGGACCTGCTGGCGTTGACGCTGCTCACCCCGCCCGGTGAGATCGGCGCCGATGTCGCGTTCGGAAGCACCCAGAGATTCGGTGTGCCAATGGGTTTCGGTGGACCCCATGCGGGATATCTGGCCGTGCACGCCAAGCACGCGCGCCAGCTGCCGGGCCGCCTTGTCGGGGTGTCGCTCGATGCCGACGGCGCGCCGGCGTACCGGTTGGCGTTGCAGACCCGCGAACAGCACATCCGCCGCGACAAGGCCACCAGCAACATCTGCACCGCGCAGGTGCTGCTGGCGGTGATGGCCGCGATGTACGTCAGCTACCACGGCGCCGACGGCCTGACCGGGATCGCCCGCCGGGTGTACCAGCGGGCGCGTGCGGTGGCGGCCGGGTTGACGGCAGCCGGGGTCGAGGTCGTGCACCGCGAGTTCTTCGACACCGTTCTGGCCAAGGTGCCCGGCCGGGCAGCGGCGGTGCGCGAGGCCGCCAAGACACGCGGCATCAACGTCTGGCTGGTCGACGACGACCACGTCTCGGTGTCCAGTGACGAGGCGACCACCGCTGCGCATGTCGAGGCGGTGCTGTCGGCCTTCTCGGCGACGCCGGTCGATTCGGAGTTCGACGGCCCCGGCATCGCGACACGCACCTCGGAGTTCCTCACCCATCCGGCGTTCACGCGGTACCGCACCGAAACCGAGATGATGCGCTACCTGCGGTCGCTGGCCGACAAGGACATCGCCTTGGACCGCAGCATGATTCCGCTCGGATCGTGCACGATGAAGCTCAACGCGGCCGCCGAGATGGAGCCGATCACCTGGCCGGAGTTCGCGCGCCAGCATCCGTTCGCACCCGCATCCGACACCCCGGGGCTGCGGAAGCTGATCGCCGACCTGGAGCAGTGGCTGATCGACATCACCGGATACGACGCGGTGTCGCTGCAGCCCAACGCGGGCTCGCAGGGCGAGTACGCCGGCCTGCTGGCGATCCAGGCGTATCACGCCGAGCGCGGTGAGCCCGACCGGAACGTCTGCCTCATCCCGTCGAGCGCGCACGGCACCAATGCGGCCTCGGCGGCGCTGGCGGGCATGCGTGTCGTGGTGGTGGCGTGCCGACCCAACGGCGACGTCGACCTCGACGACCTGCGCGCGAAGGTGAGCGAGCACGCGGATCGACTGTCGGCGTTGATGATCACCTACCCGTCGACGCACGGGGTGTACGAGCACGACATCGCCGACATCTGCGCGGCGGTCCACGACGCGGGCGGTCAAGTGTACGTCGACGGTGCCAACCTCAACGCGCTCGTCGGCCTGGCCCGGCCCGGCCGGTTCGGCGGCGACGTGAGCCACCTCAACCTGCACAAGACGTTCTGCATCCCGCACGGCGGCGGCGGCCCCGGTGTGGGCCCGGTCGCGGTGCGCGCGCACCTGGCGCGGTACCTGCCCGGCCATCCGCTCGCCGAGGAGCTACCGGACACCTACACGGTGTCGGCGGCGCCGTACGGGTCGGCGTCGATCCTGCCGATCAGTTGGGCCTACATCCGGATGATGGGCCCAGGCGGGTTGCGCGCCGCCTCGCTGACCGCCATCGCGTCGGCCAACTACATCGCGCGCCGCCTCGACGAGTACTATCCGGTGCTCTACACCGGCGAGAACCGCATGGTCGCCCACGAGTGCATCCTCGACCTGCGCACCATCACCAAGCAGACCGGCGTGACCGTCGACGATGTGGCAAAGCGGTTGGCGGACTACGGTTTCCACGCACCCACTATGAGTTTCCCGGTGGCGGGCACGCTGATGGTCGAGCCCACCGAGAGCGAAAGCCTCGCCGAGGTCGACGCGTTCTGCGAGGCGATGATCGCGATTCGCGCTGAGATCGACAAGGTCGGCGACGGCACCTGGCCCGCCGAGGACAACCCGCTGCGCAACGCACCGCACACCGCGGAGTCCCTGCTGATCGACGATTGGAAGCACGCCTACACCCGCGAGGAGGCGGCCTATCCGCTGAGCAAGAACTACCGCCCGAAGGTGTGGCCGCCGGTGCGTCGCATCGACGGTGCGTACGGCGACCGCAACCTGGTCTGCTCGTGCCCGCCCGTCGAGGCCTTCGCGTAACCACCCAACTGCCCGCCGAACGTGGGTTACCCGCACGCCCAACGCGAGAAAAGTGTGCCGGTAACCCACGTTCGGCGACTAGGGGCGCGGCGTGTGAGCCGGGTGTTCGCCGGCCGCTAACCGAGGAAGTTCGCGATCGCCGCCGTCAGTTCAGGGGAGTCGGAGCTGGCGAGGTTCTGGTAGCTGCCGCCGCTAATCTCGGCAACGGCCTCCCAGGTCGCGCGATCGGAGTCCGACCCGAAGTCGATGACGTTGACCGCCACCGGCTTGGCATCGTCGAATGCGCCGCGGATATACTGCTGCAACCCTTCTCCGTTGAGGGTCTGGTCGGTGTGCGGCCCGGTGGTGATCACCAGGACCGAATTCTCCTGTCCTTCGCGGAAGTTCGCCATCGCTTCGGTGTAGACCAGCCGCAGTGTGGTGAACGAGACCGCACCCCCTCCGGAGGCGGACTGTTCGTCCAGTGCTGACGTCAACGCCGCCGAGCGGGGCTGGCCGTCGACTTGGTCGCTCAGCGGTCCGGTGCTCACCTCCGAACGGCCCGCGGTTCCGTCGAACGTCCACAGGCCCACCGCCGACGAGGCCGGCAACGCCTGCAACCGGGCGTTCAGCGCGGCAACGACGTTCTGCAGCCGAGACCGTCCGCCTTCGTCGGTGGGCATCGACTGGTCGAGCATGATCGTCACCGCCGGGTTGGCCGCCGGGGCGGTCAGCGCGTTGGCCAGTTGCGCGCGTATCTGGTCGTCGCCCACCGACATTGGAGCAGGCACCGGCCCGAAGTCCACGACGTCGCTGTCGGGCAGCGTTCCGCCTTCGGTGCGGAAACCGGCCTTGGCCAACTCCGCGAGCTGTTCGGGTTTGCGCATGAACCGGGCGAATTCGCTGGCAGCGCTCTTCTGTTCCTGCGACAGCCAATCGCCCGACACCAACACGGCCGGGTAATCGGCCACCGCCGCGGGACCGGGCGGCAGCCATCCCGAGACCACGCCGGCGGCATTGGGCAGACCGGCGCTGCGCCGATACAGCTGCTGTTCGGTGATGGCGACGGCGTGCACGGGAGCCGCCGCCGGATCGGATGCCTTGACCAGCGCGTCGAACGCCGTCGAGGTCTTCTTGTCCGGCAGCTGCGGCTGACCCGCCACGACGGTGTTCACCGCGCGTATGCCCTCACTGGCCGGCGCACCGGCGGGCACCGACGCGGCCGCGATCGCCTCCGCGGCGAGATACGACGCATCGCTGTCGCCGCTCAGTGGCAGCACCAGCCGCAGCGCGCCCCAGCCGGCCAGATTCAGCCCGTCCAATGACGACGGATTGCTCTGTAATGCCGGAATGGTCGACCAGTTCTGTTGCGCCAGAGCGTTCTTCAACTCCGGCCGAACGGCCAGCACCACCGGCGACGTGGCCAGTGACCGGCTGTCGATGATCGCCTGCGCGCCCGACGAGGCCTCGAGCCGCGCCGCCGACACCGAGCTGCCCGGCACCCACAGCGCGGGACGATCGCCCAACTCTTGAGGCCACGCCTCGGTGAAACCGTTGACCACCTGGTCGGATCCGGCCGGTTTGACGCCGACCTTCACGCATTTGTCGGCCACCGGGGCGGCGGTCTCGTTGTACCGGTTGGCCAGCGACTGGATCGGCTCGGCGATGTTCGGGTCGACCACCACCGCGACGGACAGCTCACCGTCGACGCACCGCGCGGCGGCCTGATCGGTGCGGTCGGACAAGGCGTCACCGAAGAATCGCCACAGGATGACCGCGCCGACGAGCACCACGACCGCGACCAGGGCGGCGATGACGCCGACGCTGACACCACGCCTGCCCGGGGTGACCGCGCGATGGCTACCGGTCCACTCACCGCCCTCCCACTCACCGCTGTGCGCCGGGCCCGAGCGCGGCGGGACTCCCGGCGGGGGAGCCGATGCGCCGGTCTCGGGCTCCGAATAGTCGCGTTCGAAATCCGAGTAACCGGGGTCTTCCGGACCATCCGCATAATCGGGACGGTCGACGTCGCCGTACTCGGAGCCGTAGCCTGCGTCATAGCCTCCGGGTCCCGGTTCCGGGCGGTCGCCGAGATAGCCGAAGCGTTCGGTCTCCGACTCGTCGTGACGGTCGCCGAAATCCCCGCCTGCCGAATCTTCGGGATCCGGTTTACTGTGCCTGCCCACTTCCGCCCTCTACTTGCGACGCCGACCGGTCACCGGATCACGCACCGCCGTGTTCGGCCTTGTACTCGCGGCGGCGGCGATGCAGGATCGGCTCGGTGTAGCCGTTGGGTTGTTCGGCGCCCGAGAGGATCAATTCCTGCGCGGCCTGAAATGCGATGTTGTGGTCCGGATCCGTTGCCATCGGCTTGAATTCGGGATCCTGCTCATTCTGCTTGTCGACGATTGCGGCCATCCGCTTGAGGCTGGCCACCACATCGTCGGGCGTGATGACGCCGTGGCGCAGCCAGTTCGCCAGCAGCTGACTCGAAATGCGCAGCGTCGCACGGTCTTCCATCAGCGCGACGTTGTGGATGTCGGGCACCTTGGAGCAGCCGACACCCGCGTCGATCCAGCGCACCACGTATCCGAGGATGGACTGGCAGTTGTTGTCGACCTCTTCGCGGATCTCCTCGGGCGCCCACGCGAGCTCCTTGGCCAGCGGCACGGCCAGCAGTTGCTCGACGCTGGTGCGCTTCTCGCCTTCCAGCTCCTTGTGCACCGCGTAGACGTCGACCTCGTGGTAGTGCATGGCATGCAGCGTGGCCGCGGTCGGCGACGGCACCCACGCGGTGGTGGCGCCGGCCTTGGGCTGGCCGACCTTCTGCTCGACCATGTCGGCCATCAGGTCGGTCATCGCCCACATGCCCTTGCCGATCTGGGCCTTGCCGGAGAAACCGGTCGCCAGCCCGATGTCGACGTTCTGGTCCTCGTAGGCCTGGATCCACTGGGTGCTCTTCATCGCGCCCTTGCGGATCATCGGGCCGGCTTCCATCGAGGTGTGGATCTCGTCGCCGGTGCGGTCGAGGAAGCCGGTGTTGATGAACACCACCCGGTCGGCGGCGGCCTTGATGCAGGCCTTCAGGTTGACGGTGGTGCGGCGCTCCTCATCCATGATGCCGACCTTGAGGGTGTTGGCGGGCAACCCGAGCACATCCTCGACGCGGCCGAACAACTCAACGGTGTAGGCCACCTCGTCGGGGCCGTGCATCTTGGGCTTGACGATGTACACCGAGCCGGTGCGGCTGTTGACCAGCGGGCCGTTGCCGTCCCCGGACTTCAGGCCGTGGATCGCGACGAGGCTGGTGAACAGCGCGTCCTGGATGCCTTCGAAGACCTCGACCTCTTGGCCGTCGCCGTCCGTCCGCACGATCGCGTCGTTGGTCATCAGGTGTCCGACGTTGCGCACGAACAACAGGCTGCGTCCGGGCAGCGTCAGCTCGCCCTCGCCGTCCGGGGTGGTGTAGGTGCGGTCCTCGTTGAGCTTGCGGGTGAAGGTCTTACCGCCCTTGCTCACCTCTTCGGTGAGGTCACCGCGGTTGAGGCCCAGCCAGTTCCGGTACCCGAGCACCTTGTCCTCGGCGTCGACGGCGGCGACCGAATCCTCGAAGTCCATGATCGTGGTGACCGCGGATTCCAGGACGACGTCCTTGATGCCCGCGGCATCGGTCGAACCGATGGGCGATTCCGGGTCGACGAGAATCTCGACGTGTAATCCGTTGTTGCGCAACAGCACCGACCACTGCGGCGAGCCGAGGTCTCCGGTGTAGCCGACGAACTGCTCGGGTGCCGCGAGCCCGACCGACGAGCGCTCGCGCGAGGAGTCAGCAGCCGAAGCGTTGTCGTCGCCCAGGTCGACGAGCAGCTGGCCGTCGTCGATGCGCAGACCGGTGGCCTCGCTCCAGTTGCCGGAGGCCAGCGGCGCAGCGCCGTCGAGGAATCGGCGGGCGTAGGCGATGACCTTGTCGCCGCGAACCTTGTTGTAGCTGGAACCCTTGTCGGCGCCGTCGTCCTCGGAGATCACGTCGGTGCCGTAGAGGGCGTCATAGAGCGAGCCCCAGCGGGCGTTCGCGGCGTTCAGCGCGAAGCGGGCGTTGAGGATGGGCACCACCAGCTGAGGTCCGGCGGTCGTGGTGATCTCGTCGTCGACGCCCGCGGTGGTGATCGTGAAGTCGTCGGGCTCGGGGAGCAGGTAGCCGATCTCGGTGAGGAACGCCTTGTACGCGTCATGGTCGAGCGGCTCGATGACCCGCTGCCGGTGCCACTTGTCGATGCGGGCCTGCAGATCGTCGCGTCTGGCCAGCAGTTCTTCGTTCTTGGGCGTCAGATCGGCGACGACCTTGTCCACGCCGGACCAGAAGGTGTCGGGGTCGATGTCGGTGCCGGGCAACGCCTCGTTGTTGACGAAGTCGTACAGCACCCGGGCCACGCGCAGGTTTCCCACCGTCACGCGATCGGTCATCATTCCTCCTCGAACTGTCGTCCCAGCTTACCCAGCGGTAATACGGCTTATCCTCAACCGGCTGGTCAGCCGTCCCGGGCTGCTGCGGTCAGAAGCCGTTCGCACCGATCGGCGAGGTCGTCCCGCAGCGGGGCCGCCCGCTCCGCGATGGTTTGCTGGATCCGCACGTATTTGGCTCGACCGGCCGGTGTCTCGATCGCGATCGGCTCGAATCCGTATTCGCGGAGATCATAGGGGCTGGCCCGCATGTCGAGTTCGCGGGCTTCGGCGGCCAGCTCGAGGCAGTCCATCACGAACTCCGAGTTGATAAGCGGGCCGAGCTTGAACGACCACTTGTACAAATCCATCGCGGCGTGCAGACAGCCAGGTTGTTCGGTGGCAACCTGACTCTGCCGGGTCAGCTGTTCGGCGTTGCGTCCGGCGGCCGGTTCGGTGAAGAAGCGGAACGCGTCGAAGTGACTGCAGCGCAAAGGCATCGACTCGACGACCGCGTCGGTGCCCGCCGCGCCGAGCCGTAACGGCACCCGGTCGTGGCGCACCGTCGACGACCGGTAGACCATCGCCCACTCGTGCAACCCGAAACAATTCAGCCGGGCCGGGCGCGCCGCCGTCGAACGCAACAGCCGGACGACGAACCGCACGGTGTCGATCCGCGCCACCAGGTACTCCGGGCTCACGACCACCCCGGAGTGGTCACTCGCGTACCCCGTCCGGCTCAGGAAGCGCTGTGCGCCGCCGGCCAAAGCGAGACCGAAGCCGGGGTGCCACATTCGCAACTTGGCGGGCCGCAAGCTGTAATAGGTGAACAGGAAGTCCCAGACCGGGTGCTTCTCGCCGCGACGGGCGCGACGACGGTGCGGTGCGCAGAACGCGTCGGCCCGGCGCTGATGGGCCCGCTCTCGGGTGCTCCAGTCCGACTCGTCGAGCACGGAAGCGCCGCGCACGGCGACGTCAGACACGATGGGTCCCGTCGCGCACGGTGCCCACCAAGTCCTCGACGAGGTCCTCGAGCGCGACCATCGCCTCCACGCTGCCGTCGGGTGCGGTCACCAGCGCCAGGTGGCTGTTGGTGCGCCGCAGCCGCGACAACGCCTCGGGCAACGGCAGCGACGACGGAACCACCGGCAGCGGGCGCACCATGGACAGGTCCAGCACGGCATCGGGGTCGTTGACGAAGGCCAGCACGTCCTTGATGTGCAGGTATCCCAGGTAGGTGCCGGAGGCGTCGGTGATCGGGAAGCGCGAGTAACCGGTCTCGGCCAGCGCCTCTTCGACGGCGCCGACGGTTGGCCCCGCCCCCTCGCGCGCCACCGACACCGTCCGAATGTCGCGCAGCGGGAACGCGACGTCCTTGACCGCGCGATCGCGAATCTGCAGGGCGCGGGTGAGCCTGCTGTGTTCCTCGGGGTCGAGCAGCCCCTCGGACAGCGATTCGGCGATCATCTCCGACAGTTCGACCGTGGACACCGTGACGTCGAGTTCGTCCTTGGGCTCCACCCCGAACACTCGCAGGGTCACGTTGGCACACCAGTTGTAGAACGCGATCAAGGGACGTGCCATGCGGATCCACACCAGGTAGGTAGGTATCAGCAGCATGGCCGCCGACTCCGGGCCGGCGATCGCGATGTTCTTCGGCACCATCTCACCGAGCAGCACGTGCAGGACGACCACGATGGCCAGTGCGACGACGAAGGACACCGAGTGCAGCACCGCGTCGGGCACACCCACGGCGTCGAACGGCTTCTCCAGCAGATGCGCGACGGCGGGTTCGCCGACGCGACCGAGCAGGATCGAACAAATCGTGATACCCAGCTGAGCGCCCGCGAGCATCAGCGACAGGTGTTCACCGGCGCGGATCACGGTGACGGCGCTCTTCTTGCCCTGTTCGGCCAGCGCCTCGAGCCGATCGCGCCGCGCGGAGATCAAGGCGAACTCCGAGGCGACGAAGAACGCGTTGACGGCCAGCAGCAGCACCGTCAGCAGCACACCGAAGAGGTCACCCATCGGTGCTTCTCCCGTCGGCCTCGCCGGTGCGGCCCAGTTCGGTGAGTTCGAGCAGGTCGATTCGGCGGCCGTCCATGCGCAGCACGGTGGCCAGCCAGCGATTCGGACTCTCGAGCGGACCGTCCGGGTCGAACGCCTCGAGCTCGACCGACTCACCTTCGTCGGGGATGTGCCCGAGCTTCTCGAGAACCAGGCCGCCGATCGTCTCGTAGTCGCCCTCGGGGGCGCGGAACGCCGTGGCGCTTGCGACCTCGTCGATGCGCAGCAGGCCCGATATCTGCCAGCCGCGGCCCGCGGGCACCACATCGGGGGCCTCGTCGTCGTGCTCGTCGCGGACGTCGCCGACGATCTCCTCGATCAGGTCCTCCACGGTGACCATGCCCGCGGTGCCGCCGTATTCGTCGACCACCAGCGCGGTCTGGAGGCCGTTGGCGCGGATCTGGGTCATCACTGTGTCGCCGTCCAGAGTCGATGGCACCTTGGCGACCGGCAGCGCCAGCGACGCCAGCCGGGTGGTCGCGCGTTCGTCGATCGGCACCTCGAACACCTGCTTGACGTGCGCGATCCCGATCGTCTCGTCGAGGTCTCCGCGGATGATCGGGAAGCGCGAGTATCCCGTCCTGATCGCGGCGGTGACCAGCTCGGCGACCGTCGCGTCGGCGTCGAGGGCCTCGATCTTCTGCCGGGGGGTCATGAGCTCCTCGGCGGAGCGATCGCCGAACCGCAGCGACCGGTCGACCAGCACCGCGGTGACGGGATCCAGTGCGCCGCTGCGGGCCGAACTGCGCACCAGCGACACCAGTTCCTGTGGGGAGCGCGCCGAGCGCAGCTCCTCGGCCGGTTCGATGCCGAGGCGACGCAGGATCATGTTGGCCGTGCCGTTGGTCAGCCGGATCAGCGGGGTGAACAGCGCCGAGAACAGCAGTTGCGGTCCGGCGGACCAGCGCGCCGTCGGCACGGGCCGGGCGACCGCGAGGTTCTTCGGCACCAGCTCGCCGAACACCATCGAGATCGAGGTGGCGATCGCGATGGCCAGCACCAGCGCCAATCCGCCGGTGTAGGCCGGGGGTATGCCGATCGCGTCCAGGCCGGGGTGGATCAACCGCGCGACGACGGGTTCGGCCAGGTAACCGGTCGCCAGCGTGGTGATCGAGATGCCCACCTGGGCGCCGGACAGCTGGAACGACAGCGTGCGGTGCGCCCGCTGGACCATCTTGTCGCGCCGGTGGCCGCTGCGTGCGTTGGCGTCCACGGTGATGCGCTCGAGCGCGGTCAGCGAGAACTCGGCGGCGACGAACACCGCGGTGCCCGCCGTCAGCAGCACGATCGCCAGCAGAGACAGCACCGTCGAAGCGACGCTCATCGGGGTGCCCTCGCGCAGATGCCGGACCTGTTGCCCGGCCGTCTAGAGGAAGGCTCGGCGTCGGGAGGCTCGGGCCGCTCGGCCCGGTTGGCCCCCTCTGCAACCCGGGCCTCGACGGGTGCCTGCGGCACGGGATCCCTTTCGCGTAGAGGACTGAAGGAAACCCATGGTAACGGGTGATCTTGCGGGGGAGGGATCACCAACCCGTGGGCAGTGGATGCCCCTCGGCGAAGCCGGCCGCCGACTGCACGCCGAGCACCACCTTTTCGTGCAGTTCGCCCAAATTCGCCGCGCCGACGTAGGTGCAGGTGCTGCGCACCCCGGACGTGATGTGGTCGAGCAGGTCCTCGACGCCTCCGCGGGACGGATCCAGGCCCATCCTCGACGTCGAAATGCCCTCCTCGAACAGCGCCTTGCGGGCTCGGTCGAACGACCCGTCACCGGCGGTGCGGGCGGCCACCGCGCGTTTGGACGCCATTCCGTAGCTCTCCTTGAAGGGCTGATTGTCGCGGTCGCGCATCAGGTCGCCGGGGGACTCGTAGGTGCCCGCGAACCACGAGCCGATCATCACGTTGGATGCGCCCGCAGCCAATGCCAGTGCGACATCACGCGGGTGCCGGATACCGCCGTCGGCCCACACGTGCGCGCCCAATTGCCGTGCCGCAGCAGCACATTCAACGACCGCGGAGAACTGGGGTCGCCCGACGCCGGTCATCATGCGCGTGGTGCACATCGCGCCCGGTCCGACACCGACCTTCACGATCGATGCGCCCGCGCTGAGCAGGTCCCTGGTGCCCTCGGCGGAGACCACGTTGCCCGCGGCCAGCGGCAGCCCGAGGTCCAACGACGAGACCGCCTTGATCGCATCGAGCATCTTGACCTGGTGTCCGTGGGCGGTGTCGATCACCAGCAGGTCCACCCCGACCTCGGCCAGGCTGCGCGCCTTTGCGCCGACATCGCCGTTGATCCCGGCCGCCGCAGCGATCCGCAGGCGGCCGCTGTCGTCGACCGCGGGTGTGTAGATCCCCGCCCGGACCGCACCGGTACGCGTCAGCACGCCTGCCAGCGTCCCGTCGCTCTCGGTGAGCACCGCCACGTCGACCGGGGCGTGCTCGAGCAGGTCGAACACCTTGCGCGGCTCGGTGCCCACCGGCGCGGTGACGAAGTCGGAGACCGCGACGTCGCGCACGCGGGTGAACCGGTCGACGCCCTCGCAGTTCGCCTCGGTGACCAGGCCGATCGGCCTGCCCTCGAAGGCGACGACCGCGACGCCGTGGGCACGTTTGTGGATCAGCGCGGTCGCATCGGACACCGAGTCATCGGGGGAGAGCACCACCGGAGTGTCGACGACGAGGTCGCGGCTCTTGACGAAGTCGACGGTCTCTTTCACCGCGGAGATCGGCAAGTCCTGCGGCAGCACGACGATGCCGCCGCGACGGGCCACCGTCTCGGCCATCCGCCGGCCGGCGACGGCGGTCATGTTCGCCACAACGACCGGGATCGTGGTGCCCGAGCCGTCGGCGGTCGACAGGTCGACGTCCATCCGGGATTGGACATCCGAGCGTCCGGGGACGATGAAGACGTCGTTGTAGGTCAGGTCGTATGCGGGCCGGTGGCCCTCCAGAAATCGCATGTCGGTCCAAGTCTAGTGGCCCGACGACGCCCGGTTCCCTGCCGAGAGAACGCTAGGCCTCGACCTCGCTGAGGTCCCCGCTCCACAGCGTGTGGAACCGCTTGGCGGGGTCGGTGTCGATGCGGCCGTAGGTGTGCGCGCCGAAATAGTCCCGCAGGCCCTGCGTGAGGGCAGCGGGCAGGCGCTCCTGGCGCAATCCGTCGTAGTAGGACAGTGCCGAGGAGAAACCGGGGATCGGGATGCCCAGTTCGGTGGCGGTGATGACGACGCGGCGCCAGCTGTCGATCGCCGCCTCGATCGCGCTGCGGAAGTACGGCGCGACGATCAGCGTCGGCAGGTCGGGGTTCTCGTCGAAGGCCTCTTTGATCCGGTTGAGGAACTTGGCCCGGATGATGCAGCCGCCGCGCCAGATGGTGGCCATGTCGCCGAGGGTGATGCCCCAGTCGTATTCGGCGCTGCCGGCCTGGATCTGGTTGAAGCCCTGCGCGTAGGCGATGATCTTCGACGCGTACAGGGCTTGGCGGATGTCCTCGACGAACTTCTCGGCGTCACTGGGCTTTTCACCGAGGTCACCGGAGGCCAGGCCGGTGGTGGCCTTGCGCTGGGTCACCGATCCCGACAAAGCGCGCGCGAACACGGCCTCGGCGATACCGGTCACTGGGACGCCGAGGTCGAGTGCTGATTTCACCGTCCAACGTCCGGTGCCCTTCTGCTCGGCCTCGTCGAGGATGACGTCGACGAGCGGCTTACCGGTCTTGGCGTCGGTCTGGCGCAACACCTTGGCGGTGATCTCGACCAGAAAGCTGTCCAGGTCGCCGGAATTCCATTCGTCGAAGACGTCGGCGATCTCGCCGGCCGACTTGCCCAGCCCGTCGCGCAGCAGTTGGTAGGCCTCGCCGATCAGCTGCATGTCGGAGTACTCGATGCCGTTGTGCACCATCTTCACGAAGTGGCCCGCACCGTCAGGCCCGATATGGGTGCAGCAGGGGACACCGTCGACATGCGCCGAGATCTCCTCGAGCAGCGGACCCAGCGATTTGTAGGACTCGGCCGGGCCGCCGGGCATGATCGACGGCCCGTTCAGCGCACCCTCCTCGCCGCCGGAGATGCCGGCGCCGACGAAGTGCAGCCCGCGCTCGCGCATCGCCTTCTCGCGGCGGATCGTGTCGGTATAGAGGGCGTTACCACCGTCGATGATGATGTCGCCTTCCTCCATCGCATCGGCGAGTTCGTTGATCACCGCGTCGGTGGGGCCCCCGGCCTTGACCATGATCAGCACCCGTCGCGGCTTTTCCAGAGTGTCGAGGAATTCGGCGATGGTCTCGCTGCGCACGAACTTGCCTTCCGACCCGTGCTGGTCGAGCAGCGCGTCGGTCTTGGCGATCGAGCGGTTGTGCAGCGCGACGGTGTACCCGTGCCGGGCGAAGTTGCGCGCGATGTTGGATCCCATGACGGCAAGCCCGGTCACCCCGATCTGAGCGGTACCGGTGGTCGCGGAAGCGGATACGTCAGAGCTCATGCGGGCAGCCTTTCGTTGTTTTGTTGTGTGAACGCCTCGTTCGCGCCGCTTGCCCCTAAGCGGTGAACAGCCGCTGCAGTTCGGTCAGCCACGGAAGCACCACCGCGAAGGTGGGCACCACGAGCACCGCGGCCGCGGTCGTGTACGCGCCTGCGGCCAGCACCCGGCTGTTGGGCCGGCCTCCGAGCCGACGTACCCGTAGCAGGGTGGTGGGTCCGCCCGCCGCCAGCGCACCTGACGGCGTACGACCGGCCGCGCACGCGACGAGCGCGCGGGCCAGGGGAGTGGGACCGGCCTTGCGCACCGCCGCGTCGTCGGCCAGCATCTCGACCAGAAGTCGGACCGCGTCCAGCGCGCTTCCGCTGCGGACGAAGCGCGGGAACGCCGCGTTCACCGCGGTGAACATCTCCAGCACGAGATCGTGCCGGGCGCGCAGGTGCGCGCGTTCGTGGCTGAGGATCGCCGAGATCTCGTTGTCCGCCAACGTCGTCAGCGTGCCCTCGCTGACCACGACGCGGCTGCGCACGCCCGGCAGGCAGTACGCCAGCGGCTGGTCCACGTTCAGGATGCGCAACCCGTCACCGGCGTGGGCGTGGGCCCACTTCTGCGACTTGCCCACGAGGTCGACGACCATCCGGTGGTGGGCGCGACGGCGCCGCGTCGCGATGGCCACCTGCAACACCGCCACGATCAGCCGCGCACCGATCACCAGTGTCAGCGCGAAGACCACGACGTAGGCGATCCACACCGGCCAGCCCATGACGGCGATCTCGCTGATGATGGTGGCGGTCGGCCGACCGTCGGGACCCGGCGCGAAAAGCCTGCTCGCAATGGCGATTCCGGCCGAGAAGGCCGACAGGACGGCGGCCAGCGCGATCGCCTGCCACAACACAATGGCCGCTCGCGGTGCGCGGAACGGCCACGACGCGCGCGCCAGGACGGCGGGCACCGGTCCCGACAGGACCAGCGCCAGGACGGTGAAGGCCAGCGCGGACACGCCGTCAGTCTCTCTCAGCCGGTGCCCGAATTACCAGCGGGCGGCGAAACGCGAACCTTGCTCTCCAGTTCGGTCAGTGCGCGACGCAACGCCGCGGCTTCGTCGGCGCCGACGCGCTCGACAAAATGCACCAGCGCGGCTTCCCGGCTGCCCGAGTCGGCGGCCTGGTCGAGCGCGTCGACCATCAGGCCCGCGACGAGTTCATCGCGGCCGTGGGTTGGTGCGTATCGGTGGGCGCGGTCATCGCGGTGCTGCACGACGAGGTTCTTCTTCGCCAGCCGCTGCAGCACGGTCATGATCGTGGTGTACGCCAAGTCGCGTTGGGCGGCGAGCGCCTCGTGAACTTGGCGCACGGTTTGGGGTTCGCGAGAGGACCACAAGTGATCCATCACCGCGCGTTCCAGTTCCCCCAGACGCGTCAACTTCGCCATGGTCCGTTCATCTCCTAGAGGCTATTGATCCAGCGTACTACGTCTTACTACGGTGCGTCGTATTTCGCCTGGTGGACAAGGGCCCACCGTCGCCCGGCTCGAACCTCCGCCCGTGGTCACCGCCCATCCGAAGGGTGGTGTGAAAGCAGTCACAGGGTCTGGTCGTCGTGACGCGCGTAGCTATAGTAAGCCTTACCTAACTTGAATACGGGAGGACCTATGACGGTATTGGTCGACGATCCACTCATTGCGAGCATGGCGATCCACAGGACGTTGCCGCTGCATGAGTCGAGTCGACGACTCCGTGAGCTCTATCCCGAGTGTCCGCGGGTCTACGGCGTCGCGGTGATGCGGGACCTGTCCCGGCGACGGTGGTGGCCGCTGGCCGACGCGCTGAGCACCGACCGCCTGCAAACGATGTTCGATCTGGCCGCCGAGGAGACCGACAGCCGCGCCGCGGTGGCACACCAGTTGGCGGCCACCCTCGCCCACGTGGTCGTCGGGCGCGTCGTGCCGCTGGTCGTACTCGAAGGCCGCGCATGGGACACCGGCCTGGAGAACCTGTGGGTGCACGTGGATTCCGAAGGTGCGATCGATTGGGTCGGCGTCGTCGACCCGACGCTGCGGGCCCTTCCCGACGATCCGTACTTCGACCACAGGTCCAACCGCGCCGGAAACTCGACGCGCGACGGCATCGTGGCCCTGCCCAGCGAGGCGGCGTTGACGACATGGGTCGCGCACCGCAGCCACCGCGCGCTGGCGCCGCTGTTCGCCAAGCTGGTCGAGATCAGCGGGGGAGCGATGTCGGTCGCCTCGATGTGGCACGTCGTGGGCGGGGCGGTCGTCAGCGCCGCCACGCAGGTGCCGCTGCTCGCCGGCTCCAGCGAGTGGACGAGCATGCGGCGCGGGCAGGCCGTGCTCGACGCGCTCGTCGGCTTCGGACTTCCGGTCCGGGGCACCTCACGACCAATCACGGGGAAAGTCTTGCTTAATTAGGCAAGCCTTGCCTATGCTTTGAACAGAGATCGACACGAACCACCGGACCGCGCCGGAGTCCTGAGGGCTGCAGAGACCCCCGGTCCACACGGAGGACGAGCCCCGCACCATTGGTGCGGGGCTCGTCCGCATGTGCACCCCGAATACCGTGTGCGTCAGGCGTTTTCGCCGCCAGCCTTTTCGACGGCGCCACCGCTGTCGGCCCAGTCGCCGAACGCACCGAGGTTGTACACGTCCTGATAACCGAGCTCTTTGAGCGCCTGCCCCGAGAGCGCCGAGCGCCCACCGGAGGCGCAGTACACGATCACGGGCTTGTCCTTGGCGAAGTTCTGGTCGTGATACGGCGACTCGGGATCGGCACGGAACTCGAGCATGCCCCGGGGAACGTGCACGGCGCCGGCCACCTTGCCGCTCTTCTCCAGTTCGGGGGCGTCGCGGACGTCGACGACCAACGCACCCTTGTCGATCATTTCCTTCGCCTCGGCGTGGGAGATCTTGGGCACCACAGCGTTGGCGGCTTCAACGAGGTCTTTCGCGGTCTTGGCCATGGCTGACCCTAACTCCGCGCACCCGGCGCGGTCATGGTGTTCGACAGCGTGTAGACACGATCCGTGACTTCCGACCTGCCTTCCGACCTGGGTAAGGGCTTCGACACCGAACTCGGCCTGACCTATCTCGAACTCGGTCCCGACGGCGGCCGCGCACAGCTGACAGTCACGGACAAGCTGCTTCAGCCCTACGGCATCGTGCACGGCGGCGTGTACTGCTCGATCGTCGAGAGCCTGGCGAGCGTGTCGGCCGCGGTCTGGCTCGCCGACAACGGCGGCGGCAACGTCGTCGGTGTCAACAACAACACCGACTTCTTGCGGGCCATCTCCTCGGGAACCGTCACCGCGGTGTCCACCCCGATCCACCGCGGCCGGCGTCAGCAGCTGTGGCAGATCACCATCACCGCCGACGACGACAAGCTCGTCGCGCGCGGACAGGTGCGGCTGCAGAACATGCCGGCGGCGTAAGACATCGCGTGCGCTGCTGATCGCCGCGCTCCGTGGCAATATCGCCCACTATGCGTTTATCCCCGCATGAGCAGGACCGCCTGCTGATCTCCTACGCGGCCGAGCTCGCCCGGCGCCGACAGGGTCGTGGCCTGAAGCTCAACCACCCCGAAGCGGTCGCGCTGATCACCGACCATCTCCTCGAAGGCGCCCGCGACGGCCGCACGGTGGCCGAGCTGATGGCCAGCGGCCGCGAGGTTCTGCGCCGCGACGACGTCATGGAGGGCGTGCCCGAGATGCTCGAGGACGTCCAGGTCGAGGCGACGTTCCCCGACGGCACCAAGCTCGTCACCGTCCACCACCCGATCCCATGACCGAACCGATGGTGCCCGGCGAAATCCTGTACGGGGACGGCGACATCGAGATCAACGCGGGCGCCGAGCGGCTCGCGATGGAGATCGTCAACACCGGAGACCGGCCGGTGCAGGTCGGCAGCCACGTCCACCTGCCGCAGGCCAATGCCGCGCTGTCCTTCGACCGCGCAGCCGCGCACGGCCACCGGCTCGACATCCCCGCGGGGACCGCAGTGCGGTTCGAACCCGGTGTCGCCCAGACCGTCTCGCTCGTCGCGCTCGGAGGCTCGCGCGAGGTGCACGGGCTGAACCTGGACCCGCCCGGTCGGCTGCACCCGCCCGGCCGTCTGAACCGATGAGCACGTCCGCCGAGAGCAGAGGAGCCCGATGACCCGGTTGTCACGCGCCAGGTACGGCGCCCTCTTCGGGCCGACCACCGGCGACCGGATCCGACTGGCCGACACCGACCTGTTCATCGAGATCACCGAGGACCGCAGCGGCGGGCCCGAACTCGCCGGAAACGAGGCCGTCTTCGGCGGGGGCAAGGTGCTGCGCGAATCCATGGGGCAGGGACGCGCAACACGTGCCGAGGGGGCTCCCGACACCGTCATCACCGGAGTGGTGATCCTCGATTACTGGGGGATCATCAAGGCGGACATCGGCATTCGTGACGGCCGCATCACCGCGATCGGCAAGGCCGGCAACCCCGACATCATGTCGGGCGTCCATCCCGACCTCGTGGTCGGGCCGTCGACGGAGATCATCGGGGGCAACGGCCGCATCGTCACCGCGGGCGGCATCGACTGCCATGTGCACCTGATCTGCCCGCAGACGATGGCCGAAGCGCTCGGCGGTGGCATCACCACCATGATCGGGGGCGGAACCGGCCCGGCGGAAGGCAGCAAGGCCACCACGGTCACCCCCGGGGCATGGCATCTGGCCCGCATGCTCGAGTCGCTGGACTCCTGGCCGATGAACATCGCGCTGCTCGGCAAGGGCAACACGGTCAGCGCCGAGGCCATGTGGGAGCAGTTACGCGGCGGCGCAGCGGGATTCAAACTTCACGAGGACTGGGGTAGCACCCCAGCCGCGATCGACGCCTGCCTGACCGTTGCCGACGCGTCGGGCGTACAGGTCGCACTGCATTCGGACACCCTCAACGAGGCCGGCTTCGTGGAGGACACCGTCGGCGCGATCGCGGGCCGGTCGATCCACGCCTACCACACCGAGGGAGCAGGTGGCGGACACGCTCCCGACATCATCACCGTCGCCGCGCAACCGCACGTGCTGCCCAGCTCGACCAATCCGACGCGCCCGCACACGGTCAACACGCTCGACGAGCACCTCGACATGTTGATGGTGTGCCACCACCTCAACCCCAGCGTCCCCGAGGATCTCGCGTTCGCCGAGAGCCGCATCCGGCCGTCGACCATCGCCGCCGAGGACCTGCTGCACGACATCGGTGCGATCTCGATGATCGGCAGCGACGCCCAGGCGATGGGCCGCATCGGCGAGGTGGTCATCCGCACCTGGCAGACCGCCCACGTCATGAAACGCAGGCGCGGTGCGCTGGACGGTGACGGCTCGGGGGCGAGGGAAGCCGACAACCACCGCGCGCGACGCTATGTCGCCAAGTACACGATCTGCCCGGCGATCGCGCACGGCCTCGACGCCGAGATCGGATCGATCGAGGTGGGCAAGCTCGCCGATCTCGTGCTGTGGGAGCCCGCGTTCTTCGGTGTGCGCCCGCACGCGGTGCTCAAGGGCGGCATGATCGCCTGGGCCGCAATGGGAGACGCCAACGCGTCGATCCCGACACCGCAACCGGTGCTGCCGCGCCCGATGTTCGGTGCGGCGCCGTCGGCCGCCGCCGCCACGTCGGTGCACTTCGTCTCGCAGCAGGCCGTCGACGACGGACTGGGCGACCGGATCGACGTGAAACGGCGCCTCGTGCCGGTCAAAGACGTCCGCGGCGTCGGCAAGGCCGATATGCCGCTCAACGACGCGCTGCCACGCATCGAGGTCGATCCCGACACCTTCACGGTCCGCATCGACGGAGATGTCTGGCAGGAACAACCGGCGGCCGAACTGCCGATGGCACAACGGTATTTCCTCTTCTGAAGCTGATGACGAACCTGACCACGCTTCTCGCACTGGCCGATTCGCGGTTGCCAACCGGCGGGCACGTGCACTCCGGCGGCATCGAGGAAGCGATCACCAGCGGGCTGGTGGCCGACGTGACCACGCTGCGGGCATACCTGCGACGACGCATCCGCACCCAGGGCCTGGTGACCGCCTCGCTGGCCGCGGCCGTGCACACGGGAACACTCGCGCCCGCGCAGGCCGACCACGAAACCGACGCCCGCACACCGGCGCCCGCCGCCCGCCAGGCATCGCGCGCACAGGGTCGCGGCCTCGTGCGGCTGGCCCGCCGGGTGTGGCCCGACGACGACTGGGACGCGCTCGACGCCACCCCACACCTGTCGGTCGCGGCGGGATGGGCCGGACGCGCGGCGGGGCTGAGCGCTGAGCAGACCGCCCTCTCGATGGTCTACACCACGATGACCGGTTCGGCGACCGCCGCGCAGCGCCTGCTCGCGCTCGACCCCGCCGACGTCGCCGCGCTCACGTTCGAGCTGTCGGCGCTCTGTGACCAGACCGCGGCCACCGCGGCAAAGGAACTGGCCGACCTGTCCGATCCGTTGCTCGACGTGCTGGCCCAGCGCCACAGCAGGCGTGAGCGCCCCCTCTTCGTCTCGTAGTCCGCCCCGAAAGGATCGTCATGCCACCGCATTTCACCGACGGCGAGCCACACCACCATCTCGAGCGACCCAAGCGCACGCGCCGACCGGGGGAGCCGTTGCGTATCGGCGTCGGCGGTCCGGTGGGTTCGGGGAAGACCGCACTGGTCGCGGCGTTGTGCCGACAGCTGCGCGACGTGGTGTCACTGGCCGTACTGACCAACGACATCTACACCACCGAAGACGCGGACTTCCTGCGACGCCACGCCGTGCTGCCCGACGAACGGATCGCCGCGGTGCAGACCGGCGGCTGCCCGCACACCGCGATCCGCGACGACATCACCGCCAACCTCGACGCGATCGACGACCTCATCGCCGCAAACGACCGGCTGGACCTCATTCTCGTCGAGTCCGGCGGGGACAATCTGACGGCGACGTTCTCGTCGGGGCTGGTCGACGTGCAGATCTTCGTCGTCGATGTCGCAGGCGGCGACAAGGTTCCCCGTAAGGGCGGTCCCGGCGTGACTTACTCAGACCTGATGGTGATCAACAAAACCGACCTCGCCCCGCTGGTCGGAGCCGACCTCGACGTGATGCGGCGCGACGCGGCGGCCGTGCGCGGTGAGCGCCCGTTCGTGATGATCTCGCTCACCGAGGACCCCACGGCCGCCGCGGTGCTGGACTGGGTGCGCGCCCAACTCCGGGTGCCCGTCTAGTGCGGTCCGAGGTGCTGATCGTCGCACGGCGGGACCGCCGGCCGCGTATCGAGTGCGTGGGCGGTCTCGCCGCCCGGCTCACCGGGCCCGACACCGTCCATCTGGTGTCGGCGGCGGCGACCCCGCTGGGTGGCGACGTCCTCCACTTCCGCGTCGTCGTCGAACCGGACGCTCGGCTGCGGATACGCACCGCCGCCGCGACGGTGGCCCTCCCAGGGGCGAAAACCCTTGATTCTCACGCGATCTGGGAGCTCGACGTCGACGGAGAGCTGGACCTCGACCCCGAACCCACGATCGTGGCAGCCGACTCACGTCACCACACCTCGGTCCGCCTGGATGTCGGCGTACATGGACGTGTCAGGCTCCGCGAGCGGGTGCAGATCGGCAGATTCGATGAGCATTACGGGTTCTGGTCAGGGTCGCTGCACGCCGACGTCGACGGCACTGCACTGTTGCGGCATCGCATCGAGTTGGGCAGGGGTTCGGTCACCGACGACGAGATCGGCGCACCGATGGCCGCGATCAGTGAACTGAGCTACCCGGACGCCGACGTCGACGCGGCGGGTGAACCGCTGGCGCTTGCCGCGGGCGGCTGCCTGGCGACCTGGCAGGGCGCGCGGCTCTAGCCTGCGACCTTCTCGGTGTCGCGCACGCCCGCGGCGATCTCCTGAAGCTCCTCTATCCGGGTGCGGGCGTAGGCCTGCTGCTCGGTGATCGTCAGGTTGCCGCGCTGCGTCGACAGGAACGTCACGGTCCACGACACCAGCGTGGTGAGCTTGCGGCGGAAGCCGACCAGATACACCAGGTGCAGCACCAACCAGGCCAGCCAGGCGATGAAGCCGCCGAACTCCAGCGGGCCGATCTTGGCCACGGCGGAGAACCGCGACACCGTGGCCATCGAACCCTTGTCGAAGTACTGGAACGGTTCGCGCTGTGTGGGATCGGCGCCCTTGAGCTCGGCCCGGATCGCGTTGGCGGCATACCGTCCGCCCTGAATGGCGCCCTGCGCCTGCCCGGGCACGCCCTCGACATGGGCCATATCGCCGACCACGAACACGTTCGGATGGCCGGGCAGCGTCAGGTCAGGGTTCACGAGCACGCGCCCGGCCCGGTCGACCTCACCTTCGGACTGCTCTGCGAGGTCCCGGCCCAGCGGGCTGGCCTGCACACCGGCCGACCACACCTTCGTCGCGGACTCGATACGCCGGATCGTGCCGTCGGAGTCCTTGACGGTGATGCCGTTGCGGTCGACGTCGGTGACCATGGCGCCGAGCTGGATGTCCACGCCCATCTTCTCGAGCCGGTCCTGCGCCTTCTTGCCCAGCTTCTCGCCCATCGGGGGCAGGACGGCGGGTGCGGCGTCGAGCAGGATCACCCGTGCGGTGGTCGAATCGATATGGCGGAACGCACCTTTGAGGGTGTGGTCGGCCAGTTCGGCGATCTGTCCGGCCATCTCGACGCCGGTCGGACCCGCGCCCACCACGGTGAACGTCAGCAGCTTCTCGCGTCGCGCCGGGTCACTGGACCGCTCCGCCTGCTCGAACGCGCTGAGAATGCGCGCCCGCAGCTCCAACGCATCGTCGATGGACTTCATGCCCGGCGCCCACTCCGCGAAATGGTCGTTTCCGAAGTAGGACTGGCCGGCCCCTGCGGCGACGATGAGCGAGTCGTACGGGGTCACGTAGGTGTGGCCCAGCAACTCGGAGGTGACCGTCTGGTTGGCCAGGTCGATGTGGGTGACATCGCCGAGGACCACCTGGCAGTTCTTCTGCTTGCGCAGGATCATCCGCGTCGGCGGCGCGATCTCGCCGGACGGGATGATGCCGGTCGCCACCTGGTACAGCAGCGGCTGGAACAGGTGGTGGGTGGTCTTGGCGATCAGCTTGACATCGACGTCGGCTCTCTTGAGCCTCTTGGCAGCGGTCAGCCCGCCGAACCCTGACCCGATGATGACGACCTTGTGCCGATCAGATGCAGTGGCTCCGGGATGGCTCATATTGGGCTCCTCGACGGTGCTTCCACGTGCAGTTCACTACCCGTAACGGTAGTCGCCTGAACACCCGATCAGTGAACGGGTTCGTTGTGTTATATCCCACCCGGCGCCCGGATCACCCGCCAAGCAGCGGCCGGAGGGCTTCGCCGACCGCGGTGACCCGGCCGGGGTGGTACCCGTCGAGGCTCGTCACGGGGCTCAAGATCACCCCGTCGACACCGGCGTCGAGGACCTTGGTCTTGATCTGCTCGGCGATCTGATCGGCACTGCCGAACACCGCTTGCTGTTTGTAGTCGTCGGGGATGATGTCGCCGGTGACGTTCTCGTCGATGATCGCGACGACGAGCATGCTGGTTTCCAGCGTCGCGGGGTCGCGGCCGATCTCCTCGCAGCGCTCCTTGACCACCTGCACCTTGCGCGGCAGCTCGTCGAAGCCGGCGATGATGTTGAGGTGGTCGAAGTGCCGGGCCGCCAGCGGAATCGTCTTCTTCTCGCCGCTGCCGCCGATCATCAGCGGGATGTGGTCCCGGAACCGCGGTTCGGCCATCGCGTCTTTGGCGCGGTAGTACTTGCCGTCGAACGTCGGGCGCTCGCCGCGCAGCATCGGGAGGATGATCTCCAACGCCTCGCCGAGCTTGTTGAAGCGGTCGGTGAAGGTGCCGAACTCGTAGCCGAGGCTGTCGTGTTCGAGCTCGTACCAGCCGGTGCCGATGCCAAGGATGGCGCGTCCCTGGCTCATCACATCCAGCGTGGTGATCGCCTTGGCCAGCAGCGTCGGGTTGCGGTAGGTGTTGCCGGTCACCAGGGTGCCGAGCGGGACCCGCTCGGTGGCCGTGGCCAGACCGCCCAGCGCGGTGTACGCCTCGAGCATGGGCTGGTCCGGCGTGCCGAGCCCGGGCAGTTGATAGAAGTGGTCCATCACGAAGACCGAGTCGAAACCGGCGGCCTCGGCCTCCTGCGCCTGTGCGATGACAGTGGGGAAGATTTCGGCGACGCCCGTGCCGTACGAGAAGTTCGGGATCTGGAGTCCGAGTCTGATGGTCATGAGAGCACGAAACCACACCTAAGCGGAGCGGTCATCCCGTTTAGCTCCATGCGAACAGCGGAATAGTCAGCCGAAGTTTGCGAGCGCGCCCTTGCTGACGTGCAGCACCTGGCCGGTGATGTGCCGCGCCGCCGGTGTGGTGAGGAAAAGGGCGAGGCGCGCGATCTCGTCGGCGACCGGCGGCGGCGTCCGCGACAGGCCTTCGTAGCCGGGCTCGGCGTTCCGTCCCGAGGCCACCGCGTTGACGGTGATGCCTCGAGTGCCGAAGTGCTCGGCCTGACCAGCGGTCCAGTCCGCGAGCGCGGCCTTGATCGCCGCGTCCGCGCTGCCGACGGCCGGGTTTTCGGCGACCACGTTGACGATCGAACCGCCCGAGCGCAGATGGTCACCGAGGATCTGCACCGTCAGCACCGCGGAGACGACGGTCGAGTCAAGTGCCGCACGCCATGCCCGAGCCAGGTCCGACAGCGAATAGGTGCGCGGATCGCCGCCGTCCCACCCGGGGGCGGGCACGTTGACGATCGTGTCGAGGTGATGCGGGAACTGCTGTCGCGCCGCTTCCAGGCTGTCGGGATCGGTGTTGTCGAGCACGATGGCGTCGACATCGAGTTCCTTCGCGGCGACCTCGAGTTCGTCGCGGCGGGCGCCCACGATCACAACGCGGTGACCGGCGTCGCGGAAACCTTCGGCGATCGTGCGGCCCAGATCGGTGTCACCTGCGGTGACGAGCACCTCCATCGCGAAGACCTCCCTGTCATGTTCGACGCTGCACGCAGCGATCCTCCGAAATGTTACTGGACAGTAGCTACAGCACGAAACCGGCGCGCAGGCGCGAGTCCCATAGGGTTTGGCCTGTGGAGTGCGAGGCGGGACGGGTTGAGTAACCCGGCTGGTCTGCCGCGCTGGCTGTATCTGCCCGCCGCGGTCGGCGCGCTGTTCGTCGCGCTGCCGCTCGTGGCGATCGCGGCCAGGGTGGACTGGCCGAACATCGTGCAGCTGATCAGCAGCGAGTCCTCCGTCAACGCCCTGTTGCTGAGCCTGCGCACGGCGACCGCCAGCACGTTGCTGTGCCTGCTGGTCGGCGTTCCGATGGCGCTGGTCCTCGCGCGCAGCGACAGTCGACTCGTCCGAACCGCACGACCCCTCATCCTGCTTCCGCTCGTGCTGCCTCCGGTGGTCGGCGGGATCGCGTTGCTGTACGCATTCGGCCGGCTCGGACTGCTCGGCCAGTATCTGGAGGCCGCGGATGTCCAAATCGCATTCACGACGACGGCGGTCGTGCTCGCGCAGACGTTCGTGTCGCTGCCCTTCCTGGTCATCGCGCTCGAAGGGGCCGTCCGTACGGCCGGAACCGGGTACGAAACCGTGGCCGCCACGCTGGGCGCCCGTCCGTCCCGGGTGTGGTGGCGCGTCACGCTTCCGCTGCTGACGCCCGGCCTGGTCTCGGGCGCGGTGCTGGCGTTCGCCCGGTCCCTCGGCGAGTTCGGCGCGACGCTCACGTTCGCCGGCTCCCGCGAGGGCGTCACCCGGACGCTGCCGCTGGAGATCTATCTGCAGCGGGAGAGTGACCCCGATGCCGCGGTGGCGTTGTCGCTGCTGCTCGTGGTGGTGGCAGCCGTGGTGGTGCTGGGGTTGGGGAGTCGACGGCTGCGCGGTGACAGTGCGTGGAGCGCGGCGTGACCGGTGTCAGCGTGCGTGCGGTCGTCGAGCAGCGCGGCGTCGATGTCGCGTTCGACGTCGACGGCGGTGAGGTGCTGGCCGTGCTGGGCCCCAACGGCGCGGGCAAGTCGACGATTTTGCACGTCGTCGCGGGGCTGGTCCGGCCCGATGACGGTGTCGTACGGGTGGGCCGGCGCGTGCTCACCGATACCGCATCGGGTGTCCATGTGGCGACCCACGACCGCCGCGTCGGACTTCTGATGCAGGATCCGCTGCTGTTTCCGCATCTCGACGTGGCCGCCAACGTCGCCTTTCCGCCCGGCAGCACGCGCCCCGAGCATTGGCTCGCCCACGTCGACGCGATCGAACTGGCCGACCGCAGGCCGCGTCAGCTGTCCGGGGGACAGGCGCAACGGGTCGCACTGGCGCGCGCATTGGCGGCCGAACCCGACGTGCTGCTGCTCGACGAGCCGTTGGCCGGGCTCGACGTCGCGGCCGCCGCTGCGATGCGCAAGGTGCTGCGCGACGTGCTCACACGCGACGGGCGGTCCGCGGTGTTGGTGACCCACGATGTGCTCGACGTGGTCGCCCTCGCCGATCGGGTGCTGGTGCTCGAATCCGGCAGCATCGTCGAAAGAGGCTCTGCCGCAACGGTACTGGCGACTCCGCGGAGCGATTTCGGTGCCCGGCTGGCCGGGGTCAACCTGGTTCGCGGGATGGCGGACGGCCACGGCGTCCTGACCACCCGGTGGGGCGCGGCCTGGTACGGCAGCCCGGCGTCGGATATCGCGACCGCAGGACCGGCGGTCGCCCTGTTTCATCCCGCGGCGGTCGCGGTGTACCGCGACCGGCCGCGCGGCAGCCCGCGTAACACCGTCGAAGTCATCATCGCCGAACTCGACGGTCGCGGCCCCGCGATCCGGGTGCGGGCCGAGGAGCAGCCTGACGGCAGCCCGGGGCTCGCCGCTGACATCACCGCCGAGTCCGCGACCGAACTGAGGCTTGCCCCTGGCGAGCGCGTGTTCTTCGCGGTGAAGGCGCAGGAGGTCACGCTGCATCCCGCCCAGTAACGGGAACCGGAGCAGGCGCGAAGAACAAGCGAGTCACCGGTCATCGACTGCGGTCGGCCACCCCGCGCCACGCGCGGGTACTGTGCTGCGTCAGCAAATCATGGCGCTACTGCTATCAGTGCTTATCGTCTTCTCAGCTATGTCTTATTTATCCTCATTTTGAGCAATTCACACTTGCGTCACGGCGGTAACACGGTAGTTTCTTTCCCATGGATCAGCCGGACGCGATTTCAGCCCCGCGCAGGGGGCTCTCGAGGACATTGGCGGTCGCGGCGGTGACCGGGGCAACTGCCATAGCGCTCGCGCTCCCGACGGTGGCCCAGGCGCAGCCCGAGCCCACGCCAGCGCCGCCCCCACCGCCGCCGACGGGGAACACCTTCCTGCAAGGGCCTCCGCCGCCTCCGGCACCAGGGGCGCCCGCACCCCCTCCGGCACCAGGGGCACCCGCGCCCGGCGCGCCACCTCCCGCACCCGGCGTACCGCCGCCACCTCCGGCGCCGGGGGCACCTGCACCGGCACCCGGTGCTCCGGCACCCGCACCCGCCGATCCGAACGCGCCGCCCCCGGCGCCCGGCGATCCGGGCCGCGTCGACTCGGCCGCGGGTGGCCTCAGCTATGTCGTGCCCGCCGGATGGAAAGTGGCGGATTCGACGCAGCTTTCCTACGGCCAGGTGTTGCTGACCAAGGACGCCCCCGAAGGCGCCGAGCCGCCCAACGACACCAGCATTTTGCTCGGCCGGCTCGACCTGAAGCTCTTCGCGGGCGCCGAGACGGACAACACGAAGGCTGCGCAGCGGTTGGCCTCCGACATGGGCGAGTTCTTCATGCCGTTCCCCGGCACCCGGGTCAACCAGGAGACCGTCGAGCTCAATGCCGATGGCATGCCGGGCGTCGCGTCGTACTACGAGGTGAAGTTCACCGACACGAACAAGCCGAACGGACAGATCTGGGCCGGCGTGGTGGGCAACCCGGTCGAACCGGGTACGCCGCGCGGTCAGCGCACCCCCGAGCGGTGGTTCGTGGTCTGGCTCGGGACCGCGAACAACCCTGTGCCGAAGGAAGAAGCGGTGACGCTGGCCAATTCGATCCGGCCGTACACCCCACCCGCGGCGCCTGAGGCCCCGCCCGCCGATCCGAACGCACCGGCGCCACCGCCGGCCGATCCCAACGCGCCGCCTCCGCCGCCCGCGGATCCCAACGCGCCGCCTCCGCCGGCCGATCCCAACGCGCCTGCCCCGCGGCCCGCGGTCGGCGTGCCGGTTCCGGTCGCGCCGGAGAACGCGCCCGGGATGACGCCACCGGCCTGACGTAGCGCGAAAGCTTCCTCCACGGCATCAAGCCGTGGAGGAAGCTTTTGAGTTCTCCTGCGCTAGTGCGATTGTCAGGGGCCGACCCGCGGCGGGTTGGCGTTCGAGACGTTCACGATGAAGCAATTCGTGCCGCCGAATCCCATGGCGCCCGCGGTCTGACACCGCTCGAAGTTGCCGTCGGCGCCGACCGGTCCGTCACAGATCGTGCCGCCGCCCCACGGCGTCCAGCCACCCTGGCATCCGGCATTGGCCGGAGCGGCCAAGGCGATGCCGCTGGCCGCCAGCGCTCCAACCGCCAGTGCAACAAGTGTTTTCATCTCTTCCACCCTCTCCTTCGCGGTACCGGGCTTCGCGCCCGGTACTGAGCCTTCGCCGTAGCCGTACGGCGGTTCGTCGTTATCTACAGGTTATGCCGTTGTTATCACCGAGGAATCAGGATTTCCCCTACAAGTGTTCGGGCCGGCGTACAGGGATGACCTGCCGCACACCAGATCTGTCCGGTTCGCCGCCGCCGTCGTTAGCGTTGTTCGCTGACAGTGAAGACGCCCGAGGGTGGTGCCCGGGGCCGCCGCGGGGCGACCATGTGGTGATGAGCGTCTCAACCATGACCGCCTGGCAGATTCGACGGCCGGGACCGATGGCCACCCGGCCCATGGAACGCGTGCGAATCGAGGTTCCCCGCCCGGGACCCGGCGAGCTTGCGGTGGCGGTCCGCGCATGTGGCGTGTGCCGCACCGATCTTCACGTCGCCGAAGGCGATCTGCCCGTGCGCCGGCCCCGGGTCGTGCCGGGCCACGAGGTGGTCGGCGAGGTCGTCGAGGTGGGGGAGAGCGCGGGCGCGGAGTTCTCCGTCGGCGACCGCGTCGGCATCGCGTGGCTGCGACATACGTGTGGGCGATGCCCGTACTGCCTCAGAGGCGACGAGAACCTGTGCCCACAATCGCGTTACACGGGTTGGGATGCCGACGGTGGGTACGCCGAGTTCGCCACGGTGCCAGCGGCATACGCGCATCCGCTACCAGCGGGCTACTCCGACACCGAGCTGGCGCCGCTGTTGTGCGCCGGGATCATCGGCTATCGGGCACTGCTGCGCGCGGACCTCCCACCAGGTGGCCGGTTGGGCATATACGGATTCGGCGGTAGCGCGCACCTGACCACCCAGGTGGCCGTCGCGCAGGGCGCCGAAGTTCACGTGATGACGCGCGGGGAAGCCGCGCGCGAGCTGGCCCTGAGTCTGGGGGCGGCGTCGGCTCAAGGCGCCGACGAGCGTCCGCCCGTCGGCCTCGATGCTGCGATCCTGTTCGCGCCCGTCGGTGAGCTCGTCCCACCGGGACTCGAAGCACTCGATCGTGGTGGCACGCTTGCGATCGCGGGTATTCACCTCTCCGACATCCCGACGTTGAACTACCAGCGTCACCTCTTCCAAGAGCGTCAGGTCAGATCGGTCACCGCCAACACTCGCGGCGACGCACGGGCCTTTCTGACTTTCGCCGGTGAACACCACATCAAGGTGACCAGCCCGCCATACCCGCTCGACCGGGCCGACGCCGCGCTGAGCGATCTGGCCTCCGGCCGGGTCTCCGGGGCCGCGGTGTTGGTCGTTTAGAGCTCGGCCATCGCGGCGCGGAGCCGGCCCACGAGATCCCCACGGCCGTACCGGTAAACGGGACCGGTCCCGTCGGCCAGCAGGATACGTAGCCGCGCCATGCCCCGCGCTCCGACCATCCGAGGAGAGTGCAGCCGCAGCGTTACCTCGTCGATCACGTCCTCCGCGGTGGCGATGTTCGGTACGTGCAACGGCACCCGCGAAGACATCAGCGGGCCGTGCCCGCGGGCATCCCGGACGATCCGTCGCAGTGCCCTGGCCACCGCCTCGCGCTCGGCGGTCGACGTCAGCCGGGCGCAGTGCGCGGCGTACGCGCCGCTGTCGGGTGCGACGCCGCCGACGGCCGCCATCCGGTCGAACTTGCTGGCCCTCAGCCGCGCCACCACCCACGCGCGTAGAGAGGGGGCAGCCGCCCCGCTCGCTGCCGCCGCAAACGGCGACACAAGGGTTGGTGGATTCGGATTGTCCGACATATCGATCCTCGTTAGCGACGGATGTGTGACCACTGACAACTGTATAACGGTCATGCATGACCGGTCAAATTGAATTAGCAGTCACGCAAAGCTAGGCTTGGCATATGACTCGCATGCGGTGGCTGGGGGACCAGGAGACGAAACCGGCACCGCCGCGTCTCGCCCTGGTTCAGAGCCTGGTCAACACGGCGGAGTTGCCGTCCGGCCCCGACCGTTTGGCCGATCCGGACGACGCGCGGCCGTGGCTGCAGAACAAGGGATTGCTGGATCCCGGTGACGGCATCGACGAGGGCGACCTCGATCTGCTGCGTGGTTTGCGCGAGGCCCTGCGCGCGATGCTGGTCCACAACGCCGGTGGTCCGCCGCCGACTGCGGCGGCGTTGGCGCCGCTGCGGGCCGCGGCCGGTGGCGCCGCACGGGCCGAGGTCGAAGACTCGGGGCGGATACGGCTTTCGGCGGTGGGCACCTCGCTGCACGACCGCCTCACCGAACTGCTACTGGCGATCCACGATGCGCAGCGCGACGGCTCCTGGTCGCTGTTGAAGGCATGTGCCAACGAGGAGTGCCAGTGGGCCTTCTACGACCGCTCGCGTAACCACCGTGGCACCTGGTGCAGCATGGCGACTTGCGGTAACAAGCTCAAGAACCGTGAGTTCCGCGCCCGCAAGCGCGCCTCGCACTGACGTCAGCTCAGATGCCACACGAACGCGGCCGCCAGCGCGCCGAGTCCGTTCAGCGACCAGTGCAGCGCGATCGGCGCGATCAGGCTGCCGCTGCGGCGCCGCAACCAGGTGAAGACGAAGCCCGCGATGCCGGTGGCGACCACCGCCAGCGTCACGCCTGCAACGGTGCCCATCACCCCTCCGCCGAAGATCCGGGTGAAGCCGACGTTGCTACTGGTCAGGCCCAGCGAGGTGGCGATGTGCCAGAGTCCGAACAACAGCGAACCGGCCGCGGCGACACCACGCCAGCCCCAGGCGCGGTCGAGCGCTCCGTGCAGCACGCCGCGGAACGCCAGTTCCTCGGGGATCACGGTCTGCAGGGGGATGATGACCATCGACGCAATGAGCGCGCCCGAGATCGTGGCGTAGTTGTTGTTCATGAACATCGGCCGCGTCCACGGCAGCAGCGCACCGATCGCGATGACCGACAACACCATCGCGACGGCGCCCAGCGCGTAGCCGGTTCCGGACTTCAAGTGTTCGCGGCTCAGGCCGAGTTCGGCCCACCCGAGGCCGCGGGAGCGGACCAGCGCCACCAGAAGCAGCGCCGCCGCAGGCACCGTCGCCACGCTGGCCCACGGCGTGGTGAAGTGCGCGATCAGGTTCGTCAGCGCCAACACCACCACGACCACTGCGATGTCGACGTAGGTGCGGAAGTGGTGCAGCGCGGAGAGCTGTTCGACCAGCGGATGCGGGCGCTCGGCGAGGGCGGCTTGGTCGGACACGAAAATCCAGTCTAGCGGTCGTGTTCGCTGAGGGTGTCCTGCGACAGCGACGGCGCTTGGTAATCCGGGTCCCACGTCCACCCCGAGATCGCCGGATCGTCCTCGCCGTGTTCCCGGGTGTAGCGCCGGGCCGCCAAGCGCGCGTCGGCCATCTCCTGGCGCAGCCCGGCCACGCTGCTGCCCAGATAGGCGACGCGGTCGATCACGTCCATGACCAGATGGAACCGGTCGAGGTCGTTGAGCATCACCATGTCGAACGGGGTCGTCGTGGTGCCGCGTTCCTTGAAGCCGCGCACATGCAACTGGGCATGGTTGGCGTGCCGGTAGGTCAGTCGGTGAATCAGCCAGGGATAGCCGTGATAGGCGAAGATGATCGGCTTGTCCTTGGTGAAGATCGAGTCGAATTCGCGATCGGACAGGCCGTGCGGGTGCTCGGACTCCGGTTGCAGCCGCATGATGTCGACGACGTTGACCACCCGCACCTTGAGCTCGGGCAGCCGCCGACGCAGGATGTCGGCGGCCGCCACCGTTTCCAGGGTCGGGATGTCTCCGGCGCATGCGAGCACCACGTCGGGCTCCCCGGTCGTGTTGCTCGCCCACTCCCAGATCCCCAGACCGCGCGTGCAGTGCGCGATCGCCGAATCCATGTCCAGGTAGTTCAGCGCCGGTTGCTTTCCGGCGACGATCACGTTGACGTAGTGGCGGCTGCGCAGGCAGTGGTCGGCCACCGACAGCAAGGTGTTGGCATCGGGCGGCAGGTACACCCGCACGACCTCGGGGCGCTTGTTGGCGACGTGGTCGATGAAGCCGGGATCCTGGTGCGACGCGCCGTTGTGGTCCTGGCGCCAGACATGCGATGTCAGAAGGTAATTCAGCGATGCGATCGGCGCCCGCCAGGGCATCTCCCGACTGCTGTTGAGCCACTTGGCGTGCTGGTTGAGCATGGAGTCGATGATGTGGATGAACGCCTCGTAGCAGTTGAACAGCCCGTGTCTGCCCGTCAGCAGATATCCCTCGAGCCAGCCCTGGCAGAGGTGTTCGGACAGCACCTCCATCACCCGGCCCTCCGAACCGAGGTTCTCGTCGTCGGGGGTGACCTCGGCCAGCCACGCCTTGTCGGTCACCTCGAGGGTCGCCGACAGCCGGTTGGACGCGGTCTCGTCGGGTCCCATCAACCGGAATCGGTCGGCGTTACGCGCGATGACGTCACGAAGAAACGTCCCGAGCACCCGGGTCGCCTCGGTCGATTCGGAGGCGGGGTCGTCAACTGGCACCGCGTAATCGGTGAAGCGCGGCAGGTCCAGATCCTTGAGCAGGAACCCGCCATTGGCGTGCGGGTTGGCGCTCATCCGCCGCTGTCCGCGCGGGGCGAACGCGCGTAACTCGGGCAGTAGCGCGCCGTCCTCGTCGAACAGTTCTTCGGGCCGATAGCTGCGCATCCACTCCTCGAGCTGGGCGCGGTGTTCGGGGTTGGTGTGGGTGCCCGACAACGGAACCTGATGGGACCGCCACGTGCCCTCGACCTTCTTTCCGTCGACCTTCTGCGGGCCCGTCCAGCCCTTCGGTGTCCTCAACACGAGCATCGGCCACAGCGGCCGGCCCCGTTCGCCGTCGAGGCGAGCGGCGCGCTGGATCGCGGCGATCTGGTCGAAGGCCTCGTCGAGCGCCGTCGCCAGCTGCTGATGCACGTTGGCCGGATCGTCACCGGCCACGGTGATGGGCCGGTAGCCATAGCCGAACATCAGCGACTCGAGTTCCTCCTGCGGAATGCGCGCGAGGACGGTGGGGTTGGCGATCTTGTAGCTGTTGAGGTGCAGGATGGGCAGGACCGCACCGTCGGTGACCGGGTTGAGGAATTTGTTCGAATGCCAACTGGTCGCCAGCGGGCCGGTCTCGGCTTCGCCGTCACCGATGACACAGGCGACCACCAGGTCGGGGTTGTCGAACGCCGCGCCGTAGGCGTGCACCAGCGCGTAGCCCAACTCCCCGCCTTCGTGGATGGACCCGGGGGTCTCCGCGGCGACGTGGCTGGGGATGCCACCGGGGAAAGAGAACTGGCGGAACAGCTTTCGCATTCCCTCGGTGTCTTCGGAGATACCCGAGTACACCTCGCTGTAGGTGCCCTCGAGATACGCGTTGGCCACCAAGCCGGGACCGCCGTGTCCCGGGCCGGTGATGTAGATGACGTTAACGTCGCGGTCGCAGATGACGCGGTTCAGGTGCGCGTAGACGAGATTGAGGCCCGGTGTTGTGCCCCAGTGGCCGAGCAACCGGGGCTTGACGTGCTCGGGCGCCAGCGGCTCGCGCAGCAGTGGATTGTCCAGAAGATAGATCTGGCCGACGGACAGATAGTTGGCGGCGCGCCAGTAGGCGTCGATCAGGTCGAGTTCATCGGCGGACAGCGTGGGGGACAGGGCCTCGGCAGTCATCTGACTCATCATCATCGAAACGGGTGAACGGGTGTGCCACTCCTGTACCCGATGCGCGTGAAGCTACCCATTAGCCTGTCTGGCGTGTTGGGATTCGCAGTGCCGCAGTTCGGGGCGTCGGCCCGAGCGGACCTCGCGCGCTACGCGGCCAGCGCCGAAAGCCTCGGTGCGGACAGCCTCTGGGTGGGCGACCGCTTGTTGACCGCGGTGCACCCCAGTGTCGGCTACGCAGGTCAAGACACCATTCCCGAACAGTTCCGCGCCGGCCTGGACCCGTTCATCACGTTGGCGGTGGTGGCCGCCGCCACGTCGCGCGTCCGGTTGGGTAGCAGCGTGTTCGTCGCACCGTGGTACCCGCCGGTGCAGCTGTGCCGCCAGCTGACCGCCATCGATGTGGTCAGCGGAGGCAGGCTCGTTCCCGGTTTCGGGATCGGGTGGTCGCCGGAGGAGTTCCTCGCCGCCGGCGCCCCGTTCCGCGCCCGCGGCGCCCAACTGGACGAGGTGCTCGATGCCATCGAGCAGCTGTGGACGACGAATCCGGTGGAACACGAAGGCAAGCGGTGGTCGATCCCGTTGTCGTGGGTGGACCTCAAACCGGTCCAGCAACCTCGTCCGCCGATCTATCTCGGCGGGTTCACTCCGGCGAGCCTGCGGCGCATCGGGACGCGCGGCGACGGGTGGCTCCCCGCCGTGCTGGTGCCCGGAGGTGTCATGCCCGAGTTCCTTGCGACGCAGCGCCGCACCATCGACGACGCCGCCCGCGAGGCCGGCCGGGATCCGTCGGCCATACACACCTGTGTGCGCATCAACGTCGCCGGCGGCACACCGATCGATGCGGTCGCCGAGGCGGTGCGGACGCTGGCCGACGCCGGTTATCCGGACGTCTTCGTCGACCTGATGTACGTCGCCACCGACACCGACGACCACCTGCGGTGGGTCGAAAGTCTCCTGGCGGCATGAGCGAACCACTGCTGGCATCCGTGCGGGTGCTCGACCTCGGCGGCGCCGAATCCGACGGAGTGAGCCGGCTCTACGCCGACCTCGGAGCCGATGTCCTGAAGATCGAGCCGCCCGGTGGGCGGTCCGACCGGCAGGCGCTCCCGGCGGTGGCCGGAGCGAGTATTCCGTTCCGCTTGCACAACGCGAACAAGCGGTGCGCGGTTCTGGACCCCGCCAGCCCCGACGGCCGCGGGGCACTGCGGGATTTGGCGGGCACCGCCGATATCGTCGTCGACGGCGGAAGACCCGGCGGGGCAGTCCAATTCGGAACATCGTGCGCCGCCCTGGCTCAACAGTTCGGCCACCTCGTCGTGTTATCGGTCACGGACTTCGGCGCCGACGGGCCGTATGCCTCGTGGCGGGCCACCGACCCCGTGTTGTACGCGTTGTCGACGGCACTGTCGCGTACCGGGCCGACGGCCGGCACCCCGGTGCTTCCCCCGGTCGGACTGGCATCGGGAACCGCTGCGACACAGGCGGCATGGGCAGCGCTGGCCGCCTACTACCACCGGTTACGGACTGGGACAGGCGATTACATCGACTTCTCCCGGTTCGAGGCGGTGCTCCAGTCGCTGGATCCGCCGTTCGGATCAGAAGGTCAGGCGGCCGTCGGCGTCAAGAAGACCACCGAAATCTGGCGCGGCAGACCACGCAACCAGAACATCTATCCGATCTTCGCTTGCAAGGACGGACATGTACGGATCTGCCTGCTGTCCCCGCGCCAGTGGCAGGGCATGCGCGCCTGGCTGGGTGAACCCGAACAGTTCGCCGACCCCAAGTTCGACACGATCGCGGCGCGGTATGGGGCATCTCGCGAACTCAACGCCTTGATCGGCGATTTCGTCGCAAACCAGACCATGGAGGCTCTGGTCACCGAGGGACAAGAGCGGGGCGTTCCCATCGCGGCCGTGCTCACCCCCACGGAGACACTGGCCTCCGAGCACTTCCGCGCGGTCGGTGCGCTGACCACCGCCGAGTTCGCCCCGGGCGCCGATGTCGTCGCCCCGGTGGGACCGTTCGTCGTCGACGGCCATCATCGCGGCCTGAGGTGGTTGGCCCCCGCTCCCGGCGCTGACGAACCCGCCTGGGCCACACCGTCATCGGTGACAGCATCGCAGGGTACGGTCGCGCCGCAGCGTCCTTTCGAGGGGATGCGCATCCTCGACCTCGGCGTCATCGTCGCCGGGGGCGAGCTGGGCAGGTTGTTCGCCGACCTCGGCGCCGAGGTGGTCAAGATCGAGAGCGCCGCCTATCCCGACGGGCTGCGCCAGGCCCCGCCCGGTCAGGTGATGAGCAGGTCCTGGGCGCTGACCCACCGCAACGAGCAGAGCCTGGGGCTCGACCTGCGTACGCCCGCGGGCGCCGACCTGTTTGCTCGCCTGGTCACAGGCGCCGACGCCGTGTTCGCCAACTTCAAGCCGGGAACGCTTGCATCGCTGGGGTTCTCCTATGACCGTCTGCGGGAGCTGAATCCGCGCATCGTGCTCGGGGAGAGCAGCGCCTTCGGCGTGGCCGGTCCGTGGAGCTCGCGCATGGGGTACGGGCCGCTGGTGCGGGCCACCACCGGGGTCACCGCGTTGTGGGCGTCTGCCGACGGCGGCTTCTACGATGCGACGACGATCTTCCCGGACCACGTGTCGGCGCGGCTCACCGCGATCGCCGCACTGGCCGCGCTGATCCGGCGCGAGCGAACCGGACAGCCCGCACACGTACACGTCTCGCAGGCCGAGGCCGCGGTCAGCCAACTGGCAACCCGCTACGTCACCGAGTCCGCGGGTGCGGCAGGCCTGCCCGTCGTCGACGACACAGCGGCGCACGGTGTGTACCCGTGCGCCGGTGACGACGAGTGGTGCGTGATCTCGCTGCGCTGCGAGATCGACCACGCCGCACTGGGATCGGTCACCGGCGGCGTCGACACCGCGGAATGGACCCGCACCCGCGACAAGACCGTGGTGGCGCGCACTTTGCAGGACGCCGGGATCGCCGCCGCGCCGATGAACCGTGCCGTCGATGTGCCTGCCGACCCGCAGGTGCGGCACCGAAAGCTGTACTCCGACATGGAGCATCCGCTTTTCGACGCGCCCATACTCACCGAAACGGGGCCGGCGCCGTACACGAACATCCCTCCCGCCCTGCTGAGGCCCGCGCCCATGCCGGGGGAGCAGACCCGTGAGATCTGCCGGCAGATCCTCGACATCCCCGCCGAGGAGACCGATCGGCTCATCGCCGACGGCACGCTCTTCGCATACCGAGAAAGGCCGTGATGGAAGCCAGGACGCCGGTGTTGGTCGGCTACGGACAAGTCAACCAGCGCGACGAGAACCCCGACGTGTCGCCGATCGACCTGATGGTCGCGGCCGCACGCCAAGCAGCGGACCCCAGGGTCCTTGAGGCAGCCGACTCGGTTCGGGTGGTCAATCTCCTTTCGTGGCGGTACCGCGATCCCGGATTGCTTCTCGCGCAACGCCTCCACGCCGACAACGCCGCGACCCGCTATACAGGGGTCGGCGGTAATACGCCGCAGTCGCTGGTCAACGAGGCGTGCCGAGACATCCAGAACGGTCGGGCCGAGGTGGTTCTGATCGCGGGCGGTGAAGCCTGGCGCACCCGAAGCCGGCTGCGCGCCAAGGGCGTGCGGCCGGACTGGCCGCGCCAGGACGAGTCCGTCCCGATGGCCGAGGGCGCCGACGAAGGGGTCCCGATGGCCGGGCCCGCCGAAATCAAGATCAGCCTGGACCGGCCTGCCTATGTCTACCCGATGTTCGAGCAAGCCCTGCGTATCGCCGCGGGCGAGTCCGACGAGGAGCACCGACGCCGGATCGGTGAGCTGTGGGCACAATTCAGTGCGGTCGCCGCGGACAACCCCCACGCGTGGGTCCGAGACGCGGTGCCGGCCGAGCAGATCTGGCAGGCCGGACCGGGCAACCGGATGATCAGCTGGCCCTATCCGAAGCTGATGAACTCCAACAACATGGTCGACCAGGCTGCGGTGCTGGTGCTCACCTCGGCAGACAAGGCCACGCATCTGCAGATCCCCAGGGACCGTTGGGTGTTCCCGTACTCGGGCACCGACGCGCACGATACCTATGCGATCGGCGAGCGCGCGGAGTTCTCCACGTCTCCTGCGATTCGGATCGGGGGGCGGCGGGCCTTGGAACTGGCCGAGGTCGGCATCGACGATGTCGGGCTCGTCGACGTCTACTCGTGCTTCCCTTCGGCGGTTCAGGTGGCCGCCAACGAGCTCGGCCTCCCGATCGCAGACCCCGCCAGACCGCTGACGGTGACCGGCGGGCTGACCTTCGCGGGCGGGCCGTGGAACAACTACGTCACTCACTCGATCGCGACCATGGCCGAACGACTCCTCGCCGCCCCCGGCCAGCTCGGGTTGATCACCGCCAACGGCGGATACCTCACCAAGCACAGCTTCGGCATTTACGGCACCGAACCGCCGCCACACGAGTTTCGTTGGGAAGACGTGCAATCGGAGGTCGACCGCGAGCCGACCCGAACGGCGCTCGTGGACTGGGCCGGGGTGGGCACCGTGGAGACGTGGACGACACCGTTCGACCGCGAGGGCTCACCGGAGAAGGCATTCCTCGCGGTTCGGACCCCCGACGACGAGCGGGTGCTGGCGGTCATCTCAGACGCGGCGGGGGCGGCGGCGACGGTTGAGGAGGACATCTCGGGCGCGAAGGTCCAGGTCAATCCGGACGGTACGGCCGCATTGAGGTAGCCGGATCGGCCGCGTTGCGGTAGTCAGTCGAGGTCTGCCAACAGCGCGTCGAGGCGCTGGCGGGCCGCCTCCGCCGCGCCCGGACCGACGACGGCATGGACCCGACCGGCCTCCACCGCGGCGATCGCGGCATCGGCGACCACGGCGGGGCTGATCGCACCACGCATCGCGTCATCGTTCCGGTCGTTGGGGACGCTGACCGCCCCCGGCGGGGTAAGACTCGCCGAGTTGGGTCCCAGCGGCGTGTCCACCAGTCCGGGGCACAACACGGTCGCACCCATATCGCTTGAGACGGAGCGCAGTTCGATGTCGAGCGTCTCCGTCAATCCGACGACGGCGTGCATGGTCGCGTTGTACGGCCCGAGGTTGGGCAGCGGGATGAGCCCGCCCGCGGACGCGGTGTTGAGGAAGTGCCCGGAGCGTTGCGCGACGAACAGCGGAGTGAAGGTCTTCACCCCGTGTACGACACCCATCAGCTTGACGTCGATGACCCACCGCCACGTCTCGATCCGCTGCTCCCACCCCGGCGTATGTTCGCACACCACCCCGGCGTTGTTGCACACCAGATCGACGCGTCCGAAGCGGTCCAAAGTGTGCGCCGCCAGCGCATCGACATCGACCGCGTCACGCACGTCGACGCGTACCCCGGTCACTGCCCCCTCGTGACCGGACAGTGCGTCGACCGCCGCGGGTATCGCATCCTCACGGATGTCGGCGATCACCACGTCGACGCCGCGACCCACCAGATGCGTGGCGAGCGCCAAACCGATTCCACTGGTTCCGCCGGTGACGACGGCGACCTTTCCGGGCTCGATCCTCATGCGGGCCTGCCTTTCTCGTCGCTACGGTGCGTTCGCGGGCACCTCGGTGTATCGCGGCTGAAAACCCTCGGGGGCGAAGGTGAATCCCTTGCCGGTCACCTCGCTCATGCACGAGACGCCCGCGTCCTGCACATTGCAACGGAACCCGGCGACAGCCAGGATCCGGTTGAATTCCAGCACCTTCGCGTCGTCGAGGACGAACTGCGCCTGCTCCAATGCCGCGAAGCGGGGTTCACCCTCGCGCTCGACGATGATCGCGTTCGGCGCGACCTGTTCACGGGCGCCGTTGTCCACCGTGTCCGGTTCGCCGGTGATGTTCATGCTGGACAGCGGGGAGGCGGCCGACTGGCAGCCCGCCTTGTCACGCGGTATGACGGCGCACGCCCAGCGTCCACTCGGCGTGGTGAAGAAGTAGACGGCCGACCCGGCTGGATGCGCGACGTAGTCGAATGCGTCGACCAGGTGCGCGCTGTTCGGCGGCGGGGCAGGCGCTTCGGAGGTCGTGGAGGTCGGCGACGCCACGAACGGTTCGTCGGTGGTGACGATCCGCTCGGCCGAGCACCCCGCGACCAGGATCGCGACGGCCGACATCAGACATAGGACACGCATCTCGGCTCTTAAGCGTGCCGGAACCGGTTTTCGTCCGCGCAGCGGGGGTGGCCGATCAGCCGGCCAGCATCGCTTTGAGCTTCTGCGCGTTCCAGACCGCGTGCCCACCCAGGTCGTTGTTGAAATAGACCAGCGTCCGTCTGCCTTCGTTCTCCCACGCCGAGATCCGGTCGGCCCAACGCCGCAACGCATCGTCGGGGTAGGAGCCCGCGTACATCGAATCCTGGTCCGGGCCGTGCATCCGGATGTACACCAGCTCACTGGTCGCCCGCGGGACACAGCGCAGACCCGCACCGCTCATCACCACGTAGGCGGCGCCGTGGCGCTCCAGCAATGCGTAGACCGCCGCGTCGTCCCAGGACGGATGCCGCAACTCCATCGCCACCGGAATGTGATCGGGCATGAGCTTGAGGAAGTGCTCCAAACGGGCGTCGTCGCGCTCGAGTTCCGGGTGCAGTTGCACGAGCAACGCCTCGCTGCGGTCACCGAGCAATTCCCAGCACCGGTCGAAGCGCTCGACCCAGGGCGCCGGCTCCCGTAACCGGCGGTAGTGCGTGAGTCCGCGTTGGGCCTTCACCGACATCGTGAACCCGTCGGGCAGCCGCTGTCGCCAACCGGCGAACGCGCTGTCCTTCGGCCAACGGTAGAAGCTGGCGTTCAGTTCGACGGTGTCGAACTCCTCGACGTAGCGGGCCAGCCGTTTGGCCGTCGGCAGCCCCGCCGGGTACAGGACGTCCTTCCAATGGTCATACGACCACCCCGAGGTGCCGATCCGGATCACCATCGCGTCATTCCCGCGCCATGACGGCGTCAGGCAGGTCGTTGTCGAGCGACACCTTGACCAAGGCGCCGGCGAGCTTTGCACACTTGCGCGGCGCCAGCGCGGCGAGCTCGTCGCTGCCACTTGGCAGTCCGAGCTTGCGCGCGGTACTGCTGGCGCGCGCGTCGAAGTAGGGGCGGATCCATGTCCAGGTGTCCTGGACCTCCCGCAGGAAGATGTCGGCGCCGGTGTCGCCGATACCCTTGAATCCCTTGAGTGAACGCCTCAGCGCGGTCGCGTCGTGATCCTCGGTCCCATCGAGATTGCGTAAATCCCCGCCGTATTCGTCGACAACGCTCTTGGAAATATCGGTGAGCCTGGTCGCCGAGCTTTCGTCGTACCGAACGTAGTGAGCACGGCCGAAGGCGCGAATCATTTCGGCGCGGTCGGCGTCGAGGACGGCCTTGGGGGTGCGCAGACCCGCGCGGAACAACTCCCGCGCGGCTTCGACCGCGATCGAGGCATCGATCGGTTTGCTCGACAGCATGCACAGGGTCAGCAGCTGAAAGAGCGGCATCGGCTTGTCCGCCAACCGGATACCGGCGTCTTCGGCGTAGGCCGTGCCCGCCTGCTCGAGGAGGCGCTTGACCAGCTTCTTACGTGCTGCGGCGTCCACGTCGGCTGGCGTACCCGCGCTCTTTCGGGGGCAAACTCTTGGCATAGTTGGTCCCGCGGATGACCCACGGTCGCAGTTGCCGCTTGGTGACCAGCCCTGCGCCGTCCACGCGCAGCCATCCGCGCATCTCTCTGCCCGCCATCACCATCGGTGCGACGTGTTCGCGCGACAACAGCTTCGCGGTGTCGTCGGGCGGCACCCGCACCATCAGGCCGCCTTGACCGCTGGCGGCCAACGCCATGTTGCCGCCGATCAAGAAGGCCAACCCACCGAACATGGCCTTCTCCTCGACTCCTTGTTCGCCGCTGAGCAGTTCGCGAATGCGGTGAGCCAGGTCCTCGTCGTACGCCATACGACGACGGTATCGCTCAGGGTCGTGACCTGCGATCGATCACGACCCCGAGCGCGGTCCTGCGGTCAGGCGGCCGCGGTGGCCGCTACCTCTGCGGGCTGCAGAGCCTGCGCGACGATGTCGGCAACGTCGGTCATCGGCTTGACCTCCAGCGCGTCAAGCACGTCGGCCGGGACGTCATCCAGGTCGGGCTCGTTACGCTGCGGGATGAAAACCGTTGACAGCCCGGCCCGTTGCGCCGCGAGCAGCTTCTGCTTGACGCCGCCGATGGGCAACACTCGACCGTTCAGCGTGACCTCGCCGGTCATCCCGACGTCCGCACGGACCTGACGACCGGTGGCCATCGACACCAGCGCGGTGACCATCGTCACGCCCGCCGACGGACCGTCCTTCGGCACGGCGCCCGCGGGCACGTGCACGTGGATGCGACGGTCCAGAAGCTTGGGGTCGACGCCCAACTGCTCGGCATGCGAGCGCACGTAGGACAGCGCAATCTGCGCGGACTCCTTCATGACCTCGCCCAGCTGCCCGGTCAGTTGCAACCCGGGCTCACCGTCGGTCGCCCCGGCCTCGATGTAGAGCACATCGCCGCCGAGGCCGGTGACCGCCAACCCGGTGGCCACCCCCGGCACCGCCGTGCGCTCGGCAGATTCCGGCAGGAAGCGCGGACGCCCCAGGTACTCAACGAGATCCGGCTCGTCGACGGTCAGGCTGGTGATGTCGCCGGCAGCCAGCTTCGTCGTCACCTTGCGCAGCGCCTTGGCCAGCAGCCGCTCGAACTGGCGCACCCCCGGCTCGCGGGTGTAGTCCGCGGCGATCTTGCGCAGCGCCGCCTCGGTGACGATCACCTCGTCCTCGGTCAGCGCCGCCCGCTCGCGCTGCCGGGGCAGCAGGAAGTCGCGGGCGATGGCGACCTTGTCGTCCTCGGTGTAGCCGTCGATCTGCACCAGTTCCATGCGGTCCAGCAGGGCCGACGGGATGTTCTCGATGACGTTGGCCGTCGCCAGGAACACCACGTCCGACAGGTCCAGATCCAGGTCCAGGTAGTGGTCGCGGAACGTGTGGTTCTGCGCCGGGTCCAGGACCTCCAGCAGCGCCGCCGCGGGGTCCCCGCGGAAGTCGGAGCCGACCTTGTCGATCTCGTCGAGCAGCACCACAGGGTTCATCGAACCGGCCTCGCCGATGGCACGCACGATGCGACCGGGCAGCGCACCGACGTAGGTGCGCCGGTGGCCGCGGATCTCGGCCTCGTCGCGCACGCCACCGAGGGCAACGCGAACGAACTTGCGGCCCAACGCGCGTGCGACGCTCTCACCCAGCGAGGTCTTGCCGACACCGGGGGGACCGGCCAGCACCATCACCGCGCCAGAACCGCGGCCGCCGACGACCTGCAACCCGCGCTGGGCGCGGCGCGCCCGCACAGCCAGGTACTCGACGATGCGGTCCTTGACGTCCTCGAGGCCGTGGTGATCGGCGTCCAGGATCTCCCGCGCCGTCCTCAAATCGGCGGAGTCCTCGGTGTGGACGTTCCACGGCAGGTCGAGCACGGTGTCCAGCCAGGTGCGGATCCAACCGCTCTCCGGGCTCTGATCACTTGCGCGCTCGAGCTTGCCGACCTCGCGCAGCGCGGCCTCGCGCACCTTCTCTGGCAGGTCCGCGGCCTCGATGCGGCCGCGATAGTCGTCGGAGCCGTCGGGTTCGTCCTCGCCGAGCTCCTTGCGGATGGCGTTGAGCTGCTGGCGCAGCAAAAATTCCTTCTGCGTCTTCTCCATGCCCTCACGGACGTCTTCGGCGATCTTCTCGTTGACCTCGACCTCGGCCAACTGAGCACCCGTCCACTCGATCAGCGCACGCAACCGCTCAACCACGTCCGGCGTCTCGAGCAGCTGACGCTTCTGAACCTGGGTCAGGTACGACGCGTAGCCCGCGGTGTCGGCCAGCGCCGACGGATCGGAGAGCTGGTTGACGAAATCGATGATCTGCCAGGCTTCACGCCGCTGCAGCATCGCCAGCAGCAGCTTCTTGTACTCGGCCGCGAGCTTGAAGGCCTCCTCGGTGACCTCGGATTCGTCGACCACGGTCACCTCGACCCACAGCGCCGCGCCGGGTCCGGTGGCGCCGGCGCCGATGTGGGCACGGCTCTCGCCCCGCACCACCGCGGCGGGTCCACCGACCATGCGCCCAATCTGCACGATCGAAGCCAGCACCCCGTGCGAGGGATAACGGTCCTCGAGGCGGGGAGCGATCAGCAGTTCTCCGGACTCGCTCGCGCGGGCGGCGTCGACCGCGGCGCGCGCGGCCTCGTCGAGCTCGATCGGCACCACCATCCCGGGCAGCACGATCGACTCGCTCAGGAACAAGACCGGAACAGTCTTGGCTTCAGCCATCAATCCTCCAAAGTTTGAGTCTGTTGCGCTCAACCTTGGGGTGACCTGGTTTGTTCCCTCACCCGTCGCGCGGTGTACGCGCACCGCGAAACACCCCCGAGACGGCAGGAAGCCTGCCGTTCGGGGTAAACGGCAGGCTCCCTGTGTGGGTGGATCTACGCGGTGCGGTTACGCACTGGCCTGTGCACCCAGCACCCGCTGGATGTCAGGCTTCATCATCTCCAGCTGCTGACCCCAGTAGCCCCAGCTGTGAGTCCCCTGTGCCGGGAAGTTGAACACCCCGTTGGTGCCACCCGCCGCGACATAGTTGTCCTTGAAGGTGACGTTGGTCCGCAACGTGAAGCCTTCGAGGAACTGGGCCGCCATCAGGTTCTGGCCGGCCGCGCCGCCATCGAGATCCGACGGCGTACCGGTGCCGCAGTAGATCCAGATGCGGGTGTTGTTGGCCACCAACTGGTTGATGTTGATCATCGGGTCGTTGCGCTTCCACGCCGGATCCGATGACGGACCCCACATGCTCTCGGCGTTGTACCCACCCGCGTCTTGCATGGCGAGACCGATCAGCATCGGCCACCAGCCCTCGGACGGGTTGAGGAAGCCCGACAGCGAAGCGGCGTAGATGAACTTCTGCGGGTGATAGATCGCGTACGTCAGCGCGCTGCTGCCGGCCATCGAAATACCCACCACGGCATTGCCGTTCTGCGACACGCCCCTGTTGGCTTCCAGCCACGCCGGGAGTTCCTGGGTCAGGAACGTCTCCCATTTGTAGGTGTAGTCCTGGCCGTTACCCCGCGACGGCTGGTACCAGTCGGTGTAGAAGCTCGACTGTCCGCCGACCGGCATGACGACCGAGAGCCCGGACTGGTAGTACCACTCGAAGGCCGGGGTGTTGATGTCCCAACCGTTGAAGTCGTCCTGGGCGCGCAGGCCGTCGAGCAGGTACACCGCATGCGGCCCACCGCCCTGGAACTGGACCTTGATATTGCGGTTCATCGCGGGGGAGAACACGTCGAGATACTCGACGGGCAACCCGGGCCGCGAGAACGCTCCGGCAGTGGCCGAACCCCCGGCGAAGCCGATCAGCCCGGGCAGCGCCGCCACGGCGAACGCCGCCACCGCCATTCGGCGAAACAGTTTTGTACCGGTACCCCGGCACCTCTCCAGAATCTTCATAACGGCAACCAACCCACCTTTCATCGCTTCCACAAGCAATTGCCGTTTGCTGTGCGTGGGTAATGAAACACGTACTCGCGCCGCCAATGTCGACCCGACATGCGGTTGCCACATCGCGGTTGGCTAACGATTACGACTCAGCGGGGACTCACGAACACCGAAAACCGGCTGTGACCTGTGTGGTCAGAGTGACTCAGGCGAAGTCGCGCGGCGGGTCCGCCACGCCGGGCCGCAGCCGATGCAGCTGCGTGACGTGCCGCGGCCCCAGCTCGCTCAGCGACCTCACCCCGAGTAGCTGCATTGTCCGCCTGACCTGCTGCGTAAGGATCTCGACGGCCCGGTCGACACCCGCTTCGCCGCCGGCCATGAGCCCGTAGAGGTAGGCACGACCCACCAGCACGAAGCGCGCACCGAGCGCAATGGCAGCGACGATGTCGGCGCCGGACATCACCCCGGTGTCCAGCAGAATCTCGGTCGTGTCGCCGAGCTCGGCGGCGACGCTGGGCAGCAGATGGAATGGCACCGGCGCGCGGTCGAGTTGGCGGCCACCGTGATTGGACAGCACGATGCCGTCCACTCCCAGTTCGGCGACGGCCCTGGCGTCGTCGAGCGTCTGGATTCCCTTGACCACCAACTTGTTCGGCCACTGCTTCTTGATCCACACCAGATCGTCGAAGTTCACCGTGGGGTCGAACATGGTGTCGAGATACTCGGCCACAGTGCCCGGCCATCGGTCCAGCGACGCGAAAGACAACGGTTCTGTGGTGAGCAGGTCGAACCACCAGCGCGGGTGGGGAATGGCGTCGAGCACCGTTCGCAGCGTCAGCGTCGGCGGGATCGACATGCCGTTGCGGGTGTCGCGGTGGCGCGCCCCGGCGACCGGCACGTCGACGGTGGCGAGCAGCGTGTCGTACCCTGCGGCGGCGGCCCGTTCGACGAGGGCCATCGACCGCTCCCGGTCCTTCCACATGTACAGCTGAAACCAGTTGCGTCCGTGCGGGTTAGCCTGTTTGACGTCTTCGATCGATGCGGTGCCCAGCGTCGAGAGCGCAAACGGGATGCCGGCCCGCGCGGCGGCACGGGCGCCTGCGGTCTCGCCCGCGGTGTGCATCAGCCGGGTGAAGCCGGTGGGCGCGATGCCGAACGGTTGCGCGACGGGACCGCCGAGCACCGTCGCGCTGGTGTCGACGCTCGACACGTCACGAAGGATGGTGGGGTGAAACTCGATGTCGCGGAAAGCTTGTCGCGCACGAGCCAGTGACAGCTCGTCCTCGGCGGCGCCGTCGGTGTAATCGAACGCCGCCTTCGGAGTCCGTCGCTTGGCGATGCGGCGCAGGTCCTCGATCGTCAGCGCCGACGCCAGCCTGCGGTGCGTCGCGTTCAGCTGGGGCTTCTTGAACTGCAGCAGCGGCGCCAGGTCCCGCGGATGTGGGACGCGACGGCGCGTCATCTTGGCGCCTCGGTCGGCGTGCCGCTCATAGTCGTCATTGAATCGCACAGGTTAGCTTGTCAGACTGGCCGATGACATGGCGAAAGACAGATCGGCATCCGGCGACCCGTTCGACCTGCAGCGCTTCGTGGACGCCCAGGAACGCGTGTACGCCACGGTGCTCGACGAACTGCGCGCCGGCCGCAAACGCAGCCATTGGATCTGGTTCGTGTTCCCCCAATTGCGCGGGCTGGGTAGGAGCCCGACCGCGCAGCGGTACGGGATCGGGTCCCTCGCCGAAGCTCGGGCGTACCTCGCCCATGACGTGCTCGGTCCGCGCCTGCGGGAGTGCGCGGGCCTGGTCGCCCGCAGTGACCAACCGTCGGCCGACGGCTTGTTCGGGTGGCCGGACAACCTCAAGGTCCGCTCGTCGATGACGTTGTTCAGCCGCGCCGCCGAGGACCCCGATGACGAGGCGCTCTTCAGCCGCGTGTTGACGAAGTACTACGACGGCGAACCCGATCCGCTGACCGTCGAACTGCTCAGCGAGGAGCGATGACCAGCCAGCCGTGCGGCCCGACCTCGTAGGTGGTGACGACCTCGGACGGCGGTGCGCCCGAGCCCGCGAGGACTTCCGCCCGATCGAATCCCAGGTCGGGCAGCGAGATCGCCAGCGGTTCGTCGCCGATGTTGAGCGCGACGATCAGCGACTCGGCTCCGGCGCGGCTCTGGTACACGTACTGGCGGTTGGTCAACAGCAGCGGCGAGGTGCGCGCCGTGTGCAGCCACGCGTGGCGTCGGCGCAACCCGATCAGGAACTTGTGCAACCGGAAGACGTCGGCGCCGTGTTCGTCGACGTCGAGCGGGGGAGTCGCGAATTCGGGGCGCACCGCGTCGTCGCCGCCGAACCGTTCCTCTTTGATCCCCTGGAACGCGAACTCGTCCCCGGCGTAGATACTCGGCGTACCACCGGTCGTCATCTGCAGCACCAAGGCGTGGTCGAGGTGGCGGATGTCGTCGAGTTGGCTGGCGATCCGGGTGACATCGTGGTTGCCGATGAAGGTCGTGGGCACGAAGGTGTCCAGAAACTCATTGTGCCGCACCAGCGCCCAGTCCAGCTCGTGAAAGTTGCCGTCGTTGAGCGCGCTCCACGCGGCCTTCCACAGTTCGTACTGGGTCACCGAGTCGAAGCCGGATTCACGCACCCGGTGCGCGTAGTCGCCGTGGATGATTTCGGCGAGGAAGTACGCGTCGGGGAACTGTTCGCGAACGCGTGGGAGCACTCCGGCCCAGAACTGGTCGGGGACCGCGTAGGCCGCGTCGAGGCGCCATCCGTCGGCGCCGCGCCGCAGCCAGTGCGTCATCACGTCGACGACGTAGTCAGTCACCGCCGGGTTGTCGTGGTCCAGCGCCACGAGGTCGCCGTGTCCCTCGAACACGTCGACACCGTCGCCTCGCGTGCGCAGCCACTCGGTGTGGGCGAAATCGGTTCCGACATGGTTGAAGACGCCGTCGAGCAGGATCCGAAGTCCGCGGCGGCGTGCCTCTTCGACCACCGTGTCGAAGTCGTCGTCGCCGCCGAGTCGCGGGTCGATGTGGAGGTGGTCGGTGGTGTCGTAGCCGTGTGTTCGTGAGGAGAAGATCGGCCCCAGCGCGAGCCCGGAGGCGCCGAGTTCGATCGCGTGGTCAAGCCAGTCGAGGATGCGCAGCAGCCGATGCTCGTCCGGCCCCGGCGGCGGGTCGGCGGGATGCGCGCCGACGAAGCCGAGCGGGTAGACATGCCACCAGATCACGTGCTCGACCCAGCCCGGTTCGGAGACGGCCGCGGAGTGCGAGAAATCCGTCATGGCTTGAACTTCGCTTCGTAGAGGGTCTTCATCGCCTCGCTGAACTGCTCGGCGGGCCCGTCCACCTCGATGTCGGGGGCGATCGTGGTGATCGGTAGCGACACCACCGGCGGTGGCGGCGCCCCCCATTCGCCCAGCCATCTTGTCAACTGCTCCGACGAAGCGGCGTACACGATGCGGCCGAGCCCGACCCAGGCGTGGGCCGCCGCGCACATCGGGCAGTGCTCGCCGGAGGTGTAGACGGTGGCGGCGGCCCGCTCCTGCGGTGTCAGGTTGGCCGCCGCCCAGCGCGCGATCGCGAACTCCGGATGGCGCGTGCGGTCCCCGTCCTTGACGCGGTTGCGGTCCTCGAACAGTGTGCGTCCTGCGTCGTCGACGAGAAGGGAGCCGAACGGCTCGTCGCCGCCTTCCAGCGCTTCACGCGCCAGCTCTACGCAGCGGCCGAGGCGGGCGAGATCGTCATCGCTGATGGCCACACGTCGGAGTCTACGGATCAGTCGCAGCAGGCCGGGGGCACGTCCAGCCGACAGGCGCAGGACGCGCGGACAACGACGTCGGCGCGCGCCGCTGCGAGGGTGAGCTGTTGACCGATGATCGCCGCCTCGGCGTCTCGGCCCAGCCGCTGCAGGCATTCGTGATAGCCGTGCAGGCTCCACACGTTGTTCGGATGCTGGCACGGCCGGGGCAGCGTGGGATCGAGTCCGAGGTCGGCGGCATAGACCGCGGCGGCCTCCTCGACGCGACCCTGTTCGAGCAGGAGCGCACCGTAGGCGTGGCGGGTCGGCTGCATCCAGCCCCAGGGTTCGTCGTACGGCAGCGCGTCGTCGAGTTCGATCGCCCGCCGCAGATGCGCGAATGCGGTCTCGTAATCTTCGGCGCGGTAAGCGATCTCACCGTCAAGCATCTTGGCGGCGATCGCCAGGATGTCGATCACGGTGTTGTTGAACAGGTATCGGCTCTCGGGTATGCGGTCGTAGGCTTCGGCGAACGCCTCGCGTTCGGCGCGGGCTTGTTCCAGGTTGCCCGTGGCGGCGTGCGCGACGCCGCGTCCGTAGTGGATGGTTGCGACGGTGCTGCAGTACAGCTGCGCGTCCTCGGGCAGGGGTTGGGCTATCAGGTCGGCCCAGCGGCCGAACCTCACCATCACATGGGTGCGCAACGGCACGAACGCTTCGAGCCAGTCGGCCATCGGCGGAGACTCGATCGCCAGCAGTTCGGGGCTGAGCTGGGCGGCCAGCTCATCGGCGGCGGCGAACGCGGCGCGTGAATTGCCTTCGAACATCGCCGAATACACCACGAAGTGCAGGTTGTGCGCCCGGTACAGGGAGTAGAAGTTCAGTGGCCCCTCGTGTTCGACGAACCTTCGGTCCACGTGTATGGCCGCCTGATTGGCCACCACCGAGTCGCGGTAGTTGCCGCACAGCACGTCGATGTGGCTGGGCATGTGCTGCAGGTGGCCGGCGTCGGGCACCAGATCGCGCAGCAGGTCCGCGGCGGGCAGCGCATCCTGCGGGGCCGCCGACATCTCCATCGTGTGTACATAGAGGTGCAAGACGCCAGGATGGCTACGGCCCGCCGCGGTGGCCAACGCGCCGTCGAGGATCCGTTTGGCCGCCACCACACGCGAGCCCGGCGCGGGCTCACCGGTTCTGGTGTCCCACAACGCCCATGCCGTCACGTTCACCAGTGCGTCGGCAGCCAGTGCCTGCACATCGACGTCGTCGGGGTGGGCCTGCGCCAGCGCCGCCATCGAGTCGGCGTACTGTGCGCCACCGGCTTCGAGCGCCTGGGTGTCGTCGGGGTCGTCGGTGGGGAAACGGGTCTGCAGCGCGGCGATCAGCCCGCGCTCGACCGGTGATGCGCGATGGTCGCCGGCCAGTCGCAACTCCATCCTCGCGCGTGCCAGGGACGCGGCCGCATCGACGGGATCGAAGGCATCCCAACCCTTGTTGTAGTTCGGCCCTACCGCGTACGCGATGCCCCAGCGGGCGATCCCCAACCCCGGGTCCAGTGCGAGTGCCCGCTCGAAGCAGCGGATCGCTTCCTCGTGGTTGAACGCGTAACTCCATACCATTCCGCGGTCGAACCACACCTGCGCCTGCGGCGACGGGGTGTCAATCGGCCGGTGATACGACCCGAGGTCGTAGTAGGTCTCGTCGCCGAGCGCGATGCTCATGAACGGCACGATAATTCACCCGCGCAGCTCCCGAGCATCTTCTGCGGCTCCAGCGCAAGGCGACGAGTGATTCGACAACCCGCACTGCAACGTGTTCTAGTTCTTGCGTGGTGGAGTTCACCGACATCGGCGACGTGTCCGCAGCGGAGATCGACCGGCTGCGTGGTGTCTACGGCCCGCTCGCCGAATCGGTCCGACAGTTGATCGACGCGACGATCCGCACCGAAATGGACGCCGACACGGTCGCGGCGATCCGCGAGAAGATCGACGGCGCGACAGCTGCTCTGCGATCACGGCAGATCGACGGACCCTTCGGCGTGCGCTTCACCACCGGCGGAGACCGGCTGCCGTGGGGGAACCCGGTGATTGGACTGCGCAACCCGATCGCACCACCGTTGACCATCGAGCACGCTGAGGACGGAACCGTGTACGCCGACTTCGAACTCGGCGCCGCCTACGAGGGCCCGCCGGGACATGTGCACGGCGGGATCTCGGCGCTGATCCTCGACCACATCCTCGGCGAGGTCGCCGCCAACTCGATCAACCCCCGGTTCACCGGAACCATCACCCTGCGGTATCTGCGCCCGACGCGCCTCGGGCGGTTGCACGCCGAGGCGACGACCACGAGGTCCGAAGGCATCAAGTCCTATGCGACGGGCTATCTCGCCGACGACGAGGGTGTGACAGTGGAAGCCGAGGGTGTGTTCATCGAGCCGAAGTGGGCTCGCGGATAGCGGCGATCCCCGACAAGGCACGGGTGATCGCGCCGATCTCGGCGACCAGCACGCGGGCGGCCCCGTTGTCACCGGGTAGCCCCTCGGCCTTCTCGCGGACCTGCTGATAGGCGGCCGTCACGGCCGCGATGTCCACCGTCCACGGTGTCCCCGGATTGGGCGGCGCCCCTCGCAGCGCATCGACGAAATCGTCGACAGCGGCGACGAACTCAGGAGTCAACGTGGGTGGCGGCCGGTTCGGCAGGTTGGCCTCCAGCGCGGTGCACGAAATGGTGACGGCGTTCAGCGCGGTGCGGTACGACCGCAGCCACCGGCGCAGCTCGCGGGACTCCATCCGGGTCGCACCCGACGCGGCTTCGAAGCCGGCGCGGGCGCGGTACGCGTGTTGCCACGCCGATGACACCGCGTCGGCCGGACGATCGAGGGGATGGACATAAGCCCTGACCACCGTTGCGGCGTAATCGATTTCGGTTTTGAGGAGCTCCCCGGCGCGGTGATGCAGCCGGGTCAGCGCGTGGTCGGGCAACGCGACGTGCGCCAGGACCGCGAGCCCGCCGCCGACGACGATCGAGAACAACCGGTCCTCGAGCGTCGCACCGGAGGTGATGGCGTCGATTTCGAGGAAGAACACGACAGAAGCAGCCACGGCCGCGCTGGTGGCGATGTATCCCGTCCTGGTCGCGGCATACGTCGCGGCGAGGCCCAGCGTGGCAAGTGCGGCGGCGACCAGACCGGTGGGATGGGCCACCATCACGATCACCGACGCGACGACGACCCCCGTCGCTATGCCCGCAAGCCGACCGATGCAGCGCGTATAGGTGTGAGCGGTCTCCGGGCGCAGCACCATGAGCACAGTCAGCGCGATCCAGTAGCCGTGCGCCACGGGAGCGAGTCGGTCCGCGCCCGCGGCGAGCGCGACCGCCGAGGACAGCCGGACGGCGTGACGGAACAGCGGTGACGTCAAGCTCATGTGGGAACGGACGGAGGTCAGCGCCCCGCGCGCGGGGCTGATCAGGTCGGGCCGATACAGATCGGGAAACCGCAACTCCGCCGCTTCATGCAGTTGCTGGGAAAGCCGTTTTACCTCAGGGCTTTCCGGCTCGTCCAGTGCGGCCGCCGCGGCGTCCAGCCGGACCAGACCGTGCTCGGCGTTACGCCGCGCGACGTGGGTGTGATCGGCGATCGCGTCGAGGACCTCGGCCGCTGCCGCCAGCACCCGGGAGACGTCGTCGCGGTCGCCGACCGGGGTGCCGCGCAGCATGCGCAGCGTCGCCATGATCCGTTCGGGCAACCGGTGCCCACCTCGGTACGCCTCGGGTCGTCGGCCCGCCTGGGTGTCGATGAACGCATCGCGCAACGACGGCTTCAGCGTCGCACCGGCAGGTGTCTCCGCATCGTGGGCGAGCTGACGCGCATCCGTGGCCAACGCGTCGTATGCGTCGGCGAGCGCCTCGCGTTGAGTGCGCCATCGCTGCGGCGGCCAGAGCGCGATCAACCCCGCCTGCAGGGCACCGGCGACGATCGTCAGGGCGGTCGGGACGAGGACGGACGACACCGACGGAGACAGCGGCGGCGCGATCACGAACAGCGCTCCGCCCGCGGCCGCCACCATGCCCGCGTTGTTCCCGACGGCCCACTGCAGACCGGCCCCGAAGCACCACAGCGCCAGCACGACGATGAACACGACGTCGAACGAGGAGAGCAAGGACCCGAAGAAAACGGCCGCGCCCATTTGCACGGCGACGATGAGCACTCGGGCGATCCGCCCGCCGGGACTGTCCTGCAGGGCCACGGCGCCGGCGACCGCACCCGCGCCGGCGGCCCAGACCGCGGTGGCCCCGGAGTCCCACAGCAGCGCGATCGAGGCCATCGCCAACACCCCGAGCAGGCTTCTGACCACCGCCCACGGTTCGGGCATGGTCGGACGGAGGGCATCGATGACCCTGCTGCGGGTGCTCACGTACTCATTCTGACGCTTCCGCGCGGCATCGCAGGGACATCACACGCGTCAATTTATCGATGTTGCGGGGATGTAACCGGCCACCGCCGGGCAGCCCGGCACCGCGAGCTCAAACCTCATGTGCCACAGCACAAACCCGTTACCGGCGAGACGTGGTCGGTGTCGTCGATTCGCCTGCGCCGACGCGGGTGGGGCGTTAGAGTCAGCCGACGGGGTGGGGCGACAGCATCGGAGGTGCCGGTGGCGCATACCGCTGTCGCGCGCGAATCGACAACCGATGCCGGCCCGCCGTTCCGTATTACGAGCACCCCGTCTCATGAGAACCACCGAGTTGATCCGTGCACGTCGACGGTGGCTCGGCCAGGGCAACGAAGGGAATCGTCATGAGCACCGCGGCCGAGCGAGCAGCACAACTCGATCTGGTGGCCCGGTTGAAATCGGCCTATCCCGAACTACCGGATGCGCCGACGCCGGATCTGCTCGATCACAACCGGATCACCGCATATCTGAAACCCGTCCACGATGTCGGCGGGGAACCGGATGCGCCCATGAAGTACGAGAACAAGCAGTACGAACTCTGGGAGCACATGACCTATGTCATCTGCGAAGTGCTGGCCTGGCGCGGCATCTGGCTTTCCGAGGAGCGCCGCCGTATCGGCAACGTCGATGTGGGCCGAGCCGAGTATCTGGGGCTGCCGTACTACGGCCGCTGGCTGTTGGCCGTCGCCCGCGTGCTCGTCGAGAAGCACCACATCGGCCTGACCGAGTTAAGTGAGCGGATGGCAGAGGTCAAGGCCCGCTACGAGGGTGGGCTGGCGGGCAAGAAGTTGGAAGCCAAGCCGAAGTTCGAAGGCGACGGAGCAGACGTCAAGCGCAATGCCCACCATAAACACGCGGTGGGCAAAGGCGACCCGCAGGTCTATGCCGGGCAGGCCGATGAACCCAAGTTCAAGGTCGGCGATGCGGTGGTCGTGCGTGAATTACCGGTGATCTTCTACACCCGCACACCCGAATACGTACGCGGCGCACGCGGTGAGATCGCGACCGTCGCCTACGAAAGTCCGGCGGCCGAGGACGAAACCTGGGACCGCCCTGCCCAACCGGAATGGTTCTACGTCGTGCGGTTCAACATGTCGGAGTTGTGGCACGGCTACACCGGCACCGGCGACGACGTCATACAGACCGAGATCCCCGAGCACTGGCTGGAGGCCGCTTCATGACACACCACGATCACGATCACGATCGCACCGTGGCGCCGATGGTCGACGAGATCACCGACTTCGAGGTCCTCGAGATCGCGTTGCGCGAACTGTGCATCGAGAAGGGCATCTTCACCGCCGAGGAGCATCGCCGCTTCACCGAGTTCGCCGAACAGATCGGCCCGACGCCCGCGGCTACGCTCGTCGCCAGGGCGTGGCTGGATCCCGAGTTCAAAGCGCTCGCGCTGGCCGAACCCATGACCGCCAGCAAGGAGGTCGGAGTGGACTGGATGGAGCCGACCGGGTTCGGAACACCCAGCGACTTCACGGCTTTCGAGATCCTCGCCGACACACCCGACGTGCACAACGTGATCGTGTGCGCGCTGTGCTCCTGCTATCCGCGCCCGATCCTGGGCAACTCACCGGAGTGGTACCGCACACCCAACTACCGCAGACGGATGGTGCGCTGGCCGCGTCAGGTGCTGGCGGAGTTCGGTTTGTATCTGCCCGACGAGGTGACCGTTCGCGTGCAGGATTCCAATCAGAAGCACCGCTTCATGGTGATGCCCATGCGTCCAGAGGGCACCGAGGATTGGACCGGGGAGCAACTCGCCGAAATCGTCACGCGGGACTGTCTGATCGGCGTCGCCCTGCCCAAGCCGGGCGTCACCACCAACGTCATCACGGACACCCGGCCGGCCGTCCACCCGGCCTCGGAAGCATGAGCGGCACACCGGATCCCGGTATCGAACAGACCACGGTCGCACCGCTCGAAGAGATCGTCGAACGCAATCAGGTCTGGTCCCGGATGGCGGCGAAGTACGGGGTGGAAAACCCTGTGCCGCCGTGGAAGACCAGCCTGGACGGGCTCTGCGACGCGCTCGACCGGGCCGCATGCGAGGCCGACATTCCCGACTTCAAAGCGCGCCGAGACGAAGAGGACGTCTTGACGGCGACGCGCTACGCCCAGTTGCCCTATCCCGAGAACCAACTGGTGGCGCTGGCGCACTCGCTGGTCGCCCGAGGTGTTATCGACGAGAACGAGCTCAGGCAGCGACTGACCCGCATCCGCGAACGGTTGGAAGCCTGACGGCTGAGACGCGGTAGGTTCCCGTCGTGGAGAAAGTCGTCATCACGCTGCGCCGGGCCAACGCCGACGACGCCTGGTGTGCGCGTCTGCACGGCCAGGTCGTCCCGGATCTGCTGAGCCTTGACCCTCCGGGTCTGACGCTGAACGTGCGCGACGGGGTGGTCCGCGACTCGCTGATGACCCTCACCACGCTGGATCCACCGGTGGTCGGCTTCGTCAGCCTCTGGGCCCAGCAGCATTACGGCGATCAGGTCACCGCAGCCCTGGCCAGACTCCGGCAGGAGGTCGAGGACGTGGCGGCTTACCTGGTCACCGAATCGGTCCCGATAGCCCCGCCGGACAGCGCGCCGGGGGAGCGGACGGAGGGATTCGCCAACGTCGCGCTGCTGCGCAGGCCCGCCGACCTGGACGAGGCGACCTGGTTGACCCGCTGGCACATCGACCACACACCCGTGGCCATCGAAACCCAGTCCACGTTCGGCTATACGCAGAACGCCGTCGTGCGGGCCCTCACGCCGGGCGCACCGCCGGTCTCGGCGATCGTCGAGGAGCTGTTCCCCTCCGCCGCGCTATCCGATCTGCACGCGTTCTTCGGCGCGGACGATGACGACGAGTTGCGCAGACGCATGGAGCGCATGGTGGCCAGCACGTCGGCATTCGGCGCGAACCGCGACGTCGACACGGTCCCGACCAGCCGCTACGTGTACCGGACGCCCTTCGCGAACTCCTCTACGGTGCAAGGAGAGTCATGACCACACTCGACGATGCCATCGCGCTGGCCGCGGCCGAGAGTGGGCTGGCCGTGGTGTCGACGTTGCGCGCCGACGCCACCATTCAGGCCTCACTCGTCAACGTCGGCAAGCTGACACATCCGGACACCGGGGCACCGGTGCTCGGCTTCGTCACCTACGGCAAGGTCAAGCTGGCCAACCTTCGTGCGCGCCCGCAACTGGCGGTGACCTTCCGCCGCGGGTGGCAGTGGGCGACCGTCGAGGGCGACGCCGAGCTCGCCGGTCCCGACGATCCTCAACCGTGGCTCACCGGCCCCGACAGGTTGCGGCTGCTACTGCGGGAGGTGTTCCAAGCCGCGGGCGGAACCCACGACGACTGGGCGGAATACGACCGCGTGATGGCAGAGCAGCGCCGCACCGTGGTACTCGTCGCACCCACCCGGGTCTACAGCAACGGCTAACGCTTAATCTGCTGCGGTGGCTGAAACGACCCTGCGGATTGCCGACGACAACCGGATTCGCACGCTTACCCTGAACCGGCCGGACGTGCTCAACGCGTTCAACGAGGAGTTGTACCTCGCGACCGCGACCGCGCTGAGGGAGGCGGCCGCCGACGACGAGGTCGCGGTCGTCCTGCTGACCGGGGAGGGACGCGCGTTCAGCGCGGGCAACGATCTCAACGAGATGCAAAGGCGCATCACCGATCCCGCGTTCAACGAACAGGGCAGCCACTTCACCACGATGATCGACGCGCTCGCCGATTTCCCCAAACCGCTGATCTGTGCCGTCAACGGCGTCGGCGTCGGCATCGGGGCGACGATCCTCGGCTACGCCGACTTGGTCTTCATGTCGGCCGACGCGCGGCTCAAGACGCCGTTCACGAGCCTGGGTGTGGCGCCCGAGGCGGCGTCGTCGTATTTGTTGCCGCGGCTGATCGGTCGGCAGAACGCCGCATGGCTGCTGATGTCGTCGGAATGGGTGGACGCGGCCGAGGCGCACCGGATGGGTCTGGCCTGGAAGGTGTGTCCACCCGAGGAGTTGTTGGCCGAGGCACGCAGGCACGCCGAAGTCCTCGCTTCGCGGCCCATCGCCAGCCTCATGGCGGTCAAGCAGACGATGACGGCGCCAACCCGCGAGGGAATCGACGCCGCGACGGCAAGAGAGAACGAACATTTCGCGGTGTTGATGGGCGCGGCGGCGAACGCGAGTGCGCTGGCCGACTTCACCGGCAAACGCGACCAGTGACGCGAGGCTAGTGATTCACCGCTCTGGGCGCCGCGTCGTCGGCTTCGCAGTGCGCCGCGATGATCGCCCGCAGGGTGCGCCGGCACCTCCCGCAGTCGCCGCCGGCGCCGCAGGCCTCGGCGACCTGCTTCGACGTCCGTGCGCCGTTGGCCACGCATTCGGTTACGTCGTGGCTGGTGATTCCCATACACAGGCAGACAAACATCGCGCCCGTCACCCCTGCCCGTCGATGCTCATCAGGTGGGCGAACCGACCGATGAAGTGGCTCGGATACGGACCCAGTCCCGAGTTGGTCATCCACTCCGCGGCCGCGTCCGGGTGATCGATCCACTGCCGCGCGGCGGCTTCATCCTCGATCTCCTGCAGGATCATGACTTCCTGCCCGTCGTCGAGGGCACGGTAGACCCAGATCTTGCGCACCCCGCCGCGCTTGAAGCGCTCGACGCCGTCGTGGATCTTGACCATCAGGGCCGACACGTCCTCGACCGACGACATGACGCCCACGACCACCCGGCCGACGTGATCGGCGGGCGAGGGCGGGTAGAGGTCGATCTTTTCGACCACTTCGCCACCGAAGATCGGCGGGATGTCATCGACGCCGGCGATGTCGAACCACTCGAAAACCGCCGATGACCGAAGAACGTCACGAATTGATCGCGCATTGCGGATTCCAATTGTCACCAGGACGCGGTTGGGCTCCCAGATCGACTCGTATACGACGACATGATGGGCGCCGATTGACTGCAGATTATCGCGACGCTTTTTGAGCCATTTCCACATTCGCTCGACATCAGCGACGCGAAAATCGCACGCCAAAATCAATGAGTGCAGATCGATCTGACCCATCGATTCTTCCCGTCTCGCTCGTACCCTCGCCAATGGTTAGCGCAGTCTAACCTTACTTAGCCTAGGCAGTCCAGACTAGGCCCCGGATCTGCGCCTCGAGTCGCCGGAGCGGTTGAGAATCCACGGAAAAACACGCGTTGCGCAGGTTTTAAAGCGCGCTTGCGCGGCGTAACTGCACTAGCGTTGAAGGTGCACGACCGACAGCGAGTCTTGACCAGCCCTCAAGTGCCTAGGAGCGATCATGCAAGGCGATCCGGACGTCCTCAAACTGCTCAATGAGCAATTGACGAGCGAACTGACGGCCATTAACCAGTATTTCCTGCATTCCAAGATGCAGGCGAATTGGGGCTTCACCGAACTCGCCGAATACACGCGCAAAGAGTCCTTCGAAGAAATGAATCACGCGGAGGACATAACCAACCGAATTCTCCTCCTCGACGGGCTGCCCAACTATCAGCGACTGTTCTCGCTGCGGATCGGCCAGACCCTGCGCGAGCAGTTCGAGGCCGATCTCGCGATCGAGTATGAGGTGCTCGAGCGCCTGCGCCCGGGCATCATCATGTGCCGCGAGAAGGGCGACGCGATCTCGGCGACGCTGCTCGAGAAGATCCTCTCCAACGAGGAGGAGCACATCGACTACCTCGAGACCCAACTGCAACTGATGGACAAGCTGGGCGACGAGCTCTACGCGGCCCAGTGTGTGTCGCGCCCGCCGACCGCCTTGTAGCGCACCCGCCCACTCCCGCGCACTGTCCTCCATGTGGCCCTCCATGTGGCCCCTCCATGTGGCGCGAACGTGCGCGTCTGCACAGGACACACCGCGCTTTTGCAGCGTTTTGTGCACGCTCGCGGCGGCAACCCTCACCCGGTGCGTAACTTTCATAGCCTTCCTAACGATATGGCTGAAGGATTCGCATCGGAAGGGAAGCAGTGACGAGGCACGCCACGACAACGGCCGCCGATCCCGCCGCCGGCGGCACGGAGATCGGCCCGCGGCGCCGCAACGCCATCTTCGTCGCGGTGCTGCTCGGGATGCTGCTGGCCGCACTGGACCAGACGATCGTGGCGACCGCACTGCCGACCGTGGTCGCCGACCTCGGCGGCGCGGGCCACCAGTCGTGGGTGGTGACGAGCTACCTGCTGGCGTCCACCATCGTCACGGCCGTCGTCGGCAAGCTCGGCGACCTGTTCGGCCGCAAGAACGTCTTCGGCGTCGCCGTGCTGTTCTTCTTGGCCGGTTCAGTGCTGTGCGGGATGGCCGGTTCGATGACCATGCTCGTCGCCTCCCGGGCGCTGCAGGGCGTCGGCGGTGGAGCCATCATGGTCACCGCGATGGCGTTGATCGGCGAGGTCATCCCGCTGCGCGATCGCGGTCGCTACCAGGGTGCCCTCGGCGCGGTGTTCGGTGTCACCACCGTGATCGGGCCGCTGCTCGGCGGGTTCTTCACCGACCACCTCACCTGGCGGTGGGCGTTCTGGATCAACGTGCCGGTCGCGCTCGTGGTGCTCGCTGTCGCGGCGGTGGCAATCCCGCCGCTGGCCAAATCCGGGAAGGCCGTCATCGACTATGCGGGCATCGTGTTCGTCGGACTGGGCGCCTCCGGGTTGACGTTGGCCACGAGTTGGGGCGGCAGCACGTATCCGTGGTCCTCGACGCCCATCATCGCGTTGTTCGTTGGCTCCTTCGCGGCCCTGGCCGTCTTTGTGTGGGTCGAACTTCACACCGCCGAACCGATCCTGCCGATCCGGTTGTTCGCCAGCCCGGTCTTCACCGTGTGCTGCATCCTCGGGTTCATCGTCGGGTTCGCGATGCTGGGCGCGTTGACGTTCCTGCCGACCTTCATGCAGTTCGTCAACGGCGTCTCGGCGACGACGTCGGGTCTGCGCACGCTGCCGATGGTCGCCGGCATGCTGATCACCTCCATCGGAAGCGGCCAGATCGTCGGGCGCACCGGCAGATACCGGATCTTCCCGATCGCTGGCACCGCGACCATGGCGGTGGCGTTCCTGTTGCTCTCCGGTATGGATGCGGCGACACCGACCTGGCAGCAGTCGCTGTATCTGTTCATCCTCGGCACCGGGATCGGCCTGTGCATGCAGGTGCTCGTCCTCGTCGTGCAGAACACCTCGAGCTTCAGCGACCTTGGCGTGGCCACCTCTGGGGTCACCTTCTTCCGGACCATCGGAAGTTCGTTCGGCGCAGCGATTTTCGGCAGCTTGTTCGCCAACTTCCTCGCCGACCGGATCGGACCGGCGCTGGCCACCAGCGGTGCGCCGGCGCGCGCAGCGGAGTCACCACAGCTGCTTCACACGCTGAGCCCGCAGATGGCCGCGCCGATCGTCGAGGCCTACGCCGACTCGCTGGGCCGCGTGTTCCTGTTCGCGGTACCCGTGGCAGTTGTCGGCTTCGTCGTCTCGCTGTTCCTCAAAGAGGTGCAGCTGCGTGAGGTCGAGACGGTGTCGGCCTCGGATCTGGGTGAGGGGTTCGGGATGCCGAGCACCGAATCGCCCGAGAAGATCCTCGAAGTGGCCGTCGGCCGGTTGTTCCGCGACTCGCCGGAGATCCGGCTGCGCAGCCTGGCCCGGGAACCCGGATGCAACCTCGACGTCAGCCAGATGTGGGCGCTCCTTCAGATCTACCGGCAAAACCAGGTATTCGGCTCGGCGACGCTGACCGACATCGCCGAACGGCTCCGGGTGCCGCACGAGATCATCGAGCCGACGTTCGACGATCTCGTGCGACGCGGTCTGGCGCTTCGCACCGACGAACGACTCTGGCTGACGCAGAACGGGATCCGGCAGGTCGACGCCATCTCGACGGCGATCGTCGGCCGCATCGTCGAGAAGTTGGGCACCTCGCCGTCCTTCGAGGGGCGTCCGGACCGGTTCCAGGTCGAGGCCGCATTGGAGCGCATTGCGCACCGAATGCTTCTGCAGCGCGACTGGACCGACGACCGCGCCCAATTGGTCACCACCGGCTGACTCTGCGGGTCCAAAACTAGAACGCGTTCCAATTCGACGGCGGCGAGCGTACGATGCGGCCATGAGTCGAATTGGGGATTTCGCCGACGATGACGCTGCCGCCTGGGTGACGATGTCGCCGGATATCGGCATCGCGATGGCCGGCTTCACCAATGCGGTTTACACGAAGAACCGGCTGCCGATGCGGGTTCGCGAACTCGCGCGCATGGTCATCGCTCTGGACAACGAATGCGTGGTGTGCCAGAACACCCGCGACTCCGAAGGTCTGGCGGCAGGCGTCGACGAGGACCTCTACAACCACGCCGCCGAATGGCGAACCTGGCCGGGCTACACCGCGGAGGAGCGGATCGCCGCAGAGTTCGCCGAACGGTTCGCCAGCGACCACACCGGCCTGCGCGACGACGAGGACTTCTGGCAGCGCTGCCGCGAGCACTTCTCTGAAGAGTTGCTCACCGATCTGGCGCTGTCGTGCGCGATGTGGCTGGGCATGGGCCGCATGCTGCGCACGCTCGACATCGGCCAAAGCTGCAAGATCACGCTGTAGGTCCAAGCGGGGCGCGCTATTGTGCGCAGCCGTGGGCTTGCGTCAGACGAGTCCGGTCGCGTCGAACACCCATGACATGTCGGCGTTGGCGAAGTCTTCCATCCACGTGGCCGGCGCGTTGTTGGCCAGCGCGCCCATGTCCCAGTAGTCCTTCCACAGCGTGATCTTGCCGTCCTCGACCCGATGCACACTGACGAATTTCAGTACGGCTGATTCACCTGTGGCCCAATGCCATTCCTCGGAATGCTCGTACATCACGTCCGCGCCGTTGTCGACCAGCAACCCCGTGAAGTTCTCGTAGGAGGCCAACGGCTCCAAGCCGATCTTGAGCCGCTTGACGATGTCCTCCGGCCCACGCGCCGCGGCCGCCGGACCTACGGGCACGTCGAGGTAGATGCAGTCGCCGGACAGAAAGGTCTTGACCGCCTCCCAGTCACGCGCCGACAGCGCCTTCCACATGCCGAGAACCGTATCCTCAACCGACACTGGCCAATTCCCCTTCCTGCTCGACGAGCGCGGGCGCCTTGTGCGCTGCGCGCAGGAACCGTCCGGTCCGCCGTTTGCCGACGAGGTCGGTCGGCTTGCCGTCGAGGAAGACCGCGCGGCCGCCGACGAAGACACCCGATACAGTGTCGTCGTTGCGGTTGACCATTCGCGACAGCCCGCCGTAATGGTCAACGCGCTCTTCGGCGTAGCGGTCCAGCGAGTCGTCGAGGTGCGCGGGGTCGACGATCACGATGTCGGCGCGGTCGCCGATACGCAGGTGCCCGGCGTCCAGGCGATACCAGTCGGCGAGCTCACCGGTGAGCCGGTGCACCGCGTGTTCGACCGTCATGAACGGCCTCCCGGCGCGTTCGGCGCTGTACACGTGGCGCAGCAACCGCAGACCCATGTTGTAGAACGCCATGTTGCGCAGGTGCGCACCGGCATCCGAGAAGCCCATCTGGATGCCGGAATCGGCGGCGAGCTTCCTGAGCACCTCGGGACGATGGTTGGAAATCGTGGTGCGCCAACGCAGCGCCGTGCCGTGTTCGAGCACCAGGTCGAGGAAGGCGTCGACGGGATGCACGCCGCCGCGCTCTTGACCGACCTGTCCGAACGACTTGCCGACGATCGATGCGTCCGGGGACGCGACGATCTCGGCGTCGAAGAAGTCGCGCTGCCACACCCGGATACCGAGCTTGCTCTTGTACTCCTTGCGGAACCGGCGCCGGTAGGCCGCATCACGCATGAGCTCGTTGCGCTCGACCTCGTCGCGCAGATGCAGCGCCGCCGCGCCCGCGCCGAATTCCTCGAAGACCACCAGATCGATGCCGTCGGCGTAGACCTCGAAAGGGACCGGCAGATGCTGCCAACGGAAGTTGCCGCCGAGCCTATTGACCAGCCGCGCGGCCGGACCGAGCGCGTGAATGCTGTACGGGTTCGATTTCACGTCCGCGGCCGACAACAAGCTGGTTTTGAGCGGATTGCGGATGAGGCCCAGCGACTGCGCCAGCTGCGACCCGAGGTTGAGCGGGTTCTCGATGTCGGGGCCGGACTGCAGAACCCGGCCTGCGCGTCGCAGCAACGCCTTCAACCTACGCAGCTCGCGTGGTTTGGCGTAGGTCGACGGCAGGGTCCTCGACCGGCACACGTCACCGTCGAGCTTGTCGAAAAGCAGCTGCTGCGAGGACATTCCGACGAATCCGGCTTCCAGCGCCTCGGACAGCCAACGCTCCATCTGAGCTTGTTCGGCCTTGGTGGGGCGCTGGTCCTTACGCGTGGCGCGGTCGAGTCCCATGGTCGCCGCGCGCATGTCGGAGTGACCGATGAATGCCGCGATGTTGGGGCCGAGCGGCCGGGATTCCAGCGCCTGGATGTATTGCTCGCAGTTCGACCAGGTCTTGTGCTCTTCGACCGCGGCGATCACGTTCTCGCGGGGAATCGCCTCGACCCGACCGAAGATGTCACCGGCGTCGCTGGCGTCGACGTGCACCGTCGACAGCGAGCAGGACCCGAGCATCACCGTGGTCACACCGTGCCGCAGCGACTCGGCGAGGGCGGGACCGTTGAGCACTTCGACGTCGTAGTGGGTGTGGATGTCGAGCATGCCGGGCAGGACCCACTTACCCGTCGCGTCGATGACTTGCGGGCACCCGGTCGCGTCGAGATCGTCTTCGCTGACCGCCACCACACGACCCGCGCGGATACCGAGGTGGCGGATCGCCGACGGAGCGCCAGTGCCGTCGAACCAGCGGCCGTTGCGGATGATCGTGTCGTAGGTCACCCCGCCATAGAACAGCCCAGCGGTTGCCATGTCAACGAAATGTGTGAACAGATTCGTGAATTTGTCTACTACGCTTGCTGACGTGCATGTATTCGACGATGTTGCGGCCCCGTGCGAGGGTTCCGGCGGTGTCCATATCGGGGCATACTCGCTGGGATGACCCCCATCCAGCGGTACATCGCCGAAGAGATCGCCACCGACCACGTCGACGGTCTGCTGTCCCGGCGGGAGGCGCTGCGCCGGCTGGCGCTGCTCGGCGTCGGCACCGCGGGCGCCACCGCGTTGTTCGCCGCATGCGGCCAGAACCGGGAGCCGACGGCCGACGCCCCGGCCACGTCGAGCGGCGCCGCCACGGCCAGCGCCCCGCCGCCCGGCAGCGAGACAGCGGTGGCGACCACACCGGTGACTTGGGCCGGGCCTCGCGGTGAATTGCAGGCCGCTTGGGCCCAGGCGCCGGATGTCCGCGGCGGCGTGCTCGTCATCCACGAGAACAAGGGACTCAACGACTACATCCGTTCGGTGGCGGGTCGCTTCGCCGGAATCGGCTACTCAGCGCTGGCGATCGACCTGCTCTCGGCGCAGGGCGGGACATCGACGTTCGCCGATCCCGCAGAGGCGACCGCGGCGCTGGGCAAGATCCCGCCAGACGAAGGGGTCGCGGATCTGAAATCGGGCATCGACGAACTGCAACGCCGAGTGCCCGGGAAAAGGGTCGCGGCCGTCGGCTTCTGCATGGGCGGCGGGTATGTGTGGCGGCTGCTGGCCTCCGGCGAGCCCAGGCTGTCGGCAGCGGTCCCGTTCTACGGACCCACACCCGACAACCCCGATTTCTCCGGGTCGAAAGACGTTGCCGTGCTGGGGATCTACGCGGCTCAGGATCAGCGAGTGAACGCCACCGAACCCGTCGCACGGGCGGCACTCGAAAAAGCCGGTCTGGTGTTCGAGTTGGTCACTGAACCCGACTCCAACCACGCGTTCTTCAACGACACCGGCGAGCGTTACAACGCGACCGCCGCTGCCGACGCGTGGCGTCGTGTGCAGGACTGGTTCACCCGCTACGTCGCCTGATCCCATTCCCGCGACCGTGCGCGTCTGCACACGACACGCCGCGGAAAAGCAGCCGTTTGCGCACCGTCGCCGGCCGACGAGTGTGCGCAAACCCCGCCACCGTCCGCACATTCACCGGTAGTTCGTCTGCCCGCCAACGACTCGTCAACGCCAGCACACGGCCCACGGTCACATTCAGCGCATGCGCGACGTGCAGATCGCCAATTCCTACGGTCCGCGCTCGGGTGGCATGCGCACACCGGTCGATCACCTCGGCGCCGAGTACCGCACGCTCGTCGGCCCGCGACGGTGCACAAAGTGCGGACCGAACGCGGCGTGTCGTGTGCAGACCCGCACGCGCGCGCATGAGTGGGTAAGTGGGTAGGTGGGTAGGTGGGTAAGGCAAGAGGATGGTGCACGCTCGCCGAAAGGGGGCACGCGAACGTGTGGCCTTGGCCTACGATCCGGAGATGATCAGGTCGCTGATGGTCGGGGTCTTCACCGTCGCCCTGAGCTGTGCGTCGGTCACCGCGACGGCAGCCGCGGACCCGGACGAGCCGCCCTGCTCCTTCACCCTTTCCGCCCCGCACGTCGTCCACGTGTCAGGAACGGACATGGTGGCGGTGACGATGTCGCCGTCGAACTGCGATGGCGGCACCCCGTATCAGTCGATCGCCTGCGTCGAGCTCCAAGGCAATGCGGGGCCGGAGAACTGTGTGCAGAACAACGGGCTGTTGACAGCGCGAGCGTACTACTCGCCGTATCAACCGGGCGCGACGTACGTGGCGACGGGTCGGGGTTGCTCGACGTCGGGCAATCCGCCCGAGCCGGTCTGCGAGCCGTCCGGACCGTTGACCGCGACGCTCTAGCATCGCCTAACGGGAATCCTGAGTTCCGCTCCGCAACAACGCCTTTCGTTGCCCGAACGGGTGGATTCGTCGGCCGACGAGGCCGAATTTCCTGCAGGACATCCGCGACCGCGCCGACATCGAATCAGCAAGCGCTCCTTTCATGGCCGCCCCTAACTGACTGACCATCGGCCGTTTAGCCGGATGGCTGCCCGGGCACACGCAGAATTAGCGGGTTCGTCAACGAGCCGGCTCGACAGACCAGAGGAGCCGACATGGATAACAACGCCATCGTGTGGATCATCGTCGCCATCGTTCTGATCGCCGCGATCGTGGCGGTGGCGCTCCTGGCGCGCAACGCGCGCAACAAGCGACGCCGCATGGAAGCCGATCGGCTCCGCACGGAGGTCGACGAAAAGTCGCATCATCTCCGCAAGCGCGAGACCGTCGCGCAGGAAACCGAGGCACGCGCCCGTGCCGCACAAGCCGAAGCAGAGGCGAAAGCCGCCGAGGCGGCCCGGCTGCAGGATGCTGCCCACACGCACCGCAATGCGGTCAACACCAAGCGCGAAGAACTCGACGAACAACGCGCCCGCGCCGACGCCCTGGACCCGGAGACGCGAACGTCCGACTCGGTCGCCGATCCGTCGACCACCAAGACCGATGGTGTGCGAGACGATCGAACCACGCGTCCCGACCCGAACCGGGCCCCCGAGCAGCACCACCGCTCGTGACCGAAGAAGCCAAGACCGCATCGGCCGTCCTCTTCGATATCGACGGGACGCTGGTCGACTCGAACTACCTGCACGTGCACGCCTGGTATCGGGCGTTCGAGGAGGTCGGTCACCCGGTCGAGGCCTGGCGCATCCACCGCTCCATCGGGATGGATGGCACGACGCTGGTCAACACGCTGGGAGCAGAGGCTGACGAGGAGACCCGTAGCCAGGCCGAGGATTTGCATTCGCGCTACTACAAGGAGTTGGCGCCGCACCTGAGGCAACTGCCGGGCGCACGCGGACTGCTCGAAGCGGTGCACAAGCTCGACATCCGGGTCGTGTTGGCGACCTCGGCACCGGAAGAGGAGCTGTCCGTGCTGCGCGAGGTGCTCGACAGCGACCACCTCGTATATGCAGTGACCTCCTCGGAGGATGTGGACACCGCCAAACCCGAGCCCGACATCGTCGAGGTCGCTCTCGAACGCGCAGGGGTGCCGGCCTCGCATGCCGTCTTCGTCGGCGACACCATTTGGGACGTGGAAGCCTGTAAACGCGCAGGTGTCGACAGCATCGCGGTGCTCAGCGGGGGAGTCTCCCGCAGTGAGCTCGAAAAGGCCGGAGCGCAGCGGGTTTTCGGGCACGCGCTGGAGCTCTGCCAACATCTCGACGACACACCGATCGCCGCGCTGGCCAACATCGTCGGCGCCCGCTGAGCCTCGCCCGGCGTCAGCGGGGCAGCGCGTAGCGCAAGATCGCGGCGACGCCGTCGGCCGGATCGATGCGCTCGTCGGTGCGGATCAACGCAGCTCCGGTGTTGATCGCCGCCATCGGCAGCGCCTCGTCGACCCGCAGGGTCTGGCTCGGGGCCGTGCCGAGCTCGGAGAGGACGTTGGCGTTCGGCGCGATCGTGGTCAGGTCATCGCCGGCCACGACGGTCGCGTCGCCGACGTCACCGATGATCAGGGTGTCGACCGCGCCCGCCCGCAAGGCCGCCGTCACGCCGTCCAGCCCTTCGGTCGCCATGCCCTCGCCGCGCCCGAGCTCGGCGGTGAAGCGTTGTGCGGCGTCGTCGATTGCTGCCACGCGGCGACGCTGAAACTCCTGGTCGATCTCGTGCTGCAGGTCGGCGTCGTCGAAACCGCTGTGCCGCGCCCCGACGCCCACGTCGACCACCAGCGAAGCGGCCCGCTCGGGTAGTTCCGCGATCAGGTCGGTGCGCGACTGGACCTCGCCGACGACGAATACGATTTCGGGTCTGGCGTCGTCGACCAGCGTGGTCAGCTGGCTTGCGACCGCCCGGATGTTCTGTTGGCGCGCCTCATCGCTGGTCCGCTGCGGATCGCCATAACCCGGTGTGTCGGCGCCCGAAGCCTTGTGCACCGGGTAGGCGTGCCCGTCGACGGTGTCCGAGACCGCGGTGCCCTCGCGATACAGCGTGATGTCGCCGCCCTCGTAGTCCACGATCACCACGGCGTACGTCGGCCGGTCGAGGCCGTGCTCGACGACCGGGACGATGTAGGGCAGTGCCGACACCCGGACGACAGGCTCGATGGGCCGAATGAGGTGTTCGTTGACCAGGACACCGTCGGCGCTGGCCACGACCGCGCGACCGCTGGGCCCGACGGGGGGAGCCGCATCCGTGATGGCCTGCTCGATGCTCTCCGTCACCGCCGGATCAGCGCCCTGCTCCTCGAGCTGTTCACGCAGCGCCCGCCACTTCAGGTCCATCTGGGCCGCCGCGTCGGCGGTGTTGTGGGAATCGTCGAAATACACCGACGCATACGGGCCGTTCGAAGTCAGCAGGGTACGAAAGTGTTCGGGATGCATAGCCGTTGGTTACCCATGGAGCGCCTGACGACACAAGCGATCGGCCAACCCGCGAACCATGTCACCGCCTGCGGCGCGACCCAGCCGTGACGAGCTCAGCGAGGCGGTGTCCAGGACACCGGCAGGCGCTTGATGCCGTGGATGAACGGCGACAGTAACCGCGCCGGTTCCTCGGTGGCGGAGATGTCGGGTATCTGCCGGTGCAGTTCCTCGAAGACGACGCTGATCTCGCGCCGGGCGAGGTTGGCGCCTAGACAGAAATGCGCTCCACCGCCGCCGAATCCGGCGTGCGGATTGGGGCTTCGTGTCACGTCGAACGTCCAGGGGTCGGCGAACTTGTCCTCGTCGCGGTTCGCCGAGCAGTACCACAGCGTGGCCTTGTCTCCGGCAGACATCGTGACGCCGCTGAGTTCGCAGTCTTCGGTCAGGGTGCGGCGCATGTAGTTCACCGGGAACGCCCACCGAACGATCTCCTCGACGGCGGTGGGGGCGACGGTCTCGTAGTCCGCCCACCACCGCTCGCGTTCGCGCGGGTAGCGGGTGAGCGCGAGCACGCCGTGGCTGATCGCGTTGCGGGTGGTCTCGTTGCCGGCCACCACCAACAGGATGAAGAACGATGCGATCTCGGCCGATGTCAAACATTCCCCGTCGACTTCGGCTTCGACCAGCGCGGTCGTCAGATCCTCCTGCGGGTGGGCGCGACGATCTTCGGCATGTGCGGTCGCGTAGGCGCCGATGTCCATCGCGACCTTGACGAACTCCTCGTAGTCCTGCGCGATGTCTTTGTCCCCGAAGCCGAGAATCACGTTGGTCCAGTGGAAGATCTGCTGATGGTCGTCCTCGGGGAGGCCCATCATGTCGCAGATCACCTGGAGCGGCAGCGGTCCGGCCAACTCCGCGACGACCTCACCGTGGCCGTCGGGATGTTCGGCGATCATCTCTTCGACGAGGCGCCGGGCGCGGTCTCTGACCGAGGCCTCGGTGCGTGCGACCACCCTGGGCGTGAAAGCCCGGCTGACGATGTTGCGCAGCCGAAGATGACGCGGATCGTCCGTCACGATCATCGAGCCGAAATACTCGGACAACTCCGGGTTCGCGTCGTTGATGGTGATGCTCGGACTCGAGCTGAAGATATGCGGATGTCTGCTGGCGTACCAGACGTCGTCGAACTTGGTGATCGCCCAGTGGCCGGGACCTTCGGCCACACCGGGGGTTTCCAGCGGTGCGTGAAACGAGACCGGGGCTTCGCGGCGCAGCGTGGCGAAAGCGCCGTCACGGAAGTCGTCGGGTTGCACCCAGAACTTCCAGGAACCCAGGTCGACCTCGGACAACGGCACCTCGGGCGGCGGGGTGCCGTTGGCCCTGATCATGTTCGCGCCAAACGTGGGCGGTGTCGCGGTGTCCACTCGTCCGAGGGTAGGCCGATATTCGCCCGGGGAAGGCCGATCTGCCCGCGTGGCCAAATTGATTACGACAACTGCCAGTTCATGTTCTTGGCGAACACGCGGGCCTCGTCGGAGATGGTGCCCAGCTCGTGACAGCGCTGGATGTAGCCCTGCACCATCACCAGGAAGTTCATCGGGTTGTAGGCGTCTTCCTCGTAACTCCACTTCCCGTCACCGGCGTACCTGAGCACCGTGATGACCGGTGTGCCGTGCACGCTGCCGTCGCCCGGATCCTTCATCGTGTTGACGTTGCGGTTGATCACCCAGCCCTTGTCGACGTCGATCGAATACCACTCGACCGGATAGAAGGGCATCTCGCTGCCGGGGAATGTGTTCATCGTCGAGACGATCCAGTCGCGGATGCTCTCTCGGCCGGACATGTCGCCCAGGGCGTGCTCGATGTAGGTCGCGTCCTCGGTGAAGTGATCGGCATAGCTCGACCAGTTCCACGTCTTCCCGATGTCGACGACCGCGTCTTGATAGGCGCGGAACGCCTCGTCGATCTCCTCACGTGACCACTGACCCATTGCAGGCTCCTCGGCTCGCGGCGTACCTGGCATGTGTTCTATCAAAGGTGTCGGCCCCACCGGGGCGGATTGACACACGGTGCGGCCCGTCTGGCCGACGCAGGAGTGCCCACCGAACTGCATGTGTACCCGGGTTGCCCCCACGCGTTCGAGGCCCTGGCCAGAAACGCCGGCGTCTCGCAGCGGGCGATCAGCGATCGCGTCCGGCGCCTGCGCAGCCTGTAATCCGCTGGCGGACAACGTTTCTGTCAGCTGCCCTCGGGCGTCTCGACCACCGCCTTGATGCGCTCGAGCGTCTTGCGCATGTCGCGGATGTTGCGCCTGCGCCGAAGCTGGCCTCCGAACACTGAGAACAGCTTCATCAGCAGCGAGTCATTGAGCCGGAAAGACTCGGTGACATCAGTACCGCCGTCGACGGGGGTGAGCCGGTAATGCCAGTTGTTTACGGGCTTGTCTCCGATGAGCACCGCGAAGCCGAATTCCCTGTTCGGTTCGCAGGCCGTCACCTCACACGTCGTCCAGTAGACGGGCCCGATCTCGTTGCGTTTGACGTGGCCCCGGAACCGGGCGCCCAGCGCGGGACCGGTGGCACCACCGAGCCACTCGGCCTCCATGACTTCGGGGGAGAACTTGCCGGTGTTTCGCACATCGGCGATCAGGTCCCAGATCCGCTCCGCCGGCGCCGCCATCGACACCGTCACCGCTCCGTCCACCGTTTCCTCGCTCTCTGGCAAGCGTTTTCGAGAACCCTAGCGCCCCGTGGACCGAAGCCGCCCCGAAAGCACGAGTAAGTACGATGGCGGCGACGTGAAAATTCGATTCGGGATCGGGCTCGGCGCTGACATCGGGCCGCAACAGCTGCCGGACATCGTCGACCAGCTGGAAGACACCGGCGTCGACTCGCTGTGGTTTTCCGAACTCGTGTACTCCGAGGCCGTCGATCCGTTCGTCGGAATGGCTTTCGCTCTGGCCCGCACCCGCAGCTTGAAGGTCGGTACGTCGGTCGCGGTGCTACCGGGACGGCACCCGGTGCTCGTCGCCAAGCAGCTGGCCTCACTCGCGGCGTTGGCGCCCAAACGGGTGCTCCCGGTCTTCGGGTTGCGGTCGGCGATCGCCGCAGAGCGCGAGATCTTCGTGGTGCCCGACGGGGCGCGCGCCGCGGTGTTCGACGAGGCGCTGCGGCTGCTTCGTGCGGTGCTCGAACACGACGATGTCTCGTTCGACGGCGACTATTACACGGTCTCCTCGGCGGCGGTGGCGCCGCGGCCCGTCAAGCCGCTCGACATCTGGCTGGGCGGGTCCGCCCCCGCCGCGTTCGGGCGTATCGGCCGCCTGGGCGACGGCTGGCTCGGCAGCTTCGTCACTCCCGCCGAGGCGCGTCGAGCCCGCGAGGCGATCCAGCGCGCGGCCGAGGACGCCGGGCGAGAGGTCGAGCCGGACCACTTCGGCATCAATCTGGCCGTCGCCGACGGCGCAGCGTCGCCGCAGATGCTGGCGGCGATCAGCCGGCGCCGGCCCGATGTCGACCCCTCCGAGCTGATCGCCGGCGGCTGGCCGCAGCTGCACCGGCAACTCGACGCCTATCTGGACGCCGGCCTGACCAAATTCGTCATCCGTCCAGCGGGGCGCATCGCGATGGCCGAATTCGTCGACCAGTTCGTCGTTGAGCTGCTCCCACGGCAGAACTGACCGTCAGCCGTTCGTCTCGCCGCGATCGTCGTCCCCTTCGGCCTGATCGGGCTGCCGCATCGCCTTGTGCTCTTTCATCTCGGGGTCGGCGTCGGAGTCCTGGTCGGCGCGGTAGTCGCTACCGCCGGCTGCATCTGTGCTCATGGCGCGGGCGTACCCGACGCCGAACCGCCGAAACGGTCGCCGCGCACCGCCTCATCGCGACGAGATGTCGCCGTACAGGTCGGGCCAGGGCGGCCGTCGCACCATCGCCACCCCGGCGAGCGCTGAGGTCACCAGTCCGACCAGGATCCCGGCCAGGGTGATGCGGGTCGCGTCGACCGCTGGTCGCCATACCGCGTCGCCGTCCTTGATGACGAACACACCGGCCGGCCTGCTCGTCACCTTGACGTTCGGCTCACCGCCGCGCCGGGCTCGGCCGCGGACTTCGGCGACGGGGATGACGGTGGTGCCGTCCGCCGTCGCGTAGGGCTCTCCGAAGACGCGCGAGGCGTCGGGATCGAAGTCGAGGCCCTCGAGCAGTTCCGCACGTAGATCCATGGCGTCATGCTTACTACCCGCAGCCGAGCGGGGCAGCGGATCTCGTGACGAGGCGCGACGCGGTGGGTTACTCCAGCGGCAGGTCGTCGTCGGGGATCGGCACCTCGATCGCCTGGTCGACCAGATCGGCCTCGTTGGCGTCCCACGTGCGTTCGCGGGAGATCGCCGAGGTGTCCTGCCAGGTGTCCTGGTCGTCGGGGTACACCGGGGTGCGCTGGTCCGCCACGTCGGCTTCGGGAATGGCATCGCCGAACGCGAGGCCGTCAGGTGTGCTCATGATCGGTCTCCGTTCTCGTTGAGGGTTACCCGTATGGGGTCCAACTTTAGTGCGGGCGGCAGCCGTGCGGCGATACACACGCTTGACCAGGGCAATGACGGCTGCACCCAGGCGTTGTGCGTAAACTGCCTGCGACGGGGGAGGCTCTCGAACCGTGCGGAGCTTCGACCTGACCCAATTCGACGCCAGGGGCTGACCGTGCCAGAAAAAACCACCGATACCGCCCAGGACCTCACGCCGCATTTCGAGGATGTGCAGTCGCATTACGACTTGTCCGACGAGTTCTACCGGCTGTTCCTGGACCCGACGCAGACCTACAGTTGTGCCTTCTTCGAGCGCGACGACATGACCCTCGAGGAAGCCCAGCTCGCCAAGATCGATCTATCGCTGGGCAAGCTTGGCCTGCAGCCGGGTATGACGCTGCTCGACATCGGATGCGGTTGGGGCGGGACGATCAAGCGGGCGTTGGAGCGCTACGACGTCAACGTGGTGGGCCTGACGCTCAGCAAGAACCAGCAGGCCCACGTCCAGAAGGTGCTCGACGGCATCGACAGCCCCCGCAGCAAGCGGGTCCTGCTCCAGGGTTGGGAGCAGTTCCACGAACCGGTCGATCGCATCGTGTCGATCGGCGCGTTCGAGCACTTCGGCCGCGACCGCTACCCCGAGTTCTTCAAGATGGCATACGACGCGCTGCCCGCCGACGGAGTGATGATGCTGCACACCATCGTCAAGCCCGACGATGAGGAGTTCGCGGAGCGCGGTCTGCCGCTGACCATGACCAAGCTCCGGTTCTTCAAATTCATCATGGACGAGATCTTCCCCGGCGGGGATCTGCCCCAGCCCGTCGCGGTCAAGAAGCACGCGACCCAAGCAGGGTTCAAGGTGGGCCTGGTCCAGCCGTTGCGGTTGCACTACGCCCGTACCTTGGATTCCTGGAGCGCCGCGCTCGAGGCCCACAAGGACGAGGCGATCGCGATCCAGTCCGAAGAGGTGTACGACCGGTACATGAAGTACCTGACCGGCTGCGCCGACCTTTTCCGCGAGGGCTACACCGACGTCTGTCAGTTCACCCTGACCAAGAGCTAACGCCGACGCAGGGCTCGCCACAGCCGCAACGGCAACAGGCCGAGTAGAGGCGCGCGCTTCCCGAGGTCGTCGGTATCGCGTTTGTTGAACGCTTTGGCGTATCTGCGCGCGTCTTCGGCGGTGGCGTATTCCTTGGCGCCCTGCGCCTCGCCACACCGCTCGCACTTCCACCGCATGATGCGGCCATCAGCGTGGAACGTCGGATTATGCCCGAATATGCTGCAGCCCAACGTCATTGCTGTGGTGTTCCCAGTGGCATACCGACCTTGCCACGGGGGTGTCGGGCGATTCGGTTCTCCGCCAACGCCGCCCGCATCGCCTTGCGGAACTCGCCGGGTCCCCAGTACCGCGCACCGACCGCCCTGTGCAGTTCACGTACGGACATCGGTTCGTGCTCGCTCACCGCGCGCGCGATGGTTTCGATCTCGTGGTCGAGCGCCGACTCGGGCACACCGGGCGTCGGCGGCTCACGCCATGCCCCGTACCAGCCCGCCGCCGGGCCGGGCCGATAGCGCCGCGCTTGGCTGGCTGCCCGCGCACGTTCGGTGCGCTCGGCGATGCGCGCCTGGCGGGCCGCGCGTTCCTCGTCACGCTCCGAAGGCGCTTCGGACTTCTCCTGGTCTTCGTCGGCGGTCGTCAGCGGCATGGCCAGATCTTCGAGTTTCTGGCCCTCGGCCTTCACACCGAACATCAGCTCGACGACGCCCCCGACGGCCATCACCGCCGCCCCGATCAGGAAGCTGACCGCGACGAGCCCGCGATCGCCGGATTCGATGAGTTGGCCGAACAGTAGTGGTCCGGTGATACCGCCGATGGCCGTGCCGACCGCGTAGAAGAACGCGATCGCCAAAGCCCGCGTCTCCATGGGGAAAATCTCGCTGACGGTGAGATATGCGGCGCTGGCTCCGGAAGAGGCAAGGAAGAAGCACACACCGAGCACGGTCATGAAGACCCACACGCCGCCCGACTGCGATACGAACAGCACGGTCAGCGCCACCGCCACGGCCGCCGAACCCAGATATGCGAACGCGATCATCGGTTTTCGGCCGATCGTGTCGAAGAACCGGCCGAGCAGGATCGGGCCGGCGAAGTTGCTCAACGCCCACAGCGCGTAGAAGATCGGGACGGTGCCCGACGCAACATCGTAGAAGCCACTCAGCAGCGTGCCCAGGTTGAACGTGAAAGCGTTGTAGAGGAACGCCTGCCCGATGAACAGCGCGAGGCCGAGCACGGCCCGGCGGGGATACTTCGTGAACGCCACGTGGGCGATCTCCCGGAACGGAATCGCCTTGCGCTGACGCACGGTCAGCGTGCCCTCTGGTTCTTCAAGGGTCTGCCCGGTCTCGCGTTCGACCTCGCGCTCGATCTCGCCGACGATCCGTTCGGCTTCATCCTCGCGACCGTGAATGAACAACCACCGCGGGCTTTCCGGGACGTTGCGCCGCACGACGAGAATCACGAGACCGAAGACGGCGCCGATACCGAACGCGATACGCCAACCGATGTCGGCCGGGAAGATCGCGGTGTTCAACAGCACCAGTGCGCCTGCCGCACCGCCGGCCGCGCCGAGCCAGTAGGAACCGTTGATGATCAGGTCGACGCGGCCACGGACACGCGCGGGGATCAACTCGTCGATCGCGGAGTTGATCGCGGCGTATTCACCGCCGATACCTGCGCCGGTGAAGAATCGCGCTATGTAGAAGTACCACGGCGCGAACGCGAAAGCCGTTGCCACCGTGGCGGCGAGGTAGACCGCGAGGGTGAGCAGGAACAGCTTTTTGCGGCCGAGCCGGTCGGTGAGCTGTCCGAAGAACAAGGCACCCAGGCACGCGCCGGTGATGTAAATCGCCGCGGCGATGCCGATTTCACCTGCGGTCAACTCGATCCCGCTGCCGCTCTCCGTCAACCGAGAGGCGACGTTGCCGACCATGGTGACCTCGAGGCCGTCGAGGATCCACACCGCGCCGAGTCCGATGACGACGCGCCAGTGGAATCGCGACCAGGGCAACCGATCCAACCGGCTCGGAACCTGCGTGGTGATCGTGCCGGTTTGCACCCCAGAACTCATCGGCAGCCTCCTCGACCGTGGCCCAATCGGCTAGGGAGTACCCAACTTGTCGAAAAACATCCGGAGGCGGCCGAAGTCCGCCTCAGTCGAGGAGGCTTCGCTGAAGGAGCAGCGTGTCAAGCCATCGGTCGTGCTTGAATCCGACCGCGGTGAGCCGGCCGGCCTCGAGGAAGCCGCGGCCCCGGTGCAACGCGGCCGAGGCGGCCGCCACAGGGTCAACAGCCGACGGGATGAGATTCGCAGTACGGCGTCGTACCCGGGAAGCGGTGGCGATGACTGGCGACATAGCGGTACACCGCGTCCTGCAACGCACGGATTCCGGGGATCCGGTACACGAGGAGCGGGATCCGGGTTCCCAGCGCGGCCGCCAGCGCGGCGTTGACCGCCTGTGCGCCGTCGTACACATCGCCGGACTGGTCGTGCCATCGCGCGACGTCGAGGATGCGTGATTGGGGGATGCCCAACCGCTCGGCGACGCCCTCGCCCTGCAGCGGCGCGGTTCGCAGACTACCGGTTCGGTTCATCTTCAGGACGAAGTAGACGGCGCGGGTGCACATCCCGCAGTTGCCGTCGAAGAACAAGGTTCCGGCCATATCGCCATTGTGTCTCCGGTTTCCCTGCGGTGCACACTGGTGGGGTGGAATTGGTGACGCTCGACGGCATCGAACAGGCGGCCGCGCGGATCCGGGCCTTCGTGCTGCGCACACCGCTGCTTCCCGCCCCGTGGGCCGGTGACGACGACCGGCCGTTGTGGGTCAAGCCCGAGAGCCTGCAGTCGATCGGGGCTTTCAAGGTGCGGGGTGCGTTCAATGCGATCGGCCACCTCGACGAATCCGTACGCACCAGGGGAGTGGTGGCATATTCGAGCGGAAACCACGCGCAGGCGGTGGCCTACGCGGCGGCGGTGTACGCCATACCCGCCCACATCGTGATGCCGCAGGAGACGCCGGATGTGAAGGTGGCGGCCACTCGAAGCCATGGGGCGACGGTGGTGTTGTGCGGTGCGGGACAACGGGAACGGGTCGCCGCCGAGGTCGTCGAGGAGACCGGCGGTGTCCTGATACCGCCGTTCGACCACCCCGACATCATCGCCGGCCAGGGCACGATCGGGTTGGAGATCGCCGAGGATATGCCGAGCGTCGACACGGTCCTGATACCCGTCAGCGGCGGCGGCCTCGCCTCGGGGATCGGTACGGCGATCAAGGCGATGTGCCCGAATGCCAAGGTGATCGGGGTCGAACCGGAACTGGCCGCCGACACCGCCCAGAGCCTGAGCGTCGGACATCGCGTCGACTGGTCCATCGAGGACCGCAACCGCACCATCGCCGACGGGTTGCGCTCGCAACCTTCCGAATTGACGTTCGCCCACCTGCAACGGGTGCTCGATGACGTCGTCACCGTGACCGAAGACGAAATTCGTTCGGCGGTACGCGAACTCGCTCACCGTGCACACCTGGTGAGCGAACCCAGCGGGGCGGTCGCCCTGGCCGCCTACCGTAAAGGCCCGAGCCCGGCGGGCCGAACGGTCGTCGTCCTCTCCGGCGGCAACATCGAACCCGCCCTGCTGCAGGAGATTCTGGCCGGCTAGGCGTGTGAGGAGGCCGCGATCAATGCACTCCCTCCATATGGCGGCTGATCCACGGCGCGAGCGCGAACACCACCACACCGGCGGCTACCGCGACCGCACCGATGATCCCGAAGTAAGCGAACTCGTGCGTCGCCTTGTAGTAACCGGCCAACACACCGGACATCGCCGTTCCGATACCGACCGAGAAGAAGTACAGCGCCATCATCTGGGCCCGGAACGCCTCGGGCGCAAGCTTTGTGGTCGCCGACAATCCAATCGGTGACAGCATCAGCTCGCTGATCGCGAACACCGCCATCACACCGACGATGTACAGCGCGGGCACCGCGCGGCCGGTCGTGCCCGCCATCGGCAGAAACAGCAGGAACGCCACACCCATTCCGATCACGCCGTACGCGAACTTGCGCGGGGTGGTCGGGGCGCGGTTGCCGAGCCTGGTCCACATCGCCGCGAACAGCGGTGACAGCGTGATGATCCACACCGGTTCGATGGAGCCGATCCAGTTCGACGGCGCGGTCCACCCGAAGATCGACCAGTTCATCCGCTCGTCGGAGTACACGGCGAGCACGGTGAAGATCTGCTGAAACAGCGACCAGAACACGGCGTTCGCCACGAACAGCGGGATGAACGCGCGCACCCTGACGCGTTCGACGGTCGTGACGTTGGCGCTTCTCAGCATCACGACGAAATAAGTCACCGATGCCGCAACCAGGACACCGGTGGTGACATGCGACAGGTTCGCCAGCGTCACCACGCCCGTCGCGAACACCACTCCGATGACCACAGCCCCCGCCAGCGCAATGGCCACCAGCCGACCGATTGCGCTGCGTGGCAGGGGATTCGGTACGTGACGTCCGTGGTCGCCGAGATTGCGACGGAAGACGACGTACTGTGTCAGGCCGAGGGCCATTCCGATTGCTGCGGCGCCGAATCCGTAGTGGAAGCCGACGTGGGTCTGCAGCAATCCGGTGATGAGCGGACCGACGAAGGCGCCGAGGTTGATACCGAGATAGAACAACGTGAATCCGCCGTCGCAGCGCGGGTCGCCCTTGGCGTAGAGCGTGCCGAGTAGGGACGACGCGTTGGCCTTCAGCGCTCCCGAACCGAGAGCGACGAGCACCAGCCCCACGGTCACACCCGCCAGGTCGGGGATGACGGCCAGGGCGATGTGGCCGAACATCACCACGACGCCGCCGTAGAAGACGGTGCGCTCCATGCCCAACACCCGGTCGGCGATCCAACCGCCGAGCACGGTCGACAGGTAGACCAGTCCGCCGTACGCGCCGACGATGCCGGTCGCGGTGCTCTGCGGGAGCCCGAGACCGCCCTCGGTGACCGAGTAATAGAGGTAGTAGCCGAGGATCGTCAGCATCCCGTAGAAGGAGAACCGCTCCCACAGCTCCACGCCGAACAGGTTCGCCAAACCGATCGGGTGACCGAGCACCGTGCGACCGCTTGGCCCGCCCTCCGTCTGCTGGACTCCTGCCATGGGTCTTCACATTGCCACGGCGACGCGTGCGCCGCGCCCGATGGCGAACAATCGACCCGGCAAAGCTGTTCGGCCTTCTCTTACAGGAGGTTCAGCGGCACAGCACATTTCGATTCCGGCCCGTGGCAGCAGCTTTCACCGCAGCGCCCACTCCCCGGGGAGGCGGCGGTGCGTCGTACTGTTACGGTCACCCCGGTAAGTGGACGTCCGAAGGGGTATGAGTGGACGCCGTACTCGGCTTGTCGGTGACACCGTCGGCCGTCGGTCTTGTCCTCGTCGAAGGGCAGGACGCCGACGGCGCAACCGTCGACCGCGAAGCCATTGAGATCCTGCCGACCCGCCGGTCGTCTCCGCGACACGCCTCCGACGAGGCCGCAGCCGCGGTGCTGCGCACCGAAGCGCTTGCCGCCAGCCGCGGTCACCGGTTGCACACCATCGGTGTGACGTGGAGCGACGACGCCCAAGCCGAAGCGTCGCTGCTCCTTCGATCGCTGCGCGAATGCGGATTCGACAACGCGGTGGCGGTGCAACTGCCCGAGGCGTCGGAGGCCTTGGCGTGGGGTGTGGCCGAGTTGATCGGCAACGAGGTCACCGCGGTGTGCGTGATCGAGTACGACGCGGTCGTTGCGCTGGTCGTCAACACCCGCGAGGGGGCCGTGCAGACCGCGGTCAGCCACTCGATCGACAGCGAAGAATCGTTGATCCGCTGGTTGAACACGGTGTTCACCAGGGTCGACTGGCGGCCCGAGGCGTTGGTGCTGGTGGGGTCGGGCGCGGATCTGGACGCGATCATGCCCCGGCTGGAGACCGTGTTGTCGGTGCCGGTGTTCGCGCCCGCCGAAGCCGAGTTGGCCTTGGCGCGCGGCGCTGCGCTCGCGGCGGCCGACAGCGGTCCGTCGGTGTTCGACGCCGAGCAGCCGTTCGAGCGCGCAGGCAGGCGGCCTCGACGACAGCCCGCCCATACCGGGCCGTTGGCCATGCTGGCCGCGGGGACGGTCACTTTCGTCGTATCGGTCTCGGCGGCGATCAGCATGCAGCTGGCGCCGGGCAAGGACACCACGCCCGCCGAGCCGAGCCCGGCTGCCAAATCGTCGCCCGATATCGCGGCAGCACCCGCGCCCCGCCCGGCCGTTACGCCTGTGCCCGCGGCACCCCCCGCACCGCCACCGGCCGCGATTCCGGCGCCGCCGGAGGAACCGTCCGTGGCCGTCGTCGACGTCCCCGCAGCGGTGGAGGATCCGCTGCCCGCCGCACCGCCACCTCAAGCACCCGTCGCGCCGGTGCCGGGGCCGCCCGCGCTGCCGCCGGAGTCGATGGCTCCCGGTCTGGTGCCTGCAGAGCCCACTCCGGTGCCCGAGCGCCGAGGCTGGTTGCAGCGCATCAGGGACCGGTTCTCCGACGTCGGCGGCGACGACCCCGCGCTCCAACAGGCACCGGCACCACCGCCCGTCGATCCCGCGCTGGCTCCACCGCCGGGGGCGCCGCTGCCTCCGCCGCCGCCCGAGGCGGCCGTCACGCCACCGCACGTGGACGTCGCACCCCCGGCCTCCGAACCCGCGCCGCTGCCGCCCCCTGGGTGACTCGCCGACCGCCTGCGGCACAATCCGGGACGCGACCCGCATAGCCCGATCGCAGCGCAGTACTGCCCGCGCCGGTTGGGCGAATCGCGAACCGATGGTGTGCTGGGGGCACTGGGCCCGTCGTCGGCGGGGATTTGCCAGCCGCCAACCGAATCACGACCTCGTCTGAGGCCGATCCGGTGTGAAACGTTCTGAGCAGCGCGTTCGATAAGCGTGGGGAGTGGGTATCCGCCCGTGCTGCGACATGCGCGCGCGAGCCCGCCTTGCGATTGCCCGGGGAACTCCACGAGACGAATTAGGATAAAAGTGTGCTGAAGCTACGAAATATGCTCGCGGTGGCGAGCCTCGCGGTGCTCACCGTGGTCTCCGCCCCGACTAGTTCAGCGGGCATCGCAACATCGAACGCAGTAGCCAGCATTCAGCCTGCCGGCCAGACGGTCGGTGTGGCGCACCCGATTACGGTGACGTTCAAGCAGCCCATCGACGACCGGGCGGCCGCCGAGCGCACGTTCGGCGTCTCCGCGCCTGCGATGCCGCCCGGTACCCAGAAGGGAACCTTCGCCTGGCTCGATGACCGTGTGCTGCAGTGGACTCCGGAGGAGTTCTTCCCGGCGCATTCCACCATCACCGTGATGGCAGGCGATGCCAAGGCCAACTTTCAGACCGGCTCGGAGGTGCTCGCGGTCGCCGACATCGACGCCCATACCTTCACCGTCAGCGTCGACGGCGAAACCATGCGTGAGATGCCCGCATCGATGGGCAAGCCGGGCTTCGCGACACCCAAGGGATCGTTCACGGTGCTCGAGAAGCAGAGCCCGGTGATCATGGATTCCCGCACCATCGGCATTCCGCTGGACGATCCCGAAGGCTACAAGCTCACCGTCTACTACGCCGTCCGCATCAACTGGGGCGGCGTGTACGTGCACTCGGCACCCTGGTCGACGGGATCGCAGGGATACGAGAACGTGAGCCACGGCTGCATCAACCTCAGTCCGGACAACGCGGCGTGGTACTACGACATGGTGAGCATCGGCGACCCGGTCATCGTCCAGGCTTAGTCGCCGGGCGCGCCGACCGGTTGCGCATCGGCATGCAGGTTCTTCACCGTCGGTGAGTTCTGCACCTCGGCCGGGTCGGGATAGGTGCCGAGCACCCTGTCGGCAGTTCCCGAACTGGTCACGGTGAACCAGTAGTGCTCGTTCTTGAAGTGATGATGCCGGTGGTTGCGCCAGATCGCCCGATACAGAGCGGTTTTCGGTTTGTAGTCGCTGTGGATCAGGTAGTGCGTCCACTCGTAGACCAGCCCGAGCGTTCCGATACAGACGAGGTATGTAAGCCCCATACCCAACCGCGGGAACGCCAAGAGGCCGACCGCGACCGTCAACGGCAACACCCACGTGGCCAACGACTTCCATGGGATGAAGATCAACGGGACGTCGCGCGGATCGCTGTGGTGCGCGCGGTGCTCTCGCGCCAGCAGAGGGTCGACCGTCAACGGGCCCAGCCGTTTCGGCTTCCAGTGCAGAACGAAGACGTGGATGATCCACTCGAAGAACGGAAACAGCGCGAGCATCACCACCGGTACCATCGCATCGGTGGGCTGCCAGTCGCCGACAGCGATACGGGCTATCACCGCGGCGACGAGGGTGGCGCCGATCATCCAGGGGGAGGGGTGTTTCCAGAATTGGCGCAGCGCATCGGTGAGCGTGAAGTCCTTGCGTGCGCGCCGTGCGGTCGTGGTCATCGTTGATCCTTCAGATTGTCGAGAGCGTCCAGTAGCGCTGCGGTCGCCGGTTCGAGGAGGTCCTGGGCGGCCCGCCGGGCGCGCGCCGGATCGTGTGCGGTGATCGCGTCGGCCAACTCGCGGTATGCGTGTGGCCTTCCAACTTCTGCGGCCATCACGGTGGCCAGGGCGGGAAGCGCGGGTTCGTAGGTGGCTCGCAGCGTGTTGTACATCAGCCGGAACGCGATCGAGTCGGCCCCGTCGACGATGTGGTCCCAGAATGCCAGGGCATGGCGTTGCTGCGCGACGGGATCGTCCTCGGTGTCCAGATCTCGCAGAGTCTGATCGAGCGCTTCGGCCAGAGCGGGACCGCTGCGTTCGGCGGCCAGTTCGGCGACCTTGGGCCCGTTGTGCAACCGCGTCTCCAGGATGCTCCTGACGACGGACAGGTCGAGTTCGCCGGCCCGGATGAGCAGCCGCGGAAGGAGATCCAGACCCGCGTGGCGCCGAAAGTCGCGCACGGTGGTCGCATCACCCTGCCGCACCTCGACCAGGCCTGCTGCGGTGAGTCGCTTGAGCGCCTCCCGAACCGCGGGCCGGGAGACGCCGAGGACCTCGGCCAGTCTGCGCTCGCTGGGCAGGTGCTCGCCGGGTTGCATCTGCCCGCTGAGCACCTCGGACACGATCTGTTCGAACACGTCCTCGGGCACGGAGCGCCGATTAACCGGTTGCAGGGCCATGTGGTTAGCGTGCCACCGGACAGGCCAGAGGTCAAGTGGTCAGACCAGTGGATCAGGCTCCCGCCAGCCGCTCCTTCATGGTCTCGGCCAGGCTCAGCGTCGCCGATAACGGGCGCACCATCACGGTGAGCTCGCTGATGGCCCCGTCCTCATCGGTTCGAACGAAGTCGCATCCTTCGATGTCCTTGTCGCCGACTTTCGCCTGGAACACCAGCGCGTGGTCCCGGGCGTCGGCCGCTCCGATCTCACGGACGTAACGGAAGTCCTCGAAGACCTCCATCACCGCCGCGAGGATCGTTCGCAGCGCGTCGCGCCCCTCGTATGGGGTGAAGACGACGGGGCTGCGGAACACGATGTCGTCGCGGCACAGCGCGATGACGGCATCGAGATCCCCGGACTCGACCGCCCGACGAAACTCATGCACGACGCAGACCCTCAGCAGTGGGCTTCGATGCGGAAGGTGGCCGTCACCGCGTTACTCGGGTTGTCGGTGAACGAACCATCCGCCGACCCGGTGATGGTGAACGTGCCGCCGTCGCCCTCGACCTCGGCCTCGCCGATGTTCCCCTGCCAGAAGTTGCCGGTGAAGCCGCCGAAGTCGTGGAAGGCCACCGATTCGACGGTGACCTTGTCTCCGGTGCCGACGCTGGCCGTGAAGCCCTTGTTCTCGTCGGGTGTCTCGATCGTCCACAGCCACCCGGACTGGGTGCACGACACGGCGTGCGGTCCACCGGTGCTCTCGCCGTTGATGGTTACCTTCGCGGTCGTCCCACCGAGTGCCGCGGGCGGTGTGGAGCAGCCCGCGACCCCGGCACCGAGAATGACCGCGGCCGCCGCAACGAGTCGGATGTCCATGACGCCAGACTCTATTGGTGTTTGCGGCCGCATATGCGTGGTTCGGTCGACTACCGGTGCGGCGTGTTCCGGCGGTCAGCGGCCGGGGATACCCGTGTACTCGGGATTGGGTGGGACCGACAGCTCGATGCCGATCCGGTTGGTCGCGCCGATGAACCCGGCGATCGAGATGCCCTCCAGGATCCGATGATCGCCGGCTCTCACCGCAAGGCGGCGGCGGTGGCGTCGTCGGCGGGCAGGAACGCCTCGATCGAGAGCTCGGCGGCGGTGAGGTCGAGCGCGGTGCCGAACGTCGTCACGGTGGACAGGAAGGTCAGCAGGCGCCCGTCGGGTGTGGCGAGCTCGAGCGGTACCGCCACGCTGCCCAGATCCGATGAGCCGTCGGAACCGCCGGGGTAGGAGTCGATTTCGGCCAAGAGCGACGACAGCACATCGGAGCCGCTCACGGCGACCTCACGCCGGAGGCGCTCGATGAGGTGGTGCCGCCACTGCGCGAGGTTTCTGATCCTCGGCGCCAGACCGTTGGGATGCAAGGCGATGCGCAGCGCGTTCGGGCGTTCGAGCAGTTCTGGTGCGACACCGTCCATCAGCACGCCGGCACCCTCGTTGGCCCGCACGATCTGCCATCCGCGGTCCACCGCGACACACGGAAAAGGGTTGTAGGCGAACAGGACTCGATCGATTCCGGCGCGGACTGCAGCCATGTCCGGGTCATCAAGGGACCGCTCGGGGTGCACCGGCGCCAAACCTGCCGCCATCAACAGCTGGTTCTGCTCACGACGCGGCACGTCGAGCACCTCGGCCAGCCGCAGCACCATCGTCCGGCTCGGGGTGGATCGTCCGGTCTCGATGAAGCTGACGTGCCGGGGCGACACATCGGCGGCGACGGCGAGATCGAGCTGGCTGAGCCGACGGCGGCCACGCCACTGTTTCAACAGCACGCCGAATGTCTGGGTCTGCACAGCCGCGAAGGTCATGTTGCCAGTGTGGCCGCCCACGAGCGCCCGGGCCACTACCTGGCAGGTAATTGCGCTGGTTACCTCAGGAGGGCAGCGTTGTCAGTGCCATCGAACAGAAGGAGGCAATCATGGGGGCGATACCCGCGACGCGCCGATCCCCCGGTGGCTGCGTTTCGTGCTGATCTCCGACCGCGCCGGGTCGGCGTGGTACATCGGTGCCGGCTTCTTCTTCGCGCCCGCGCTGGCGATGCTGTCGCCGTGGCCGGCCGTCACCACCGCGCTCTGGATCGTCATCGGCGTCTTCGGGTTATGGCTGGGCCTGCTCGGCATCGCGATGGCGACCGGTCTGGCCATGGTGCTGAAGTCGAACAGTGAGATACCGGAGGATTATTGGCTCTCACTGCTCAACTCCCGATAGCGGTTGACCTGCCCCCAACCCACGCGCTCAACGAGAGACTGCCGATGCCTGACACCGAAGACACAGGCGACAACCGGCCCACCCCGGCGGGCGCCAATCGAAAATAACCTATGGATTCGACCGGCTACTACGTGAGCAGGCGACAAGCCGAAGGGTTAGTTCAGCTTCATCGCGAACTATGAGTTCCCTGAAAGTTGGGCTGCTCAGGGCCGCTCGTGAAGCTGAGCGTCGAAATGGGCGGCGGCGTGCTTTAACAACAGCACTGCGTCGGCCGTGGTGGTGCGCACGTCATCGTTGAGGGCGTCGAGTTCCGGCCAGTCCATTGCGTCGGGCGGAATTGGCCAGCCGCACAAGTAGTAGTTCCAGCCGATCGATCTGCTGTTGCACCGCGTAAGGCTGCCCGGTGTGCCAGTAACCGGCCGCACTACACCTGCGCGGCATTTCTCCGTCGCGCCGCCGCGGGTACTTCCACCAGCATGGCATCACCCGCATCGAGCGAGTGAGGACCGATAACGCCTAGGCCTACCGCTGGTCAATCCGCGAAGTCTGTCACGAGTTGGGCGCCCGACAAGTGTTCATCAAACCGCACTGCACCTGGCAGAACGGAAAGGCAGAGCGACTAAACCGCACCCTGCAAACCGAGTGGGCATACCGCCAGATATTCACCAGTAACGCCGAGCGAGCCGCAGCCCTTGCACCCGGGATCGAGAACTACAACACTCAACGACGCCACAGTGCACTCGGCGGTCTAGCACCGATCAGCCGACTGCTACCAACCTGACGGCTGGGTACATCGGCGGGTCAACGATGGCAGTCACCTCGAGCAGCTTGCTGCACAAGTCCCTACAGGCTTGCCCTAGACGCTGCGCATTCGCCACGAGGCAGTTAACGCAATCCATCTCTACCCACCACAGCCCGGTCTCGGGATCCTCGCACTCCTCGTCGCGCACCTCCCGGCGCGCGGCGTAACCCCATCGTCGCCGTACCGGCTGTCATCCACTCTGTTCCGGAAGGGTCCCGGTCGAACGGCGTCGTGTCGCCGCATATCGCCGTCACGTAGCGTTCCCCGGCTCCAAGCTATTGCGCGTCCTCCACCACGTAAGCGTGCCGGAGGTAGGGGCTGCGCGGGGGACGTTGACTTCCCGGTAGGTGCGACGGTCGGCATCCCAAGGCCAACCCTTCGGCACTTCGCCTCCAAGTGCCACGCGTTTGCAATTCCCTTCCTAATCGCGCTACGGGTCATCGCCACGCGTGCGTCGTGATCTCTCCCCACGCCTCACACTCAGATCGCCGACGTCTCGATGCCAGTCCGGTCGCCCAGTAGCCGCGTCGCTTCGGCGCGACCTTCACGGTTCGACATTGCCGCACTGGCAGCACAGTGCCTGGTAGGTGGGCCGATGCTGGTGCCATCAGTCAACAACCAGCTCAAATCGACGCGAGCGTGGCCAGTCGTAGTCGACCCCTGTTTTGGGTTCGGCATGGTTGGCCCTCGGATGCGCCACAGAACGGACACGGATGGTCCAGGGGCCGGGTGCGGGTTGGCGGCCGTGGTCATGGCTGTCTCCCTCGATGGAGCGGGAGTCAGCTCAGCCGAAGATACCAATGGCAAAGAGTATGACGCTGACCTTGTTTTTGCAGGTCACGTACAGCGTTGAGCGACTCATACCGGAGAAGTACTGACGCTCGATCATCGAGCACTAGCCACTACTGGTTGTTCCACCTGTTGCTTGTGCAAGTGAAATAGACGACGATGCCGACCAAATGGTCGGAGATTACCGACCATCTTTTCGCGGTTGACACGAATCACGACCAAATCCGGCGGCCGCCAAGTGCCGTCACAGCCGCCGGTCAAGCTCGGCCAGCGAACTACCACGTAGGAGCTGTGACCTCGAACCTCTGACCTAGCGGCGGTTTCGTAGTGGTGGACGTACGTGGCCGAGTTCGGGTGGTATTCGCGACTACGGGTGGATGATGATCTGTCCGTCGGTTGCTTCGACCTCGACGCTGTCGTTGCCATCGCTGTTACTGCCTGCTTCGGCAGTAGTAGTGGTCCCGCCAACGGCGTTGGTTGCGATGGCGATGTTATCGGTGTTGTCGTCTCCGAACGAGCCGGCGATGGCATTGAGTAGGGCGTCGAGGCCGTTGTTGGTGGCGGTGGCGTTGTTGTCACTGTTGTTGTTTCCGAACCAACCGGCTTCGGCGAAGATGCTGGAACCATCCGCGAAGTTCGAGGCGTCCGCGTTATTGACACTATTGTTGTGGCCCGAGGTGCCGGCTAAGGCAGAAGCAACGCTGTCGTTGCCGCTGTTGGACGCGGTGGCGCTGTTGGCAGCGTTGCTGTCGCCGACAGAGCCGGCGCCAGCCGACGCGACGCCGTTGTCGCCGCTGTTGGCTGCGGTGGCGGTGTTGTCGGTGTTGTTGTCGCCCGTGACACCGGCCTGGGCGTAGGTGATGTAATCGCTGTTGTGCGGGACCTCTCCGCTGTTAGTAGCGGTGGCGGTGTTGCCGGAGTTGTTGTTGCCAGTCGTGGTGCCAAAGATATTTTGCGTTCCGCCGCCGGCCCAGGCTTCGGCGTTTCCACCCTCCGCGGCGGCGGTGTTGTCGGTGTTGTTGTCGCCGAAGGAGCCCGCCCCGGCGGTGCTGTCGGTGCCGATGACGGTGGCGGTGTTGTTGCTGTTGCCGGAGCCGAGAGAGCCGGCGTAGGCGCTCCCGCTCCCGGTGCCGATACCGGTTCCGTCCCAGTTGCCCGTGATGGTGGCGGTGTTGTTGCTGTTGTCATCACCGCCAGACCCAGCAATGGCGGCGAGGAAGCTGTCTAGGCCGGTGTTGGTGGCAGTGGCGGTGTTGTTGTCGTTGTTGTTGCCCTTCACGCCGGCGCTGGCGGCAAAAGTCCCACCATCGCTGCCGGTGTTAGTGACGGTGGCGGTGTTTTGGTCGTTGTCATCGCCCACAACGCCGGCGGCGACGATGACCACGCTATCGCTGCCGGTGTTGGTGGCGGTGGCCCTGTTGCCAGTGCTGTTACTGCCGGGTCCGCCGCCCAGAACGTCCGGCGTGGTGCCGCCGCCAGCCCACGCTTGGGTGTTATCGCCCTCAACCGAGGCGATGTTGGTCGCGTTGTGATCGCCGAAAGAGCCTGCGCCGGCGGTGCTGTCGTTCCCGGTGACGGTGGCGGCGTTGCTGTTGTTGCCGGAGCCGAGAGAGCCGGCGTAGGCGATGCCGGTGCTGGTGTCGGTACTCGTGATGGTGGCGACGTTGTCGCTGTTGTCGTCGCCAGACGAGCCGGCGATGGCGGCGATGAAGCTGTCGAGGCCGCTGTTGAAGGCAGTGGCGGTGTTACCGGTGTTGTTGTTGCCACCAGAGCCGGCCCCGCTCTCCGTCTCGGCGTTGTCTCCACTGTTTGAGGATGCGGTGGTGTTACCGGTGTTGTTGTTGCCAGCTGAGCCGGCCAAGCTTTCTGTCACGGCGTTGTCACCGCTATTCGTAGCGGTGGCAGAGTTGTCGCTGTTATCAATACCCTTGGCTCCAGCTGCAGCTCCGACGAAGGCGTTGCCGGCGCCGTTGTTTGTGGCGGTGGCGGCGTTGTTGTCGTTATTGTCCCCAACGACGCCGGCGTAGGCGTAGACCTCGCTATCACTGCCCGTGTTGGTGGCAATCGCCGTGTTGCCGGAACTGTTGCTACCTGGTCCGCCGTCCGGGAATGGGAGTTCTGGCCCTGTGCCCCCGCCGGCCCAGGCTTGGGCGTTGTCGCCCTCAACGGTGGCAGTGTTGTAGGTGTTGTTGCCACCGAACGAGCCCGCCCCGGCGGCGCTGTCATTCCCGGTGACGGTGGCGGTGTTGTTGCTGTTGCCGGAGCCGCCGTAGCCCGCGTACGCAGCGCTGTTGTCGCCCCGCACCGAGGCAGTGTTGCTGTTGCTGTCGTTGCCATCTGAACCGGCGCGGGCGGTGCTGTTATCGCCTTTGACGGTGGCACGGTTGTTGACGCCGCCGGCCGCGGTGGCAGTGGCATTAGTGCCCGTGGCGCTGGCCCTACTGTTGTTGCCGCTAGTCACGTTCGCTGTGGCACCATCGCCTTTGGCCTTAGACTTGGTGCCGGTGCTGCCTTCTGGGGTAGAGGCACTCGCGGTGCCTCTTTGCTTCTTGACCACCCCATTCTTCGAGACAGCGACACTCTTTTCCGGCTTCTGGGCTTTAGGCGCCTTGGGTGCCTTCGCGTTTGATGAATCGGACTCGGTTGACGAGGCCGTGTCGTCGGACGGCTTGGCTGATACCACCCACGGCGTCGAGACCAATCCGACTCCGATGCCTAGTGCGACGGCTAGCGCCCCGACTCGCCCGATGCAGCTCGTGTTTTGCATGATGGTCCCCTGTGCACGACGTGGTGTGCGATATTTCCGCTGTTCTGGATTCATGGGCTGAGGGCGCACGCGACAGCGTGCGAAGTGGGTGTATGGCAGATGCATGTCAGCGCCCCCGATGGCCCCGCCTTAGCCCGTTGACGGGCCTTTCTCTGAGTTGGTTCTCAGCTAGCTCACAACGGGCGTGCGAGTGACGGTAGCGCGGTCACTTCGCTGAAACTGTCACTTCCGCAAAATTTTGTTGACCAAGGTTCACGCCAAGGCAATTTCATGCGCAAGATGATTCTCTCTAGGTAACTGTTGCAAAGTCGGACTGCTAGCCAAGCAGTTGCCGCATCCGCGGTGACATAACCGGTCAGGGCATTGACCTAGCGTTCCGAGGCACCTCGCGGCCCAACGGTCTACTACTGGGCCTTCACGGCCTGGCACGCCGCCCACCTCGCAGGTCAAGCACAGCGTTGAGCCTTCAACACCAGAGGAGTACTGGCGCTCGATCATCGACTACTGATACGCGGTGGGGCCCGGACGGGACAGACCGTGGGGTAAGGCGTGCCCCCGATGGACAACTCACGGTCCGGTCTTGCGAACAAGACCCGGCTTGGTAGTCGATCCCGTCCGGGTGGAACCAGACACCCGTCTCTTTCAGGTGCCGAAGTGACGGTATCGATGCGCTGCCACCCGGCGCGTCCGCCGATCGGACCCTTCCCCGGTGGAAAGGTGTGTCCGCCGATCGGGGGACGCCGTCACGGCGCGGGCTCGCTGCGGGCGCCCACCGGCGCCCGACCACCGACGGCCGTGTCGGCGCCGACGTAGTCAACCTGCCAGTGTTTGATGCCGTTGAGCCAGCCGGACCGGAGCCGTTCGGGCGGGCTCAGCGGCCGCAGGTTCGGCATCTCGTCGGCGATCGCGTTGAAGATGAGGTCGATCGTCATACGGGCCAGGTTCGCGCCGATGCAGTAGTGCGCACCCGTGCCGCCGAATCCGACGTGCGGGTTGGGATCTCGCAGGATGTTGAAGGTGTAGGGGTCGTCGAAGACCTCTTCGTCGAAATTGGCCGACCGGTAGAACATGACGACCCGGTCGCCTTTCTTGATCCTCACACCGGACAGCTCGGTGTCCTCGAGTGCGGTGCGCTGAAACGACGTGACGGGGGTGGCCCAGCGCACGATCTCGTCGGCCGCGGTGACGGGCCGTTCCCGCTTGAAAAGCTCCCACTGGTCGGGGAATTCGGTGAACGCCATCATGCCCTGGGTGATCGAGTTCCGCGTCGTCTCGTTGCCCGCCACCGCCAGCAGGATGACGAAGAAGCCGAACTCGTCGTCGGTGAGTTTGTGCCCCTCGACGTCGGCCTGCACGAGCTTGGTGACCAGATCCTCGCCCGGGTTCTTGCTGCGCTCCGCGGCCATTTGCATGCCGTACATGATCAGCTCGACCGAGGCGGCGGTGGGGTCGTTGCGGGTGTACTCCGGATCCTGATCGCCCACCATCTGATTCGACCAGTGGAACAGCTTCATCCGATCTTCCTGCGGCACACCCATCAGCCCCGCGATCGCCTGCAGCGGAAGTTCGGCCGACACCTGCTCGACGAAGTCGCCGGAGCCCTCGGCGGCGGCCGCCTTGACGATCTTGGCCGCGCGCTCGCGCAGTTCGGCGCGCAGGGATTCGACCGCGCGCGGGGTGAACGCACGCGAGACGATCTTGCGCAGATGCGTATGGTGCGGGGCGTCCTGATTGAGCAGGACCACCTTGCCGCCCTCGAGCGATTCGGGATCGGCCTCGTCGCGATAGCGGGGAAGCGCGGTCTTCTTGTTGCTGGAGAAGACGTCGCTGCGTCGCGAGATCTCCTTGACGTCCTTGTGCTTGGTGACCACCCAGAAACCGTCGTCGCCGAAGGCCAGGTTCCCTTTCGTCTGTTCGTTCCACCAGATCGGCGCCACCTTGCGCAGCTCGGCGAGTTCGTCGACCGGCAGGCGTTCGGCATAGATATCTGGATCGGTGAAATCGAATCCGGGCGGAAGGTTCGGAGTCGGCATGGCTGCATTCCTCTATGACGTCGTCTAGTGCCCTCACCGCCTTGCTACACCACGGTCAGGGGCTGGTGAGGCGGGTTCGGGAAAGTCCGACGAAAAGAGAAGTGGAACGTGTTCTCTCCGGCGCGGTAATTGACCTCTTCGTCACGACGAGCACTCCTGTAACAATTCTGCGAAACTGTTCGAACCAACAGTGACGCCGTCGAAGGCCGCGCTCCGGTCTTTCGGCGGTAACCCGGAAAGGGGGCAGCGGTGAGGATCGTCATCAACCCGAAGAAGCTTTCGCTGCTTGGCGCGGGATTGGCAGCGGCACTCATGGCCGCTGCGCCGCAGACCCTCGCCGAACCTGCCGCGCCGGTTCCTTCGCCAGCGCCGCCCGCGGCGCCCAGCAGCGCGCCGGTTCTGGAAGCCGCTGCGCCGGCGCCCGCCCCGCCACCGGCAGCCGCCCCGGATCCGTTGGCGTTGATGCGCCCGGCGCCCGCGGCGCCGCCGCCCGCGCCTGAAGAAGCCGAAACGCCGGCCACCCCGCCCGAGCCCGTCCCGCACCTCGCGAGCCCGGAGACGCTGCCGCCGGGGACCGTGCTGGACCCGACCGGCCGAGGAAACGAGAGTCCAAACGTCAGCTACCTGAAGGACTTGTGGCACGCCGTCCAGAGGCAGGAGATCAGCGGTAAGGAAGCGTTGATCATGGGTCTCGCACAGCGCGGCATGAACACGCCGATTCCGGAGCAGAAGCCCGGACCCTACGTGCCGAACGCGCCGGCAGCTCCCGCGCCGGTGGCGCCGGCCCCACCCGCGCCGCCCGTGCCCGCGCCTTCGGCGCCGACGCCGTAGCCGCGGACTCGCTCCAGCAGCGATCGCACCGTTTGTACGTGCGAATCCTCGATCGTCGACCACAGCTTGCGCGCGATCGGGTTGTCCTGACGGACGAACGTCGCGAACAGTAACCCGCCGTCCCGGCGGCGCAACAACAGCTCCCCGGGCATCCCGACACGTGAGTGTGCACCGAGCAGTACGGAATCGGCGACGGTGGCGCGGATGGGCCACCCGAGGATCGTCCGACTCGACCCGGGGGGCCGCAGCTTGAGTCCGATCGCCGACCACGCCGAGAGCAGACGGATGCGCATGTGAACCGGTGCCCCTTCCAATATCGTGCGCATCCAATCTTCGGCGCTGCAGTCGAGCGGATGCTCGATGCCGACCTCGAAGGCGTCGGCGTAGTCAATGCGCCCGAGCGCGCTCGTGGTGAGCAACGCTTCGGGTGGACGGATCTGCTGAACACGGCGATCGGAGGCGGGGGTTCTTGTCATGGCTGCCTGCTTTCGTGTCGTGTTGCACCCGGCCTGCTTCGCCACAGTCGGCCGATGTCGCGCAGCATCAGCGGATAGACGATCAGGTGACGGAAGGGGGCGATCGCTGTCAGATACATCCGGCCCATCGCGCCGTTGGGCCGGACAAGAACCGCCATCTGCCCGCGGTGAGCGCCGGAGGTACCGGCCACCCAGCCGACATGCAGGACCCCGTGCACGGTTCGGTTGGCGATCTCCACCGCGAATTCGTCGTCGGTGAGGTACAGGGGTTCAAAGTGATCGTGTTCGATGCCGAGTTGTGATGCCGTAGACCGCAATTCCGGCGCGAGCCGGTCCCGCAGCGTCGCGACGCGTACGCCCAGTCCTTCTTTCGGCGTGTCGAGCGCGAGCCACCTTCCGAGCGCCCAACGGACAGCGAACAGCGCGCGTACGACGGGGGAGGTTCTGCCGGGGTCGAACGCGCGCCAGAGTCCGACGAGGTCGCCGAAATCGTCGCGGCCGCCGGCCGTGGGAAGCGCCCAGACGTCGAGAACTTCGAACTCGCCCGCGATTTCGTGGATGCGCCAAGGCCGGGCCAGGTGCTCGGCGCCGGCGAGTCGCTCACCACCAAACATACATAACTGTATGCTTGAATCCGTCACGCCGTCAAGGCCTTAGCACGGGGGTTCCCGATGGTTGCTCAGATCCGCACACCACGGAACGGGTGGATCGACGCCGGACTCGAGGCGTTGGCAGCTGGTGGGCCGGATGCCGTTCGGGTGGATCTACTCGCCAAAGCGTTGGGCGTCACGCGTGGCGGGTTCTACTGGCACTTCACCAATCGACAGGACTTCCTCGACGCCCTGTTGGAGTCGTGGGAGCAGCGGAGCACCGACGACGTGCTCGCACGTGTCGAGTCCGAGGGTGGAGACGCCAGGGCAAAGGTCCGCAAGGCCGGCCTGCTCACGTTCTCGAAGGAACTTCTCCCGGTCGACCTGGCGGTGCGTGACTGGGCCCGCCGCGATCGCGCGGTGGCTCGGCGCCTTCGTCGCGTCGACAACCGACGGATGGAGTATCTGCGTACTCTCATCGGCACTTTCGTCGACGACGCCGCCGACGTCGAGGCCCGCGCCATGCTCGCCTTCTCACTGGCGATCGGAGGTCACTTCATCGCCGCCGACCACGGCGCACTGACCAGACGCGAAGTGCTGGAACGGGCCACGCAGCGACTTCTCACCGAGTGATTTCGGTGTCGCTTGTCGCGCTCAGCGCAGCGAACCGCACCGAAATCAGACCGAGGCGGCCTCGTTGATCTCGTCGAGCCTGCCGGTCGCCTCGAGGTACTCCTGCACCCAGCGCTCGATTACCGTCGCGGTCTTCTCGACCTTGCTGAACTGCCCAACGACCTGACCGATCGGGTTGAACGCCACGTCGACGGACTCGTTCGGGTACTTGTGGGTGGCGGCCACCGCCATCCCGGAAACCATGTACTGCAACGGCATTCCGAGCGGCTTAGGGTTGTTGGGATCCTCCCACGCCTCGGTCCACTCGTTGCGCAGCATCCGGGCGGGCTTCCCGGTGAACGACCGGCTGCGCACGGTGTCCTTGCTGGTGGCCTTGACGTACGCGGCGTGCTGAACCGGGGTGTTCTCCGACTCTTCGACCATCACCCACTGCGAACCCGTCCAGGCACCTTGCGTCCCGAGCGCCAGCGCGGCAGCGATCTGCTCGCCGCTGCCGATGCCGCCGGCGGCCAGCACGGGCACCGGTGCGACCTCCTTGACGACCTGCGGCCACAGCACGATCGAGCCGATCTCGCCGCAGTGCCCGCCGGCTTCGCCGCCCTGGGCGATGATGATGTCCACCCCGGCGTCGGCGTGTTTGCGCGCCTGCGACGGCGACCCGCACAGCGCGGCGACCTTCCGGCCTTCGTCGTGGATGTGCTTGATCATGTCGGCGGGGGGAGTGCCGAGCGCATTGGCGATCAACGTGCACTTCGAATGCCGCAGCGCGACCTCGACCTGCGGGGTGGCGGTGGCCTCGGTCCAGCCGAGCAGTTGCAACGCGTCGTCGTCGCTGTGGTCGACCGGGACGCCGTGCTCGGAGAGGATCTTCTTGGCGAAGTCGATGTGCTCCTGCGGGACGAGATCGTTGAGCGTCTTCTTGAGCACCTCCGGGTCCATATCGGCGGAGTCCATGCCCTCGTACTTGTTCGGGATCACGATGTCCACGCCGTACGGGTGGTCTCCGATGTTCTCGTCGATCCACTTGAGCTCGATCTCGAGCTGTTCCGGGGTGTATCCGACGGCGCCGAGCACGCCGAATCCGCCGGCCTTGCTCACGGCGACCACCACGTCGCGGCAGTGGGTGAACGCGAAGATCGGGTACTCGATGCCGAGGTCGTTACAGATCGGGGTGCGCATGCCTGCTCCTTGGTGTCACCGCTCAAATTGAAACGTGTTCTAGTTTAGTACGCGCCGAGGTCTTGCACGAAAGAGACCTCGTTGCCGTCCGGGTCGGCGACGTCGAGGACCTTCACCAGGCCGGCGATCACGACGACCTCTCCGGTCTCGACACCCAGCTTCGCCAACTCGGCGGTCTGCGCGTCGAGGTCGTCGACACCGATCCGGACCGCCGATCGCCCGGCCCGTGCGTGGTCCTCCATGAGCTGCAGCCAGGCCGTCGCAGTGATCTGCCACTCGGCGACGCCCTCGATCGGCTCGAGGTCGGGGCCGCGCCCCATCACCTCGCAGTACCAGGACCGGGCGGCCACAAAGTCGCCGGTGGCGACGACGGCGGCGATGTCGTTGAACTTCCCAGCCACGGCCCCAATCCTTCGCCGAGATTCAGCGTTATGACGGGATTCGAGCGAAATCCGTCATAAACGACAGTCTCAACGCATGCGGTCAGTCGTAACCGATCAGCCTCCGGAACGACACCCGCCTGCGGTTGCTCGCCCCCTCGACGCGTAACACCGGCCATTCGCGCTCGGCCGCCATCGCGGCGAGCCCGGGCCGCGGGTTCACCGGCCGCGGATTGCCGACAAGAGCCATCAACACCGAGTCCTCGTCGCCGTCGGCGTAGAAGTAGCTGCGTTGCAGCTCAACATCATTGGCCTCGCAGAAACGCTGCACCGCGGTCGATTTGTTGGCTCCCCAGATGACGGGCTTGGCGATCCGGCCGGTGAGGAGGCCGGCTTCGTCGACCTCGAAGTGGTTGCACAACACGTGGTCGATCCCGGTGAACCGGGCGACGGGCTCGGCGTGGATGGTCAGCGCCGAGCTGCTGAGCACGACGGTGTGACCGCGCTGCTGGTGGGCTTGGACGATCTCGTGCATGTAGGGGAACACGCGCGCCGCCACCCGTTCGACGAAGAGCCGCTCGCCGAGCTCGTCGAGTTCGGCCAGGGACTCGCCGCGCAGATAACCGGCCGCGCGGGTGAGGAGTCGCTCGAATTGCATGCGGCCCAACCGGTATCGCAGCGACGCTTCGACCACACCGAGAACCTCGCCGATGCGCGCCTGTCTGCGACGGATGCGGTCGGCGGCGTGTGCCGTGGCCGTGAAGCCGTCGACCAGCGTGCCGTCAAGGTCGAAGAACGCTCCGACGCGGGGACCCTGCGGGCTCGCGGCGACTTCGGCTACCGCGTCCACGCGTTCGGGTATCGCCGGCTGCAGGCTCATAACCTCGTCAGCCTACTGAGCCGAGTACAGTCCCTTGCCCGTCACGAGCGGCATGTCCAAAGTGGTCCGGATCCCCGGCGCGGCCGCCACCACGTCCGGAATCGCGTTGACGATGCGGCCGGCCGCGGCCAGGATCGCCGCGTAGTTGTGGTCGCCGTTGCGACTGGTCGGGCAGATGTCCATGACATAGGACGGTTCGCCGGTGATCTCGACGCGGTACGAACCGCCCGGCTGTGCGGGTTGGGCCCAATCCGGTCGCAGGTCGCCGCGCAACCGGGTGACGTGCTCGACGACGATCGCCGGCCGGCCTTTGACCATGCCCTCGATCAAGAAGCGCACGGCGGCCACCGTGCCCTTCTTGATCGTGCCGACCGCGACGTCGAAGTCCTCGGGGGCAGGCTCCTGTTCGACGGAGTCTTTGATCTCGTCGACCTCGATGCCCAGACCCGCGGCGAGCTGCCGGATCGCGGTGCCCCAGGCAATGCTCAGCACCCCCGGTTGATACAGCATCGGGAGGTCACCGATCTCGTTGCCGAAACCCATCACGTCGAACATGACGGTGGCGCCGTCGTAGCTCGCGTAGTCGGCGATCTCCATCGTGCGGATCTGTTCGATGCTCTGACACGTTCCGGCGAGCGCGAAGGGGAGGAGGTCGGTCACGAAGCCCGGGTCGACGCCGGTCATGAAGACCGTCGAATTACCCTCTCGCGCAGCATCTTCGATGCGCTGGATGTACTTGTCGGGGATCACCTGCCACGGGTATTGCAACACGCCGAGACCGGAGCCGACGACGTCGATGCCCGCCGCGAGGATCTTGCGAACGTCGGCCATCGCGTCGGGCAGTCGGGTGTCGCCCATCGCGCAATACACGACGCACTGCGGTGCGCCGGTGATGATCGCGTCGAGATCGCCGACCGCGGTCACGCCGGTGGTGACGTCGAGGCCGGCCAACTCGCCGGCGTCCTTGCCCACCTTGGCCTCCGACGAGACCCAGACGCCGGTGAGATCGAACCGCGCATCGTCGATGAGTTGCTTCAGTGCGAGGCTGCCGCAGTTGCCGGTTCCGATGAGCGCCACACGAATAGCCATGGCCAGCAGTATGCGTGGTGGCCAGCCGAATTGGAACAGGTTCTAGTTCCGCGCGGGGTGCGGTAGCCTGACGCCCCATGGGACGTGTGGACGACAAGGTGGCTCTGATCAGTGGCGGAGCGCAGGGGATGGGCGCGGCCGATGCCCGTGCACTGATTGCCGAGGGCGCCAAGGTGGTGATCGGCGACATCCTCGATGAGAAGGGTAAGGCGCTGGCCGAGGAGATCGGTGACGCGGCGCGCTATGTCCACCTCGACGTCACCCAGGCCGACCAGTGGGAGGCCGCCGTCGCCACCGCCGTCAACGAGTTCGGCAAGCTCAACGTGTTGGTCAACAACGCGGGCACCGTGGCGCTGGGCATGATCGGCCAATTCGACATGGCCAAGTGGCAGAAGGTCATCGACGTCAACCTCACCGGCACCTTTCTCGGCATGCAGCATTCAGTCGAGGCGATGAAGGCCGCGGGCGGCGGGTCGATCATCAACATCTCGTCGATCGAGGGGTTGCGCGGCGCAGTGATGGTGCACCCGTACGTCGCCTCCAAATGGGCGGTGCGCGGGCTGACGAAGTCGGCGGCGCTGGAACTCGGCCCGCACAACATCCGCGTCAACTCGGTGCATCCCGGCTTCATCCGTACGCCGATGACCAAACACTTCCCGGACAACATGCTGCGGATACCGCTGGGCCGCCCCGGTCAGCCCGAGGAGGTCGCCACGTTCGTGGTGTTCCTGGCCAGCGACGAGTCCCGATACTCGACCGGCGCCGAGTACGTCATGGACGGCGGCCTGACCAACGACGTCCCGCACAAGTAGATCTGGCGCCGCCTCCTCCCGAGGGCACCGACCTCCTCCCGAGGGCGCCGACCTCCTCCCGAGGGCGCCGAACGTGGGTTACCCGCACGTCTTCCGCGCCGCGAGCGTGACATAACCCCACACTCGGCGAGGGGTCTACTCGGCCAGGGATCTAGTCGGCGAGGGGTCTACTCGGCGAGGGGTCTAGTCGGCGAGGGGTGGGTCGGCCGGCGGCGGGCGTGGTCCGGGTCAGGTCAGTCGACGGCGGCGAAGTTCACCGTCGCGGTCGCTCCGACTTCGTCGTCGTTGCCGCGGTAGATGTCGACCTGCACGACCGCCGAACGTTTACCGGTACGCAGGATCCGCGCGACCGCCCTCGCCGGCCCGATCTTGATGGGCCGTAGATAGCGGATGAACAGGTCCGTGGTGGCGATGGCGTGACCGAAAGGGGTGACTCGAGAGGCGAGTTGACCCGCCGTCACGTCGGCCATCGTCGCGATCAAGCCGCCCTGCAGACCGCCCGCGGTGTTGGTGGTCCGCTCGTCGACCGGCATCTCCATCGTCACGGTGCCCTCGGGCGACGGCACCTCCGTCAGGCCGAGTTGGTCGAACAACTCGCGAAGCGACTTGGGCGCGGTCATGGGTAACGACATTACCGCCGTGCGTCGCCGCTGTGTCGGGTGCGTAATGTCGTCAATCGTGAGCGCACGCGCGGGCATCGTCGTCACCGGTACGGAAGTCCTCACCGGCCGGATCCAAGACCTCAACGGACCCTGGCTGGCCGACCGGCTGCTGGAGTTGGGTGTCGAACTGGCACACATCACGATGTGCGGTGACCGGCGCGGCGACATCGAGGCCCAGCTGCGTTTCCTGGCCGACGAGGGGGTGGACCTCATCATCACCACCGGCGGCCTGGGGCCCACTGCCGACGATATGACCGTCGACACCGTGGCTCGGTTCAGCGGCCGAGAGTTGGTGTTGGACAACCGACTCGAGGAGAAGATCGCCGACATCGTGTCGCGGCTGATGGCACGCTTCCCGGACGTCGACGCCGAGGCGATTCGGGTGGCCAATCGCAAACAGGCCCTGATCCCCGAAGGCGCTGACGTCATCGATCCGGTGGGCACCGCGCCGGGTGTGGTCGTCCCCGGCACGCCGACGGTCGTCGTGCTGCCCGGCCCGCCGCGCGAGCTGCAGCCCATGTGGCCGCTGGCGTTGCAGACCGCCGCCGTGCAGAAGGCGATCGCGGGCCGCACGGTGTATCGCCAGGAGATGGTGCGGATGTTCGGGGTTCCGGAATCCGGTCTGGCCGATACGCTGCGCGACGCCGAACGCGAGGTCGACGGCTTCGGACGGCTCGAGATCACCACCTGCCTGCGGCGCGGTGAACTCGAGGTCGTCACCCGGTATGAGCCCGACGCCGCCGAGACCTACAGCGAGCTGATGGCGTTGCTGCGCGATCGTCATGGCGATGCGGTCTTCTCCGAGGACGGCTCGCGAATCGACGACCAGGTGGCCCGGCTGCTGACCGGGCGGCGCATCGCGACCGCGGAGTCGTGCACCGGCGGTCTGTTGGCCGCGCGGCTGACCGACCTCGCCGGTTCGTCGGCGTACGTCGCGGGCGCGGTGGTGGCTTATGCGAACGACGCCAAGTCCGGGTTGCTCGGCGTCGACCCCGCGCTGATCGAAAAGCATGGCGCTGTCTCCGAACCCGTCGCCGAAGCGATGGCCGACGGAGCGCTGAACCGGTTCGGCGCGGACACCGCGGTCGCGATCACCGGCATCGCCGGGCCGGGCGGCGGGACGAAGGAAAAACCGGTCGGCACCGTGTGTTTCAGCCTGAAGCTGGCGGACGGTACTGCGGTCACCAGATCGATGCGGATGCCCGGTGACCGGGCCGATATCCGCGAGCGGTCCACCACGGTGGCCATGCACTTGCTGCGCCGAGCGCTGAGCTGAGCGATGCGCGTTCGCGGCCTCCTGCAGCGGTGCCATGCGGATCGGCTAACGTACGGGTCCGACACAGGAGGAGTACCGATGGCGGAGAACGCGCGCGAGCAGATGTCTGAACGCGCCGTAGAGGTCGGATGGGACCGTAGGGAGGCGGACCGTACCGACTACTACACGCGTAGCCCGGTGCGTATCCACGTGATCTGGCAGGGAAACGACGCCATCAGCGGCGGTGCGCTGTACCACGACGACATCCTGATGGCCTACAGCCGGGACCTGTCCACGGTGTCCGGCTGGCTCAAACGCTGAGTTGAGCGGTCAGGGACGCTGGGGCTTCTGTTCGTCCCACACCTTCAACATCGTCTGCAGGATTTCCTCGGCGCGGCCGAGGCCGGCGAGGTGACTCTCGCCGGGCATCGTGTACAGCTCGGCGTCGCGGAGCTTCGAGACGACGTGCTCACCGTGACGGAACGGAACGATGTGGTCGGCGTCGCCGTGCCACCATCGGATCGGCACGGTGATCTCATCGAGCCGGAAGCCCCAGTCACGGGCGAAGACGACGATGTCGGAGAACGGGGCCGCCAACTGCTTGCGGCTGCCATTGAGCAGGTCGTCGAGGAACATCGCCTTGATCTCCGGCCGGGCCAGAAGCCGGCGATCGCCCTCGGGTGACACGCGACCGTAGAGGTCGGTGATGGGGGAGGCGACCGGCTTGATGAACCGGATCAGTGCCGAGGCCAGCAGCCCGACCGGGATTCCCGCGTACTGGAGCAGCGGTGCGACGCGTGTGCCGAGGTTGCCCATCAGCCCGCCGGGGATCGCGTCGGGGCCGACCGTGGGCGCGACGCCGCCGATGACGCCCGCCACAACCACGCGGTCCGGCATCGCGGCCGCGCATCCAAGCGTGTACGGGCCCCCACCGGACAGGCCGACCACGGCCATCTTGTCGATACCAAGCGTGTCGGCGATGGTGCGCAGGTCATCCGCGAAGTCGACGACCCGCTCGTACCGGTGCGGGGTCGAGGACCCGATCCCGGGCCGGTCGAGGCCGATCAGGCGGATGTTCGCCTTCTCCGCATAGATGCGCGCTTCCATCGGTATCTGACGGCGGGCACCCGGGGTGCCGTGCAGCCAGAAGATGGCGCGGCCTTGCGGGTCACCGAACTCGGCGAAGCCGATACGTCGATCCTCACCGACAGCGACGCTGCCCTCGAGCTTCGGGCGGGCGATTGCGACAACCATGGCGAGAGTGTCTCACGACGCCCGGCCGATCATTCCGATCAGGCCACCTGAAACACGTACGACGCGGCGGTGGTGACTCGGTCGTCGACGCCCTCGTCATGCATCAGCACCCGGACCGCGAACGTGTCGTCGGACCCGCGCAGCGCTTCGGTGTCCACCCGGAATGGGCCGGCCTTTCCGCGCGCCATGAACATCACATGGCAGGACACGCCGTGGAGACGGCCGGTTCCCGCGGCGGCGGCCGCGGCGTCGATGGCGGCGGTCTCGAGGATGACGAACTGCGGTCCGACGTGCAGGGCCGCATCGGGCGATGCGACCTCGACCGACAGTTCGGGCAGCCCCCAGCGGCCGTCTGGCCGGCGATGGCCGCCGAACACCTGCCACAGCGGCGGCAGGTCGGGGGAGTCGACGATCTCGAGGGGGTTGGCCTCCATTCGTTCCAGTCCCTCGGGCGGGATGCCGATGCTGACCCCCTGACCCTCGATCAGCGCGAGCACGCGGTCCGGCTTGTCGGCGTCGACGATCTTTGCGCGGCTGTAGCCCATCTGGCGGCCGACCCTCAGTTCCTCGGATACCACCTCGAAGCGTCGCACGCCCAGGCCCGGATCGAGGATCTGGCAGGAATGGATGACCGGGTTCGGCACCGCCTCCAGGTCGGACATGTGGCCACTCTCGGGTGCCGAGATGCCCAGCACGGCGAACAGCAGCCCACCGGCCGCGTCGCGCATATCGCGGCGCACGGTGACCGTGTTGTCCTCCTCGACGAGGTCCATCTGCGCGTAACTGCGGCCGATGTAGCGATAACTCAGCAGTCCGCCCCAGCGCCTGCGCAGTTCCTCGGCATACTCCTCGGGTGAATCGGACAACTCGCGGATATCGCGCAGCACGCGTACTCCCATCTGAGGTAACGCCGACGGCGGTCTACTGCAGTCGGCGCGGCGATACTTCCATCTGATAACCGGCGGGGAACGTCATCTCGATCACCCGCAGTTCGTCGTGGGCCTTCGACTCGAGTTCGAGGACGACACACCCCTCGCCGAGGTCCTTGGCCTCCAACACCGTGTAATGCTGACCGCCACCGTTGACATCGACGACAGGGTCACCTGAGCGCAGTGCCTCGACCGCTACCAGGCCGGGGGCTTTTGCCGGGTGTGTCTCCACGTGACCAACGGTAGGCCAAGTCACCGCGGCGCTCGAGGGTTTCAGCCGACCGCCAAGGTGTAGAAGAAGCCGCCGACGATGAGCGTGGCCAGGCAGAGCCCGAAGGTTCCCAGAGCGAACGGCCAGCCCCGCGCACGTCGCACCAGCTGCACGACCGTGACGATCAACCCGGCCACACCGATGGCAGCGGCGATCAACAGCGCGTTGATGATCGCGCCGACCGCGCCCGCCTCGCTACAACTTTCGGGAGGGCAGTGATCCAGGAACGCGAGAGAGAAGAGCCCGAACACCGCCCCGACGACGAGCATCGCGGCGGTCATCACCAGGGCGACTATCGAAGCCGCGATGTCCGCGCCGGACACCGGCCGCTTCGGGGGCCGCGGCATCGGGTAGGCGGGCGGATAGCTCGGTTCGACCATGACCGCAGATGCTAGCGACGCGATACCCGGTTTCCTGTCGAAACGCCAGGACATGGACCATCATGGCGCTATTGAGCCAGCCGCACGGGAGGTGCCGATGGACAGCACGATGCAGGACTTTCCACTGACTCTGACCACGATCCTGCGACACGGCACGGGGTGGCACTCCGGTCGCAAGGTGATCACCGCGACGCCCGACGGTTCGCGGGAGATCAGCTACGGCGAGCTCGGAAGGCGGGTGGCCCAGTTGGCCAACGGGCTGCGTGCGCTCGGAGTGACCGAGGGGCAACGGGTCGCCACGTTCATGTGGAACAACCAGGAACACCTCGAGGCCTACTTCGCCGCGCCGTGCATGGGCGCGGTGCTGCACACACTCAACATCCGCCTGGGCGGCGATCAGGTCGCGTTCATCGCCAACCAGGCCGAGGATTCCGTTGTGCTGGTGGATATGTCGCTCGTGGCGTTGTTCGCACCGATCCTGCCGCAGCTGGCGACCGTGCACACCGTGGTCGTGGTGGGGGAGGGCGACATCTCCGAACTCGCCGACGCGGGCCCCACGGTGATCCGGTACGACGACCTCATCACCGAGCAGCCGCTCGAGTACGACTGGCCGGAACTTGACGAAAAGAGTGCCGCCGCAATGTGTTACACCAGCGGCACGACCGGCAACCCGAAGGGCGTCGTCTACAGCCACCGGTCGACGTATCTGCACTCGATGGCCGTGTGCTCGGCCAACGGCATCGGTCTGGCCGACGGTGACCGCGTGTTGACGGTCGTTCCGATGTTTCACGCCAATGCGTGGGGTCAGCCGTATGCGTCGGTGATGGCCGGCGCGGATCTGCTGCTGCCCGACCGGTTTCTGCAGGCCGCCCCGCTGGTCGACATGATCGAGCGTCACCGCCCGACGGTGTCGGCGGCGGTGCCGACGATATGGAACGACGTGCTCAACTTCTTGCACGCCAACCCGGACAGGGACATCTCGTCGCTGCGCAACGTCTGCTGCGGCGGATCGGCGGTCCCACTGGCGATGATGAAGGAGTACCAGGAGCGCTTCGGCGTCGTCATCCGGCAAGGTTGGGGTATGACCGAAACCTCTCCGCTCGCGGCGATTGCGGTCCCGCCACCGGAAGTGACCGGCGAGGACCACTGGACGTTGCGGGCCGCGGCCGGCCGCGCATTGTGCGGTGTGGAGATCCGCATCGTCGACGACCAGGGCGCAGTCCTGCCCAGCGACGGGAAAGCCGTGGGCGAGATCGAGATTCGCGGCCCGTGGATCACCGGCTCGTACTACCTCAACGCCGACTCGAGCAAGTTCGACGAGGGGTGGTTGCGCACCGGTGACGTCGGAAAAATCGATCCTCAGGGCTTCATCACGTTGACCGACAGGGCCAAGGACGTAATCAAGTCCGGTGGGGAGTGGATCTCGTCGGTGGAGTTGGAGCTGCGCATCATGGACCACCCCGCCGTGTACGAGGCGGCGGTCGTCGCGGTGCCCGACGATCGTTGGCAGGAGCGGCCGTTGGCGGCGGTGGTCCTCGACGAGGACGCGTCCGTCACCCCCGACGAGTTGCGGAAACATCTGAGCGACAACGTGCCCCGATTCTGGTTGCCGGAGCGTTGGGCATTCGTCGAGGAGGTGCCCAAGACCAGCGTCGGAAAGTTCGACAAGAAGTTGATCAGGGCGCGGTACGCCGACGACGCCTACGACGTCGTCGAGTGCCGGGACTGATCGCCCAGGCGCCGAACACACGGCGAACCGTTCCGGCGCGGGTGGCGGGTGGTTTACGGTAGCGACGACGGTCAATCCGGTGGCTAGACACCGCGGATGAGGAACGGGGACGAAGACATGCGCCGATCGATCCGACTGATGGCCTCGGCCGCCGCGCTCACGACCGCGGCACCCCTGGGGTTGCTGACCGCCGGCATCGCGGCGGCCAATGACACCTTCGTCCCGATGAACCAGGTGTCGCGGCGTTGCGATTACAGCGAGACCGACTACAACGGCCCGACCGGCTATGGGCGGGGCACGAGCGTCATCAGGTCGAGCGGGTCGAATCTGTCCGCGGATGTCACGCTCGACGTGGCCGTACCCAACACGCGCTACGACGTCCGGCTCATTCAGGTTCCGCGGCCGTCGTCGGCACCGTGCCTCGGCAGCGATCCCGGTGTCGCCATGGCTCCGTTGCAGACCAACGGTGTCGGTCACGGCACCGTCAGCCTCCACGACAGCATCGAACCGGGAGCGACGGGGGCGTGGGTGTGGATCACGCGGCCCGACCCGTTCTCCCAGGACCCCAAGGAGTTCTACACCAGCGACATGATCGTCAAGATCTGACGGCGGTGCGCTCAGGCGGCGACGACGACGGTCAACTCGTCGCCGCGGCGTTCCACCCGCATACCCGCGCGCCGCGCCACGGCTGCGACCGCGGCCGCATCGGCGGGTTCGGATCGCGAGGCCGCCAGTACGCGCGCGAGTCGCCCCTTGTGCGCCTTGTTGAAGTGGGTCACCACGCTGCGGCGCCCGTCCGGATGCTCGGCGACCACGTCCACCCGTACCGCATTGGGCAACCGGCCGAGCGCCGCATACGAACCGGAGCGGAGGTCGACGACCAGGTCGTCGACGGCCCAGTCGGCCAGCACAGGTTCCAGCAGTGGGCGCCACCGCGTCGCCAACGACGGCCGGCCGGGTAGCTTCGACGTTGCCGAGAGCCGATAGGCCGGGACCGGATCGTCGGCGCGCAGCAGTCCGAACAAGGCAGAGCCGACGGCCAGCCGTGCCCTTGCCCGCGCTGCGGCGGCCCCGCGCAGCGATCCGACGTCCAGCGCGTCGTAGAGGACGCCGGTGTAGCGGCTCATCGCTGGCAACGTCGGCGCGACGTGCAACTCCGCGTTGCGCTCGATCTCGGCGTCCTGTGATGCGGAGAGCCCCAGGGCGCGCCGGCATGCGGGCCGGTCGGCGGCCAGTTTTACGAGCTCGTCGAGCAGTTCGGCGCGCAGGGGCCCGAGCTCAGGCGAACTGAGCGACTCCAGCTGCAGTGGGGGCCCGTCGCCTCCGACCCGTTTGGTCTCCGAGGGCGGAAGAAGCACGATCACGCCGCAGAGGCTATCCGGGCGCGGGTCACGCTCAGGCCGGAGGCATCGGAGCCGGCGGCGGCGGGGCGAACGGATCGCCCGGCGGCGGAGGCGGCGGCGGGGCGATCGGAGCGCCCGGCGGGGCGGGCTCGTGCCCGGCCATCATGACCACCGGCGCGGGCGGGGCGCCCGGGACCATCGGC
>NZ_NKCO01000007.1:0-216038 GCF_002245615.1 Mycobacterium neumannii | reverse complement strand
CTCCACACCCGAAGCCCTGCGCTGCCTCAAACGCCGCCTGGCCCGCGTCGTCTACGGCCACCTGCACACCGACCACAACAATCGTCAAAAGCCTTGCCAAGCGGCAGCGGCTTGACATAGGAGAAACGTGTGGCCACGATCAAGATCGATACGCCGGGCGGTCCCATCGACGCGCTGCTCTCAGCGCCGGCCGGCGAGGGCCCGTGGCCGGCGATCGTGGTCGTGCACGACGCGATCGGCTACGGACCGGACAACGCGGCGATATCGGCGCGCATCGCCGAGGCGGGCTACATCGCCATCACTCCCGACCTGTACTCGCGCGGTGGCAGGGCCCGCTGTATCACCCGGGTGTTTCGCGAACTGCTCAGCAAGCGGGGTCGCGCGCTCGACGACATCCTCGCCGCCCGCGACCATGTGCTGGGCCTTTCCGAGTGCACGGGCGCCGTCGGCATCGCCGGATTCTGCATGGGTGGGCAGTTCGCGCTGGTGATGTCGCCGAAGGGGTTCGGCGCGTCCGCACCGTTCTACGGCACCCCGCTGCCCCGCCGACTCGACGAGACGTTGACCGGGGCGTGCCCGATCGTCGCCAGCTTCGGCCGCCGCGACCCGATCGGCATCGGGGCGGCGGACCGGTTACGAAAAGTGGTTGCGGACAAGCAGATTCCCGCCGACATCAAGGTGTATCCGGATGCCGGGCACAGCTTCGCGAACAAGTTGCCGGGGCAGCCGCTGTTGCGGATCACCGGTTTCGGCTACAACGAGGCGGCGGCCAGCGACGCCTGGGCGCGGGTATTCGAGTTCTTCGGCGAACACCTGACGGCTACCCCGCGGGGTTGACCGCGGGCTTGATCTCGATGCCGATGTGGATCTTGTCGATGCCACCGCGGATGAGCGCCTGCGGGATCCACCACCACGCATGCCACCAGTAGCGCCGGGTGACCTTGTCGAAGACGCGGCGGGTCTCCTGTTTGGGCAGCACCCGGGCGACCGCTTCGACCGGGTCGCCTTTCGGCTTGCCCAGCGCCGTGGACTTTTGAATCGTCACCCGCGGGGTGTTGTTGATGCGCTTGGTCTTCCACGACCCGTCATCGGTGATGACGAGCAGCTTGTCGTCCTCGGGTGCACCCCAGATCGGGGTGGGCTTGGGCCTGCCGTCCTTGGTGAACGTGGTCAGCAGGATGTACTTCGAGCGGGCGACGTCGTCGAAGGTGTCGGCCATGGTCAACCCGGCTTGATCTCGATGGTCACGTTGTTCTTCATTCCCCCGCGCAGCTTCGAGAAAACGTTGAACGTCTTGCCCAGCAGGCCGTAGCGTTTGCCGATCGCGTCGTAGGTCGCGCCGTTGGCGGACTTGTCGAGAACCGCGGCGACGGCTTCGACCGCCTCCCCCTTGGGGTTGCCGCGCATGTCGCACGGCGCGATGGTCACCCGCGCGGTGTTGCGGATCCGCTTGACCTTCCACGAGGACTCCTGCGTGATGGCGATCAGCCCGTCGCCCTCGGGCACCGCCCAGATCGGCGTCGGCTTGGGTCTGCCGTCCTTGGTGAACGTGGTCAGCAGGATGTACTCGGACTTGGCGACATCGGCGAAGGTGGCAGACACCTCCCCAACCTAGCCCTCCAGGTCGCCTTCGGTCTCGAGCAGCACCTTGCGCAAACCGTCGAGCGTCGCCTGCTCCGGGGCCGCCCACATTCCGCGGTCGGCGGCCTCCAGCAACCGTTCGGCCATACCGTGCAGGGCCCACGGATTGGACTCGGTCATGAACTTGCGGTTCTCGTCGTCGAGCACGTATTCCGCCGACAGCCGCTCATACATCCAGTCGGCCATCACGCCTGCCGTGGCGTCGTAACCGAACAGGTAGTCGACCGTAGCGGCCATCTCGAACGCACCCTTGTAACCATGCCTGCGCATCGCGTTGATCCAACGCGGGTTGACCACGCGGGCGCGGAACACCCGGGTGGTCTCTTCGGACAGGGTGCGGGTTCGCACGGCATCGGGGCGGGTGTTGTCGCCGATGTAGGCGGCGGGGTCCTTCCCGGTCAGCGCACGAACGGTGGCGATCATGCCGCCGTGGTACTGGAAGTAGTCGTCGGAGTCGGCGATGTCGTGTTCGCGGGTGTCGGTGTTCTTGGCCGCCACCGCGATTCGGCGGTACTGCCGGCTCATGTCGTCGGCGGCCGGTGCGCCGTCCAGACCGCGGCCGTAGGCGAATCCGCCCCACGCCGTGTACACCTCGGCGAGGTCGGCGTCGTCGCGCCAGTTGCGGCTGTCGATCAGCTGCAGCAGCCCGGCACCGTATGTGCCCGGTTTCGAGCCGAAAATCCTAGTGGTGGAGCGACGCTCGTCGCCGTGCTCGGTCAGGTCGGCCTGGGCGTGCGCGCGGACGTAGTTGTCCTCGGCCGGTTCGTCGAGGCCGGCGACGAGGGCCACGGCGTCGTCGAGCATCGTGACGACGTGTGGGAAGGCGTCCCGGAAGAAACCGGAGATGCGCACGGTGACGTCGATGCGAGGCCGTCCGAGGTCGGCCAGCGCGATCGGTTCGAGATCGACGACCCGCCGCGACGCCTCGTCCCACACGGGTCGCACACCCAGCAGGGCGAGCACCTCCGCGATGTCGTCGCCGGAGGTGCGCATCGCCGATGTGCCCCACACCGACAGGCCAACCGAGCGCGGCCAGTCGCCGTAATCCTTGCGGTACCGATCCAGCAGCGAATCGGCCATCGCCACACCGGTTTCCCAGGCCAGCCGTGACGGCACCGCCTTGGGGTCGACCGAGTAGAAGTTCCGCCCGGTGGGCAGCACGTTGACCAGCCCCCGCAGCGGCGATCCCGACGGGCCGGCGGCGATGAAGCGACCGTCGAGCGCGCGAAGGATATGGGTGATCTCCTCCGCCGTGCCCGCGAGCCGCGGCACCACTTCGGTCGCGGCGAACCGAAGCACCGCGGCGGCGTCGGCGTTGTCGGTCAGCGTGTCGACCACCTCGGGGTTCCACCCCGAATCCTGCAGCGCAGCGACCAGTTTCCGGGCTTGTGCTTCGGCGGCGTCGACGGCGGCGCGTTCGTCGTTGCCGTCCTCGGCGAGGCCGAGCGCTTGGCGAAGGCCCGGCACCGTCTGCTCGCCGCCGAAGAGTTGGCGTGCCCGCAGCACCGCGAGCACCAGGTCCAGTTCGTCTTCGCCGCTTGGTGTTTGGCCGAGGATGTGCAACCCGTCGCGGATCTGGACGTCTTTGATCTCGCAGAGCCAGCCGTCGACGTGCAGGAGCATGTCGTCGAACGAGTCCTCTTCGGGCCTTTCCTCGAGACCGAGATCGTGGTCCATCTTCGCGGCGCGCATCAGCGTCCAGATCTGCTGACGGATCGCGGGCAGCTTGCCGGGGTCAAGCGCCGACACGTTGGCGTGCTCATCGAGCAGCTGCTCCAAACGCGCGATGTCACCGTAGGTTTCGGCGCGTGCCATGGGCGGGATCAGATGGTCGACGAGCGTGGCGTGGGCGCGACGCTTGGCCTGGGTGCCCTCACCGGGATCGTTGACCAGAAACGGGTAGATCAGCGGCAGATTGCCCAGCGCGGCATCGGATCCGCAGGCCGCCGACATGCCCAGCGTCTTTCCCGGCAGCCACTCCAGGTTGCCGTGCTTGCCGAGGTGCACGACCGCATCGGCGGCGAACACCGACTCGATCCACCGATACGCAGCCAGATAGTGGTGGCTCGGCGGCAGATCCGGATCGTGATAGATCGCGACCGGGTTCTCACCGAAACCGCGCGGCGGCTGCACCATCAACACGACGTTGCCCGCCTGCAGGGCTGCGATGACGATCTCACCGTCGGGGTCGGCGCTGCGGTCGACGAACATCTCTCCTGGCGGCGGACCCCAGTGTTCGACGATCGCGTCGGTGAGCTCGGCAGGCAGCGTGGCGAACCAGTCGCGATACTCCTTGGCCGACACCCGGATCGGGTTCCCCTCGACTTGACCTTCGGTAAGCCAGTCGGGGTCCTGGCCGCCGCGTTCGATCAGATTGTGAATGAGTGCGTCGCCGTCACCGGAGGCGATGATGGTGTCGAGGTCGCCGTCACCGTCGCCGATCCGGTAGCCGTGCTCGCGCATCGCGCGCAGCAGCGCGATCGCGCTGGCCGGCGTGTCGAGCCCGACGGCGTTGCCGATGCGGGCGTGCTTGGTCGGGTAGGCGGAGAACACCACCGCAATCCGCTTGTCCTGCACCGGGATTGCACGTAACCGCGCATGGCGGACGGCCAGCCCGGCGACCCGGGCGCACCGTTCACGATCGGGCACGTACGAGGTGAGGCCCTCGTCGTCGATCTCCTTGAACGAGAACGGAACCGTGATGATGCGCCCGTCGAACTCCGGCACGGCGACCTGGGTAGCGACGTCCAGCGGCGAGAGCCCGTCGTCGTTGTTCTGCCACTGCGCCCGTGGGCTCGTCAGGCACAGCCCCTGCAGGATCGGAACGTCCAGCGCCGCGAGGTGCGCGACGTTCCATGCGTCATCCGTGCCGCCGGCTGACACGCTCGACGGGGTGGCGCCGCCTGCCGCCAGCACCGTCGTGATCAGCGCGTCGGCCGTCCCGAGCAGTTCGAGCAGGTCCGCGTCGGCGGTGCGCAGCGACGCGCAGAACACGGGCAGCGCACGGCCACCGGCATCCTCGATCGCGTCGCACAGCGCGTCGACGTAGGCGGTGTTGCCGGCGAGATGTTGCGCGCGGTAATAGAGCACGGCGACCGTGGGTCCGTCGCCGCCGCCGTCGCGGGGCACGACGCCCCACAGCGGTGTGCTCTCGGGCGGTGAGAACCCGAAGCCGGTCATCAGCAGGGTGTCGCACAGGAACGCGTGCAGGTGACGCAGGTTCGTCACGCCGCCCTGAGCGAGATAGACGTGTGCCTGCAGCGCGACCCCCGCGGGCGTGGTCGAGCGACCCATCAACTCCGCGTCTGGTGACTGTTCGCCGCTGACCACGACGGTGGGCACGCCGCTGCCCACCACCTCGTCGATGCCGTCCTCCCAGGCGCGGTAGCCGCCGAGAATCCGCACCACCACGACATCCACGCCGCTCAGCAGTTCACCGAGTTCACCGTCGACCAGCCGGGACGGGTTGGCCCACCGGTAATTGGCGCCGCTGGACCGGGCGGTGATGAGGTCGGTGTCAGAGGTGGACAGCAGTAGTACGGCAGGTTCCGGCACCCCCCATTCCTACCCCACACGCTCACCCCCGTTTTCCGCGAGCGTGCGGGTCTGTCGACGACACGCCGCGTAGTGTGCGCACGCCACGCACCGTCGGCGGGCGCGAGCGTGCGGAACGTGCTGAATTCTCGCGGCGTGTCGTGTGCAGACGCGCACGCTCGCGCAAGAAGGGTGAGGTGTCTAGCGGCGGTTCCAGCGGCCGTAGGTGCTCTGCGGATAAGGCAGTCCGAGGGCGGCGATCAGTACGACCAGAATCGCACCGAACACGATGAGTTCGAACATCGTCGTTCCTTCCTGACGGGTTACTGCACACGCGTGCAGTAACCCGGAACTTACGACGTCAGCGGGTATTTGAGACCGACTTGTGTGGCACGGATCACTAGAGGTTCTAGTGTGACGGCCGTCACTTTTGCGCGGTGTGGATGGTGAAGTCCGACAGCACCGGCGAAGCCAGCAGCCGACGATGCCGAACGGGTTCCCAGGGGAACAGTTCCGGCAGACCGTTCTTGTCGAGATACCAGCTGTTGCAGCCGGTGGTCCAAACCGTCTGCGGCATAGCGGCTTTCATCTCCTCGTTGTAATCCTTGGTGGCGACGTCCGTAGGGGATGCGGCGATGATGTCGCCGTTACGGATGCGTTCGATCCACCACATCGCGTAGTCGGCCTGGTTCTCGGCGATGATCACCAACGACTGTTGTCCTATCGGAGAGTGCGGGCCCATCAGCATGAACAGGTTCGGGAATCCCGGCACCGCGACCGACCGGTAGGCCTGCGGCCCGTCTGCCCAGGCCTCGTTGAGTGACACTCCGTGCTCGCCGACGATCTCCATCGGACGCACGTAGGCGTGGGCGTCGAAGCCTGTGGCGACGACGAGCAGGTCCACCTCGTGCAGTGTCCCGTCCGCAGTGACGACACCTTTGGGCTCGATGTGGTCGATCGGATCGACGACGACGTCGACGCCCGGCCTCTGCACGGACTGGTAGTAGTGCCCGGCCGCGATGATGCGCTTGCACAGCGCCTGGTAGTTCGGCGTCAGTTTGCTCCGCAGTTCTGGGTCGCGCACCGAGAGGTTGAGATTCCACCGGCACATCGCCGACACCAGGCGGCGACGGAATCCCGGCGAAACCATGGCCTTGGCGAAGAAGTTCTCGTACACGGCCTGCCAGAAGCGGTAGCCGAGACGGCTCATCGCCGGGAAGCGTCGAAGTGCTGCTTTGGTGACCGGTGAGTAGCGCGGGTTCGGGAACGGGAAGACCCATTGCGCGGTGCGTTGGAAGATCGTCAGACCGCGGACGTTCCCGCCGAGCTCAGCGGTGATCTGGACACCGGTCGAGCCCGTCCCGATCAGCCCGATCCGCTTGTCCTGCAAGGACACCGAGTGGTCCCAGCACGATGAGTGAAACATCGGGCCCGCAAACGTGTCCAGGCCGCGAATGTCCGGATAGCGTGGCACGCGCAGGATTCCGGTGGCGGTGATGACGATGTCGAACGCTTCTGTGCCGCCGGTGGTGCTGACCCACCACGTGCCGTCGCGGTACTGCGCCGATGTCACCGCTGTGCCGAATCTGATGTGGGGTCGAATGTTGCGCTCGGTGGCGATCTGCATGAAGTAGGACTGCACCTCGCCACCCGGCGGCAGTAGCCGCGTCCATTCGGGATTGGACCGGAACGTATACGAGTAGAAGCGCGACGGCACGTCGCAGTGGAGTCCGGGATAGGTGTTGTCGCGCCAGGTGCCACCGACTTCGTCGGCCTGCTCGAAGATCGTGAAGGTGTCGATGCCCGCATCCTGGAGCCTGGCCGCCATGCAGATGCCCGACATGCCTGCGCCGACGATCGCGATACGCACTGCGCGTTTCTCTGCCATCGAACCCCCTCCGGCTACCGGAAGGGTACGCCTGACCAGCGTGGTTGTCGTGGCAATCGGGGCTACGGCACGGTGACGAAACCTTCGGCCACCATCCAGTCCCGCGCGACCTGGCTCGGGTCGCGGCCCTCCACGTCGACCTGCTTGTTCATCTCCATGATCGCCTCGTTGGTCAGTGCGGCCGTCACCGGTGCCGTTACCTCGGCGATCTGCGGATGTGCTTCGTAGAAGGCATGTTTCATGGTCACCGACGGGTTGTAGTGGGCGAAGAACTGCTTGTCGTCGACGAGTACCACGAGGTCGAGCGCGGAGATGCGGCCGTCGGTGGTGAACACCTCGCCGAAGTCGCACTGCGTACCGTCCGCGGTGGCCTGATAGATGATCCCGACCTGCAGTACCGGCGTCTGCGCCCGCGCCGGATCGAACCCGTAGGCCGCCGCCATTCCGGGAAAGCCGTCCTGGCGGGCCCGGAACTCGGTGTCCACGCACGTACGCGCGGCCGCCGGATCGCGCTTGACCAACTCGGCGTACTGGGAAAGCGTGCGCACACCGGTCCGCTCGACGACCGCCCTGCTGGCCGCCAGCGCGTAGGTGTCATCCATCGGTGCGGGCGGCAACCACACCATGTCGTTGCGGGCCAGGTCCTCGTCGCGGACGGCCTCGAACTGTCTGCGGCTGTCGGGAATCGGCTTCTCGTGGCCGAGGTAGTTGATCCATGCGTTGCCGGTGAACTCGTAGGCGACGTCGACCTGACCCGACAACTGGGCTTCCCGGGTGCTGCGTGAGCCCACGATGCCGGTGAGGTCACGCACGTCGGCACCGGCGGCGGTCAACGCGAACTCCAGGATGTATCCCAGGATCACCTGTTCGGTGTATTCCTTGGAGCCCACCGTGATTTGCACTCCTTCGAGTGCGGCGACGGGCTGGATGGAGCCCGGGCCCACCTTGAGCGGCACGGTGCTGCCCGCTCCCAGCCCGCACCCGGCGAGCAGCAGGCAGGCCAGCGCGGCGATCGAGCGGCGGATCATCGAAGGCCCTTGGGATTGAGGTAGAACTCGGCCAATCCGCCCATCCAGTCGACCAGCAGGGCGAGGCAGACCGCGAGCACGCTGCCGAGGATCAGGGTCACGTTGTCCTGCAACTTGTATCCGGTGTCGATCAGGATGCCCAGACCGCCGGCGTTGACGAGGAAGCTCAGTGTCGCGGTTCCCACGGCGAGCACCAACGACGTGCGCAGTCCGGCCAGGATGTACGGGATCGCCAGCGGCATCTCGACCCGCGTCAGCACCGAACGTCGCGACATGCCCTGTCCCAGTCCCGCATCCACCAGCGATCGGTCCACCTGATTGATGCCGAGGATGGTGCTGGCCAGCACGGGCAGCAGTGAGTACAGCGCGATCGGAAGGACGCCGATCCAGAACCCGGTCCTACCCGACCACAGGAACAGCAGCACGAGCAGCCCGATGGCCGGCGCAGCCTGGCCGATGTTGGCGACGCCCATGAACAACGGGCGCAACAGTTTTGCGCCGGGGCGGGTGACCAGTACCCCCAGCGGAACGCCGATGGCGAGCACGATCGCGGTCACCGCCACGGTGATCAACAGGTGCTGCCAGATCAGTGTGGCGATGTTGCCGGGGTTGATGTTCTCCTGCTGGGTGGCGGTCAGGTCGCGGTTGAACGCCCAGAAGATCACGGCGGCAGCGATGATCAGCACCAGGACCGGCTGGATGAGCAGTCGTGTGCGCTCGCCCGAATTGGCACCCGACGACTGAGCGGGATCCGCGACCGCGGTCATGGCTGTCCGTCCGTGTCCGCCTCTGCCGACGCCCTCAGCCAGGTGATCGTGTCGATCAGTGTGTCCAGGGTGACGACGCCCTCGTACCGGCTGCCGGCACCCACGACCACCGCCGACGCGTGCTGGTCGGCGAGGATCGCCTCGAGCGCGTCCTCGAGCGTGGAATGTGTGCTGACGACATCGAGCGGTTCGACGACATCGGCCAATGTCGTGGCGTGCGCGAGTTTGGCGCCCCGGACCCAGCTGACCGGCCGGTCGCGGTCGTCGAGCACAACGACCCAGTCGAACTCGCTGCCCGCCAACGTCTTCCGCACATCGTCGATCGAAGCCGTCTGGCGCACCGAGGGATGCGGCCGCAGCTCGACATCCTTGATCCGCGTCAGCCCCAGCTGGCGCAACGAGGCGCCGGAGCCGACGAAGCCGGCCACGGTGTCGTCGGCTGGGTTGGCCAGGATGTTCTGCGGCGTGTCGTACTGCAGCACCTTGGACTGGTTGCCCAGCACGGTGATCCGGTCACCGAGCTTGACGGCCTCACCGAAGTCATGGGTGACGAATACGATGGTCTTGCGCAATTCGCCCTGCAACCGCAGCAGTTCGTCCTGCAGCGTGCTGCGGGTGATCGGGTCGACGGCGCCGAAGGGTTCGTCCATCAGCAACACCGGAGGGTCCGCGGCCAACGCGCGCGCGACGCCCACACGTTGCTGCTGCCCACCGGACAGTTGGCGTGGATACCTGTCGGCGTACTGGCTCGGCTCCAGCCCGACCATGTCGAGCAGTTCGTCGACCCGTTCGGCGATGCGTGTGCGGTCCCAGCGCTGCAACCCGGGCACCAGGCCGACGTTCTGGCGGATCGTCATATGCGGGAACAGCCCGGCCTGCTGGATGGAGTAGCCGATCGAGCGGCGAAGTTCGGTCGGGCGGATCGACAACGCGTCCTTGTCGCCGATCATGATCGTGCCCGACGTCGGCTCCGACAACCGGTTGATCATCCGCATCATCGTGGTCTTCCCGCAGCCCGACGGGCCGACGAACACGACGATCTCGCCTGCGGGGATCTCGAGCGACACGTCGTCCACCGCAGGGCGGTCGGAGCCGGGATAGACCTTGGAGACGTGGTCGAGCAGGATGCGCACGCCGGTGCTACCGTTCGAGGCCGTGTCGTCCGGTGCGATGTGCTCTGCCTTCGAATGCCCTGTCATCGAATACCTTTCGACGTGGTGAGGCGGCCGATCAGGACGAGCACCGCATCGAGCGCGAGCGCGAAGATGACGATGAGCAGCGTCCCGGCCAGCGCCATCGGGACGGCCGTCGGGCTGCCCACCCGCGCCAACCCGGTGAAGATCAGGTTCCCCAGCCCCGGTCCTTTGACGTAGGCGGCGATCGCGAGCACGCCCATCGACATCTGCGTGCTGATCCGCATGGCCGACAGGATCGACGGCCACACCAGCCGCAGTTCCACCCGGGCCAAGGTGTCGAGCCTGCTCATCCCGATGCCCCGCGCCGCGTCGGTGAGCGCGGGGTCCACCGCGGTGAGCCCGACGATCGTGTTACGCACAATCGGAAGCAGTGAGTACAGCACCAGCGCCGTGATGCTGGGAACCACGCCGAGCCCGAACAACGGGATCAGCAGACCGAGCAGCGCGAACGCCGGGACGGTCATGATCACGCTGGATGTCGAGGTGGCGAGGTTGGCGGCCACCGGGTTGCGGTAGGTCAGCACACCGATCACCACGCCGACGATCGTCGCGATGAGCACACTCTGGACGACCGCGCTGACGTGCTGGTAGGAGTCGAACGCCAATTGCGCCTGGTGGGTCCAGATGTAGTCCCACAGTGCCCTCACGGCGGTGAGCTACCCGATCTTGATTGAGCCGAAACACCTGCCCTGTTCGATTCGCGCTGAGTCGAACGGTTTTCGTCACACGGTCCTGAGGCCAACCTGATCACTACGTTCATGCACCGTCTGGAGGTTCTCACGTGCCGTCATCGTTGCGGGTGGTCAAGCTCGGGGCTCACATCGGCGCCCGGATCGAAGGCGTCGACCTCAGCGCCGGGGTCGACGCGAGCACCGCGTCGGCGATCAACGCGGTGCTGCTCGAACACAAGGTGATCTTCTTCCGCGACCAGCACGGTTTGGACGACGACGGTCAGCTCGCCTTCGCGCAGGCGTTGGGCACCCCGACCGCCGCGCACCCGACGGTTACCTCGCGCGGGGACCGCTTCCTGCCCATCGATTCCCGCTACGACAAGGCCAACAGCTGGCACACCGACGTGACGTTCGTCGACCGGATCCCGAAAGCGTCCATCCTGCGCGCCATCACCCTGCCGCCGTACGGCGGCACGACGACATGGGCATCCACGGAGGCCGCCTACGACCGTCTGCCGGCGCCGTTGCGTGCGCTGGCCGAGAACCTGTGGGCCGTGCACACAAACCAGTACGACTACGCCACGCTGCACGACGAGCCGGGCGCGGCGCTCACCGCCGAACAGCGGTCATACCGCGATGAATTCGTCTCCGACTACTACCAGACCGAGCATCCCGTGGTCCGCGTGCATCCGGAGACCGGTCGGCGGGTGCTGCTGCTCGGCCACTTCGTCAAGAACTTCGTCGGGCTCGGATCGACCGAATCGGCCACCCTGTTCAACCTGCTCCAGGCACGAATCACGAAGCTGGAGCACACGATTCGATGGGACTGGCGACTCGGCGACGTCGCGCTGTGGGACAACCGCGCCACCCAGCACTACGCCGTCGCCGACTACGACGATCAGTACCGCCGGCTCAGCCGCATCACCCTGGCCGGGGACGTCCCGGTCGACATCTGGGGCCGGCCAAGCCGCGCCATCGTCGGTGACGCCTCGGCATATTCGGCCGTGGTGAAAGCCTCCGGCGGGCAGGCCCCGGCGCTGGCCAGCTGATCAGAGCCGGACGCACTCCCGAGACAGCAACGCTTCGTCGAGGTAGGCAAAGCGCTGTGGATAGTGGTTACGCGCGGGTTGGCGGCCGCTGTGGTGCCAGAGCCCGCGCACCGCATCCAGCGCCGAGGGCCAGTGCCGGTGCGTCGGTGACGGGAATCGGGCGGCCGCGGTGCCGAAGCGCACCTGCTCTTCGGTGATCAGCGTCGGTTCGGCCGTCGGCGCCGGACGTGTTGAAGAGTGTTCTGTCGACGGACGCCTCGTTCTGGTCAGTTCGGTCATGGCGACTCTCCCACCGTGCTCGCCCGGTCCACCTCGGACCTGGATGTTTGTGAAGTTAGGAGCCCGCGGTAGGCCACGCACGCGTAAGGCGCTACCTGTGTTTGCGGGGACCACCCACGGACTACCGTGAACTCGTGGCCAGGACCCGCGACCAGGACGCCTGCCCCGGTGCGCTGCAGGTGCATCGGGCGGCTGACGGCGCGTTGGCGCGGATGCGCCTGCCGGGCGGGGTGATCACCGCCGCGCAGTTGGAGGCGCTGGCACGGGCGTCCACCGACTGGGGCGCGGGCACGTTGGAACTGACGTCGAGGGGCAACCTCCAGATCCGCGGCGTGACCGACACCGGGGCGGTCGCCGAGGCCGTGGCCGCGGCGGGACTACTCCCTTCGCCGACCCATGAGCGCGTGCGAAACATCGTCGCCTCGCCGCTGTCGGGTCGGGTGGGAACAGCCGCCGACATCCGTGGGCTGGTCACCGAACTCGACGACGCCATCCAGGCCGATCCGGAACTAGCCACGCTGCCCGGCCGCTTCCTGTTCGGCATCGACGACGGGCGCGGCGACATCTCCGGTCTCGCCCCCGACATCGGCCTGCACGGCGCGGCCGCCGACGCCGCGCTGTTGCTGGCCGGGCGCGACACCGGTGTCCGGGTGCCGATGCAGACGGCGGTGTCGACGATGGTCGACGTGGCCCGTCGCTTCGCTGCCACGCGCCAAAATGCTTGGCGTGTCAAGGAACTCAGCGAGACCGGTGCCCTGCTGGGCGGGCTGGTGCCGTCGGTGGAACCGGGTACGGTCTGGCCGGCGGTGACCCGGCCGCCCGTCGGTTGGCTCCAACAGCACGACGGCCGCATCGCGCTGGGTGCGGCGGTTCCTCTGGGAGTGCTGCCCGCCCGCACGGCGGAGTTTCTCGCCGCGATCGAGGCGCCGATGGTGATCACGCCGTGGCGCTCGATGCTGGTGTTCGACCTCGCCGAGGACGTCGCCGACGTCGCGTTGCGCGTGCTCGCCCCGTTGGGCCTGGTGTTCGACGAGAACTCGCCCTGGCTGTCGGTCAGCGCGTGCACGGGGCGCCCCGGCTGCGAGCACTCAATGGCCGACGTCCGCGCCGACGCCGCCGCCGCGGTGGCACAACCGGCCGCGGGCCACCGCCACTTCGTCGGATGCGACCGGGCCTGCGGCAGCCCGCCCACCGGTGAGGTGCTCGTGGCAACCGGAGACGGATACCGGACGCGCGACGCTCACCCGTAGGGTGATCGCGTGCTCGACTACATCCGCGACGCCGGGGAGATCTACCGACAGTCGTTCGCGACGATCCGCGACGAGGCGGACCTGTCGCGGTTTCCCGACGATGTCGCCCGAGTGGTCGTGCGGTTGATCCATACCTGTGGTCAGGTCGACGTCGCCGACCACGTCGCGTACCGCGATGACGTCGTCGCCAGAACCCACGCCGCGCTGAACGCCGGCGCCCCGGTGCTGTGTGACTCGTCGATGGTCGCCGCGGGGATCACCAGGTCGCGGCTGCCCGCCGACAACGAGGTGGTCTCGCTGGTGGCCGATCCGCGCGCCGCCGACCACGCCGCGCGCCTCGGCACCACCAGGTCCGCGGCGGCCGTCGATCTGTGGGCCGACCGGCTCGACGGCGCGGTGCTGGCGATCGGCAACGCACCGACCGCGTTGTTCCGGCTGCTGGAGCTGCTCGATGAGGGCGCCCCGACTCCCGCGGCGGTGCTCGGCGGCCCGGTCGGCTTCGTCGGCTCGGCGCAATCGAAACAGGAACTCATCGACCGCCCCCGCGGGATGTCCTTTCTGGTGGTGACCGGCCGTCGCGGCGGCAGCGCGATGGCCGCCGCGGCCGTGAATGCGATTGCGACGGAACAGGAATGAGGGGCAGGCTCTGGGGTGTCGGGCTGGGCCCCGGTGATCCGGAACTGGTGACCGTGAAGGCGGCACGAGTGATCGGCGAGGCCGACGTCGTGGCGTACCACAGCGCACGGCACGGCAAGAGCATCGCGCGCGGTATCGCCGAACCGTACCTGCGCCCGGGTCAGATCGAGGAGCACCTGGTCTATCCGGTCACCACCGAGACCACCGACCACCCCGGCGGCTACGCAGGCGCGATGGAGGACTTCTACCGCGAGGCCGCCGACCGCATCGCCGCCCACCTGGAGGCCGGCCGCAACGTGGCGCTGCTCGCCGAGGGCGACCCGCTGTTCTACAGCTCCTACATGCACATGCACACCCGGCTCACCGAACGGTTCGACGCGGTCATCGTGCCGGGGGTGACGTCGGTCAGCGCTGCGTCGGCGGCGGTCGCCACTCCCCTCGTCCAGGGTGACGAGGTGTTGACGATCCTGCCGGGCACGCTGCCCGCCGACGAGCTTCGACGCAGGCTCGCCGACACCGACGCGGCGGTGATGCTCAAACTCGGTCGGTCGTATCCGGCTGTGCGCGAGGCACTCTCGGCAACGGGTCGGTTGGGCGACGCGTTCTACGTCGAACGGGCCAGCACGCCGCAGCAGCGGGTGTTGGGCGCCGGCGAGGTCGACGACGCGACCGTTCCGTACTTCTCGCTGGCCCTGCTGCCGGGCCGACGCGATCGGGATGCGCCGACCGGAAGCGTCGCGGTGGTCGGACTGGGTCCGGGCAGCACCGACTGGATGACTCCCCAATGCCGTCGTGAACTCGCCGCGGCCACCGACCTCATCGGCTACGGCCCCTACCTCGACCGGGTGGGCAACCGCGCCGGCCAACGCAAGCATCCCAGCGACAACACCGACGAGCCCGCCCGCGCCCGACTCGCGTGCACGTTGGCCGAGCAGGGCCGCACGGTCGCGGTCGTGTCCTCCGGCGACCCGGGGGTTTTCGCGATGGCGACCGCGGTGCTCGAGGAGGCCAAGCAGTGGGCGGGTGTGTCGGTGCGGGTGATCCCGGCGATGACGGCGGCGCAGGCCGTCGCCAGCCGGGTCGGCGCGCCGCTGGGCCACGACTACGCGGTGATCTCGCTGTCGGACCGCCTCAAGCCGTGGGACGTGATCGAAGCCCGGCTGACCGCGGCCGCGGCGGCCGACCTGGTGCTGGCGATCTACAACCCGGCGTCCAAGACCCGCACCTGGCAGGTCGGCGCGATGCGCGACCTGCTGCTCAACCACCGCGATCCCGGCACCCCGGTGGTCATCGGCCGCGACGTGTCCGGTCCCCGGGAGGAGGTCAAGGTGGTGCGCCTGGCGGACCTGGACCCCGGCGACGTCGACATGCGGTGTCTGCTGATCGTCGGCTCCTCGCAGACCCAGTGGTACACCGATGACGGCGACCGGGTGTTCACCCCGCGCCGCTATCCGGAGTGAATCTGGGGGCCTACCCGGGTTGCGCGGTGACCTCGATGATCCCGTGAGCGCCACGTTCGGCGTCGACCATCGCGTGGGTGACGAACGGATAGCGCCCGGGCTGATCGAAGCTCAGCTCGACGAAACCGCCTTGGGCTGCTGACAATCCGAGGGCCTGCGCGCCGCCGGGGCCCGGCCGCAGCCGGTAGTCACCCTCGGACCACACGGTGTCGAATTGGCCGCCGACGACGTGAAAGGAACTGCCCCGGTTCGGCCCGGCCGCGAGTACCCAAATCCGCACTCGCTCGCCGATCCGCACGGTCAGCGGCGCGTGGTCGTACTGGTTGGCGTAACCGTTGAACACCACCAGGTCGGGCTTGTCGGCGGCGACCTTGGCGGCGTCGACCTCGCCGCCCTGCGGGCCGAGGTAGTACTCCGACTGCACGAGAAGGTATTCGCGGTCGACGGGCGCCAGGTCCGGCGGGACGATGACCACCGCGCCGAACATACCGTTGGCGATGTGCACCGACATCGGCATCGTCGAGCAGTGATACATCCACACACCGGCACGGCTCGCGGTGAACCGGTAGACCAGGCGTTCGCCGGGTTGGATGGTGCGCATCGGCACGTCCGGGGCGAGCGCCCCGGCATGGAAGTCGATCGAGTGCCCGATCGTGCTGTCGTTGACAAGGGTGACCTCGAAAACGTCGCCGACCTCGCCCCGCAGCGTCGGCCCGGGCGCCGTGCCGCCGAATGTCCACTGCCGCTGCGTGATTCCCGGCGACACTTCTCGCGTCGCTTCGGTCACCGCCAGGGTGACGCGGTGATCGGGCGTCGCGGCGGCCAAGGCCGCGTCCCGCGGCACGAAATCCGGGCCGGGTGTCGCCGCAAGACTGCGCGCGACGTCGTCACCGGCGATCGACGTCGCACTCACCTGGTCGTGGTGGCCGGCGTGCGCCTCGGCCCCCGTCGCGCGCACCGACATGGTCATCCCCATCTGCCGGTGCCCGGCCACCGAACACCAGCCGTCCATATCGGCGCCGATCACCCCGGCGTCGAGGACGGCGGTTTCCCCGACCGCGAGGCGCCCGGTGCTGGCCCCGTTGGCCAGGACCAGATCGTGACGGTCCGAACCGCTGTTGACGAGGGTGATCACCAGCCGGTTGCCCACGGGCACGTCGATGGTGTCGGGCACGTAGCGCATCCCCTCGACATGCACCTCGACCTCGGTGGTCTGTCCGGTGGCGGTCACCGATACCTGCGGCTCGTCGGCGATACCGACCGCGGCGGGGTCGGCGGCCACCGCGGCCGCGGCCGTCAACACCACGACGGCCAGCCCGGCCGCCGCGACGCCGAGCCGCTGTCGCACCGGCGGCCCCGACGGCGGCGGTCCCGGCGTCGACGGCGTATCGCGGAGCTTGCGTGCCCGCCACACCGCCCGCACCAGCAGCGGCAGGAACGCGGCGTAGGCGGTCAGCACCAACACCGACGCCGCCACCCGCAGCAGGCTCGGAGTCGGCAGTACGCACAGCAGCAGCGCGACGTTGGCGACGGCCAGCCGCCACGGTGCGCCGCGTTCCAGTTCGATTGTCGCCGCGATGGAGGCGGCGCGCCCGCCGACGACGATGGTGGTCAGGTACGACAGCGCACCGAGCAGAACCTGAACCAGGAACCCGGCGAGCATCGCCGCGGTGAGCGGATCGGCCCGGTCCAGCAGTGCGGACCATGTCGGTACGGTGGCGAAGGCGACCACGGCGTAGCTCAGTGAGCCCAGCAGCCACACCACCCCGCAGAGCACCGACAGCGTCGCGAAGTTGCCCGGCCGCTTGCGGCGGACCTCGTCGAGGTGGGGCCACAGCACGTAGCCGACCGAAACGAGGTAGGCCAGCGCGCCCGCGGCGCTCATCATCGGCGAGCCGGCCACCGCCGCCGACACCGCCACCACCAAACCTCCGACCAGCAGGGGCAGACCGCGCCGGGCGGCGACCTCGACTCCGTCCGCCATCCGGGTGCGCAGCATCGTCGGCCACAGGGTCACCAATGTGCCCAGCACCGTGAGCCCGATGAACCCGAACAGGTTGACCGCGGCGTGGGCCACGACGAACCGCGCGTGCAGGGCGCCGGGCAGCGTCGCGTTGGCCATCGCGACGCCGAGCCCAGCCCCGACCGAAAGCAGCGCTGCCGCAGCGACGTAATAGCGCACGGTGTCGCCGAAGCGCGAAGGCAGCGCGCTGCGCAGTTGCCGCACCAATGTGACGGCGTGGGTCAACGCGACGGCGGCGACCGCGACACCACCGGCCAGCACCACCGGCCAGAAGGAGACGGCCATGCCTGCCACCACCGCGACCGCGCCGACGTTGAAAACCGCGAGGGTCCAGGCCTGCCCGGACCTCGACGGGTCTTGTGGACGGCGCAGAAGCGCATCGGTGAAGTGTCGGCTCCAGATGAGGATCGCGTTGCCTGCCGCCCCCAGACCGAGCAGGTGGATCAGCAGCCAACTCGATATCGGCACCGACCTGTGAACCAGCGCAATCACGACAAGTGCTGTGAGCCAGGCGAATACGATCGCCCCGACCCGCAGATGCCACTGGGAGCGGTTCATACCGGCGTCCCGATCGTCTGCCGCGCGGCCGCGCGGACCGCGACGCCGACGAACGCGAGCACCGCCACGATGTTAAGGACGCCCCCGGCCTGCACCGCCCACTCGACGCCGCGCACGTCACCGATGACTATGCGCAACAACAGCGATGCGTGCAGCAGCATGACCGGCCCGTACATCGCCGGGGTGTACGGCAACGGACGTCGCAGCACTGCGGGCAGGATGACCGGTGCGTGGGCCATGATCATCGACAGCACGAACCCGAGCATCACCGCGTGCACGATCGCGTCGTATCCACCGCCCGAGCTCACCGCGCCGACGAGAAGCCACGCCAGGCCGGGAACCAATAGCCACGCGTAGCCGGCCAGCAAGCCCACCGCCATATAGCGTGTGAGGCCTGTGGTGTGGATGGTTCGCCTGGCGACGTCGAATCGAAACAGCCAGCATGCGACCCCGAGGACCGCCGCACCGAGAAGTGCGAAACCGACTGTCGGCCAGACTAATTGCGTCACCGCACCGATGACGAGTGTGACCGTTGCCGCGCCGAGCAGCATCTCGGCGCGGGTATCCGACAGCGCCACCCGCGCCAGTTCCAGGCGCTCCCCCGCGATGGTCAGGATGAGGAAGCCGGCCAGCCAGCCGAGCAGGTCCGGCGCGGGAAACCCGGCCGCCCACAGCAGCGCCGCTCCGGTCGCCAACACCGCACCCGCGGCCTGAACCAGCACCGCTGCATCCCAACTGCGCTGCCACAGCGGCACATACACCGCGACCAGTAGCGAGGCGCCAGCCAGAAGGGCGGTATCGGCGAAGAGTCGCGGGGCAGGGCTGACGAGAAGAATCGCCCCCAGCCCGGACAGCGCCGGGGCCAGATAGCACCACCACCGGCCCGATGCCACAGCGCGTTCCAGCGCGATCACGGTGCCGACGAACCCGAGCACGAGCACGATGCCGTGCACCTCGGCCAGCTGGACCGTCTCCACCGGGGCGGGCAGCCCGAGACGCAACAGCGCGGCGTCCAATCCGGCCAACAGCGCGAACCCTCCCGGTATCAGCAACACCGCCCGGAGCGGAATCCGACTCTCAGTCATGGCTTTTCACCACCGGATCGGGTAGGAACAGCCGACAGGCGCCGGGTTCGGCGAACGGGATCAGGTCCAGGCCCGGCCCGGTCGGCGCATCGACGCTGTGCAGCAACCCCTCGACGATGCCGAGGTGGACCTGGCAGACCACGCTCGGGTAGCGACGGGCGGCCTCGAGCAGCGGACAGCGCCGCAGCGCCACCCCACGCTGCGGCCCGTCGTCTTCGGGAGCAAAACCCAGCCGGGCCAGTGCATCGAGGACCGCCTGGCGCGGATCACTGTCGGTGCGGCCGATCTCCTCGGCTACCTCGCGGCCCCATTCGACGCCGGCCGCGCGGGCGTCGCGCTCGGGCTCGGCGCTGGTCCGGGCGATGTGCCCGGCCAGCGCCGTCGCGAGGCTGGCGTAGTCGCGGACCCGCAACGCGGGGTCCGCCGCCGAGGGCCGGTACAGCGCCGCCGGCCGGCCACGTCCGGCGGCGGGTTCGGTGGTGCGTTCGACGAGGCCGAGGTCGACGAGCGCATCCAGGTGCTCGCGCACCGTGTTCTGATGCAGCCCCAGTTCGAGGGCCGCGTCGACAGTCCGAACCGGAGCGTGCACCCGCACGTGCTCGAGCACCCTCAACCGCTGTCCCGACAACGGCACGGGACCGGTTGCGGACGGCACCGGCGAAGGCCCGAGAGGCGGTGCGCTATTTACCACGGAAATTATTGTAGTAAATTGCTAGCTGTAGGACCAGCACAGCCGAAAGGAATCCGTCATGACTGTCAACGGACTGATCGTCGCCACCACACCCGCGGACGCGGAGGCGGCCGAGACGGTGAAGACTCACCACGCTGAGCTGGCCGGACACCTCAAGACGCTGACCGAGGCGATGTTGTCGGCGGCCGAAGGCGGCGCCGGTTTCGAAGCGGCGCGCGCCGCGGCCACCGAATTTCTGACCGACGAGTTGCTACCGCACGCCGCAGCCGAGGAGGCCCGGCTGTATCCGGCCGCCGCCCACACCGACCGGGCCCGGCCGCTGATCGAGTCGATGATCGCCGCGCACCGAGTCATCGGCGGTCTGGTGGACCACGTCCGCACCGAACAGTCTCCCCTGCGTGCCGCGGCGGCCGGGCACGCGCTGCGGGTCGTGTTCGAGGCCCACCTCATCGACGAGAACGACCGGATCCTGCCGATCGTCGCCTCCGACCCGGAAATCTCGCTCGCAGACTCCCTCGACGGAATGCACGAACTGATCGGCGGGCACCACCATGCCGAGGGCGGCCACAGCTGCGGTTGCGGAGCCGACGCCGAGGAGCCCGTGCTCGACGTGCGCGAGGTGCCGCACTCGATCCGGCACGCCACGGTGTTCGGCGCGTTCGACGCGGTTCCGGTCGGGAGCGCGTTGGTGCTCGTGGCTCCCCACGACCCGGTGCCGCTGCTGCGCCAACTGCACGACCGCACCTCGGGCCGGATCTCGGTGGACTACCTCGAACGCGGGCCGGAGGCCTGGAAGCTGCGCCTTACCCGGCACTGACGCGTCGCGAGGGTGTTAATGTCCGGCGCGTGACATCCGTACTCGCCATTCCACGGGGGCCTAAAGATGTAACGCCCGCGTGGCTCGGATCAGTGCTGAGAACCGACGTCGACACGGTCGAGGTCACGCCGATCGGAACGGGCCAGACCGGCGCCACGTACCGAGTGTCGGCGACATACGGCGCGGACACCGACCTGCCCGCCTCGTTCGCGATCAAGCTGTCCGCGCAGGACGACGCGGTGCGGGAGCGGGTTGCGCTGGGATACCGATCCGAGGTCGAGTTCTACTCGCTGATCGCCGACCGGATGCGAATTCCCGTCCCGCGCAGTTTCCATCAGGACATCTCCGACGACGGCACCGACGTCGTCCTCCTGCTCTCGGATATGGCGCCCGCGGTGCAGGGCGACCAGATCGCCGGGTGCAGCCCAACCGAGGCGCGGCTGGCCGTCGAAGCGCTGGCCGGGCTGCACGGCCCGAGTTGGTGCGCGCCCGAATGGATGGACCTGTCCGCCATCGTCATGCCGAAACCCGGTGACGACGAAGCCGCCAAGGACATGGGCGATGTCTGCAAGATGGCCGCCGACATCGTCATCGACCGCCTCGGATCGTCGATCAGCCCCGAGGATCAGGAAACACTGTCCGCGGCAATGGCTTCGGTCACCGACTGGCTGAAGGCCGAACCGGACCGCTACGCACTCATGCATGGCGACTACCGGCTCGACAACATGTTGTTCGATCCCGACCACACCCGCATCACGGTGGTCGACTGGCAGACCATCGGCATCGGGCTACCGACGCGCGACCTCGCGTACTTCACCGCAACCAGCCTCGAACCGGCGGTGCGCGCGCAGATCGAGCGTGACCTCGTCGAGCGCTACCACCGTGCGCTGATCGGTTACGGCGTCGGTGATTACAATCTCGCCACCTGCTGGAACGACTACCGTCTTGGCGTCGTGCAGGCGCCGCTGCTCGTGGCGCTCGGTACAGCGTTCGCGACGTCGACCGAGCGAGGCGACGAGATGATGCTGGCGATGTTGAGCCGCGGCTGCCGGGCGATCCGCGAACTGGAGACCATGGAGCTCATCGCATCGTATCGGTAGGCCGACCGGTGAAGTAGGAAGTCGGTGCCCGCAGGCCGCGGATGATCGAGGCGGTTGCTGCTCCCAGCTTGCTCGACCGTGGCACTGCAGAATCCCCTGACTTCTTCTGGTATCTGAAGGATCCGGCGGGCAACTTCTCGGAGTACTACTCCTACATGGATACCGTTCCGGAAGACGAACTGTGGAGCCCAGAGGTGCTTCACGGCCTGCGGGGGCTCTACGCCTGGGGGCCGCCCCCTCCACCGTCGTTCCTCGAACCCGACGACCTCGCAGCCCTGATGATCGGTGCCCACTCTGCTGCGAGGCAGTGAGCCACCGCGCAAGAGCCCTGCAGTCAGTCGCTCGTCGGCGCCTTCCGAATCGCCGTGACCCATTCGACCGCCTCATCCGCCGTGGCGACGCTGGTCACCCCCGCGGGCAGCGGTGGCCGGTCCACCATCACCACCGCGACCCCCAGCGCGGCGGCGGCGTCCAGCTTGGGCCGCGTCATCGACCCGCCGCTGTTCTTGGTGACCAGCGCGTCGATGCGATGCTCACGCAGCAGCGCCAGCTCCTCGTCGTAGCGGTACGGCCCGCGCGACAGCAGGACCTGATGCCGCGACGGCAGGTCCCCGACATCGGGTGGGGTGACGGCACGGATAAGGAACCACGCGTCGACGCTCCCGAACGCCGCGGCGCCGGATCGCCCGGTGGTCAGAAAGACCCGCTGAAACCCCTCGGCGGCAACGACCTTCGCGGCCTCGCGATCGTCATTGACGACGATCGCGTCACCGGCCGGCCAGGCGGGTCGCGCCACCACCAGGTGCGGCAACTCCAGTTCGGCGCAGACGGCGGCGGCGTGGGCGGTCATCGTGGCGGCGTACGGGTGCGTGGCGTCCACGACGGCGTCGACCTGTTCGCCGCGCAGCCACTGCCGCAGGCCCTCGACGCCACCGAACCCGCCGATGCGCACGTCGCCGACCGGCAGCGCGGGGTCGGGCACCCGTCCGGCGAGGGAGCTGATCACCTCGACGTCGGGGTGCAGCCGCGCGGCGAGTGCACGCGCCTCCGATGTGCCGCCCAACAACAGGATTCGCATCAGTGTCGTCCCCGCCGTATCCGCCCCGACGAGTACAGGTAGCTGTCGGCGAACCCCTCGGCCGTCAGCACGTCGCCGACGACGATGACCGCGGTGCGGGTGATGCCCGCCGCCTTCGTCTGCTCCGCGAGATTCTCGAGCCTGCAGCGCACCACCTGCTGCTGGGGCCACGACGCGAACGCGACCACCGCACAGGGCGTTTCGGGCCGGTAACCACCGGCCAGCAGGTCCGCGGCGATCGTATCGATCTGCGCGGCCGCCAGGTGCAACACCAGTGTGGCGCCCGGCGCCGATAGTGTCTGCAGGTCCTCCCCCGGCGGCATCGCAGTCGACAGGGTGGCCACCCGGGTCAGTGTGACCGTCTGCGCGACACCGGGAACCGTGAGCTCGCGGCCCAGTGCGGCCGCAGCCGCGGCGAATGCCGGTACACCGGGCACGATTTCGTAGTCGATGTCGATTTCGTCGAGGCGGCGGCACTGTTCGGCCAGGGCACTGTAGATCGAGGGATCGCCGGAGTGCAGCCGCGCCACATCGAGATTCGCGGCGTGGGCGTCGGCGAGTTCGGTGATGATCTGGTCGAGTGTCAACGGCCCGGTGTCGACGACGCGCGCGTTCGGCGGGCACAGCGCGAGCAGATCCTCGGGCATGATCGAGCCGGCATAGAGGCAGACCGGGCAGCGCTGCAGCAGTCGCTGTCCCCGAACGGTGATCAGGTCGGCAGCACCGGGGCCGGCGCCGATGAAGTAGACGGTCATCGTTTGGTCACCGTCCACTGGGTGATGGGCATGGCAGGGCGCCAGCCGGTGAAGCCGCCGAGCGGCTCTCCGCGGTGGTACTCGAAGCGCCGCAGCTCCCCGCCGCGACGTGAATACCACTGAGCAACAAGAGATTCGGATTCGACCGTGACGGCGTTCGCGACGAGCCTGCCGCCGGACGGCAACCGCTCGAAGCACGCCTCCAACAGGCCGGGTTGGGTGATGCCGCCGCCGATGAAGACGGCGTCGGGCGCCGGTACGGAGTCGAAAGAACCGGGCGCATTGCCCTGCACCTCGACGCGCGCACCGAACGCAACGCTGTTCTCGGTGATGCGTTTGCGGCGTTGCTCGTCGCGTTCGAACGCCACCGCGCGGCAACCCGGCCCGCTACGACACCATTCGATCGCGATGCTGCCCGATCCGGCTCCGACGTCCCAGAGCATTTCGCCGGGCCGCGGCGCCAGGGCGGCCAGCGTCACCGCGCGCACCGGTTGTTTGGTGATCTGACCGTCGTTGGCGAACATGTCGTCGGGCAGCACCCCGAGCCGCCGCTCGTCGGGCAGGTAGCGCACCGCGACCACGTTGAGGTCGTCGACGTCACCGGGAGGCCGCGCCGCCCATTCCCGTGCTGTGGCGGTCCGGCGCCGCTCGGCTGGTCCGCCCAGTTGCTCGAGCACGCTGACCTCGGAATCGCCGCGGCCGGTGTCGGTCAGCAGACGCGCCAACGCCGCGGGAGTGGAACGGTCGCGCGACATCACGACCGCCTGCCCGCCGCGGCGCACCGCGATGTGCGGGTCAGCCGACACCAGGCTGATGACCTCGGTGTCCTGCACCGCCCAGCCCACCCGCGAGCAGGCCAGGGTCACCGACGACACGTGCGGCAGCACCGCCACCCGGTGCGCGCCGTACAGCCGGATCAGCGAGTTGCCGACGCCATGCAGCAGCGGGTCGCCGCTGGCCACCACGTGCACGTCGCCCTCGGCCCCGTCGAGCAGCGTGCGCAGGGCGGGCAGCATCGGTGACGGCCACTCCCGCCGCGGCGCGGTGACGGTGTCGTCGAGTAGCTCCAGTTGGCGCCGCGAGCCGCAAATCACGATGGCTCTTGCGAGTTCGGCCTTTGCGACCGGCGACAGTCCGGGCATTCCGTCGGCGCCGATGCCGACGACGACGATCACCGCGGTAACCTCCGCCACACGAACCGCGGCGTCATCCGGAACGCCGCCGCCAGCACGGCCAGCGGCGCGGGTACCCACACCGTGGCGCGGCCCTTACGCAGCGCACGCACGGTGGCGTCGGCGACCCGCCCGGGCGTGCTGGACAGCGGCGCCGGTGCCATGCCCTCGGTCATCCGCCCGATCACGAAACCCGGCCGAACCACGAGCAGGTGCACCCCCGAGCCGTGCAGGGCGTCGGCGAGCCCGCTGCAGAACCCGTCCAGCCCCGCCTTCGCGGACCCGTAGACGTAGTTGGCGCGTCGCACCCGGACGCCGGCCACCGACGAGAACGCGACAATGGCCCCGGCGCCCGCGCCGCGCATCGTCGCGGCCAGCACGGTCAACAGGCTGACCTGGGCGACGAAGTCGGTGTGCACGATCGCCGCGGCGTGCGCGGGATCCTTCTCCGCCAGGGCCTGATCGCCGAGGATGCCGAAGGCGAGCACCGCGGTGTCGACCGGGCCGTGTTCGGCGACGATGGAGTCGACGAGCGGTCCGTGGGAGTCCAGGTCGTCGGCGTCGAACTCGCGCACGTGCACGGTGACGGCGCCGGCCGCGCGGACGGCGGACACCTCCGCGGCCAGCTCGTTGGAGCGGCGCGCCGCCAGCAGCACCACCGCTCCGGGTGCCAGGCGCGTGGCCACCTCGAGGCCGATCTCGCTGCGCCCGCCGAAGACCACGACCAAGGGCGGACGAGAGTCAGCCGTGTCTGTCATGGCTGCGATTATGTCCTGCGCTACGGTGAAGCCCGATGGCCCAGTCCAGCCGCCGGGCGACCACCCGGCTCACCACCGACGCGCTCGCGTTCTTGTCCGAGCGTCATCTCGCCATGCTGACGACCCTGCGTTCGGACAACTCGCCGCATGTCGTCGCCGTCGGTTTCACCTTCGACCCGGCGACCCACATCGCCCGCGTCATCACCAGCGGCGGGTCCCAGAAGGCCGTGAACGCCGAGCGCCAAGGCGTCGCGGTGCTGAGCCAGGTCGACGGTGCGCGGTGGTTGTCGCTCGAGGGCAAGGCCAAGGTCAACACCGATCCCGACGCCGTCCGCGACGCCGAATTGCGCTACGCACAGCGCTACCGCACGCCGCGGGTCAACCCGAAACGCGTTGTGATCGAGGTCCGTGTCGAGCGGGTGCTGGGCTCCTCGGACCTGCTGGACCGGGTCGCCGACTAAACCGCGGCTCAGCCGACGGGCACGACCACCAACTCGTGCGGCCGGTTGTTCACCGGCTCCGCGCCGTCGGCGGTGACGACCACGATGTCCTCGATGCGCGCGCCCCACTCGCCGGGAAAGTAGATGCCCGGCTCGACGGAGAACGCCATGCCCTCCTCGAGGGTCAGCGTGTTGCCGGCGACGATGTAGGGCTCCTCGTGCACCGACAGTCCGATGCCGTGGCCGGTGCGGTGCACGAACGCGTCGGCCAGGCCCTCGGCGGCCAGCACGTCGCGGGCGGCGGCGTCGACCTGTTCGGCGGTGACGCCGGGCCGGACCGCATCGACCGCGGCGCGCTGGGCGCGCTGCAGCACCGCGTAGCGACGGGCGATGTCGGCGTCCGGTTCGCCGATGCTGTAGGTCCGGGTGGAATCGGAGTTGTAGCCGGGCTCGTACGGTCCGCCGATGTCGACGACCACGATGTCACCGGCGAGCAGTTCGCGGTCCGAACACTCGTGGTGCGGGTCGGCACCGTGCGGCCCTGAACCGACGATGATGAATGCGACCTCCGAATGTCCCTCGGCGACAATGGCTTCGGCGATATCGGCGGCGACGTCGGCTTCAGTGCGGCCGGGCACCAGGAAGTCGGGCACCCTGGCGTGCACCCGGTCGATGGCCGCACCCGCCTTGCGCAGCGCGTCGATCTCGGCCGGATCCTTGATCATCCGCAGCCGGCGCAGCACGTCGGTGGCCAGCACCGGCACCGCGCCGAGGACCTCGGCGAGAGGAAGCAGGTGCAGGGCGGGCATGGAATCGGTCACGGCGCTCTTCACCGTCCCCCCGCCGAGCGCCTCGCCCACGAGCGCGTACGGGTCGTCACCGTCGACCCAGTCGCGCACCGTCAAGCCGAGTTCAGGCACCGCCGACTCCTTGAGCGCCGCCAACTCCAGCCGGGGCACCACGATGGTCGCCTCGCCGTCAGCCGGCAGCACCAGCGCGGTGAGCCGCTCAAAGGTCTGCGCGCGCGAACCGACCAGATAGCGCAGGTCGTAGCCCGGCGTGATGACCAGGCCCGCCAGGCCGGCATCGGCGGCGGCCGACGCGGCGGCACGCAGCCGGGAGGCGTAGACATCGGTGCTGAATCGGTTGGCCGTCATGGGATTCAGGCTAATCCGCGCCCGCATCGGTGGCGACCGCGCTCGTCGGTCGCGCTACTGTCAGTGACCGTGGCCGCTCCCCTCGTCCTGCTCGACGGCGCCAGCATGTGGTTTCGCTCCTACTTCGGGGTGCCCAACTCGATCACCGCGCCCGACGGCCGCCCCGTGAACGCGCTGCGCGGCTTCCTGGACGCGATGGCCACGGTGATCACCCGGGAGCGCCCCGGCCGGCTCGTGGTGTGCCGCGACGACGACTGGCGACCGCAATGGCGCGTCGACCTCATTCCGTCCTACAAGGCGCACCGCGTGCTCGAGGAGAACCCCGAGGGCGAGCCCGACGTCGAGGAGGTGCCCGACGAGCTCACCCCGCAGGTGGACATGATCTTCGAGATCCTCGACGCGTTCGGCATCCCGACCGCGGGCGCTGCGGAGTGCGAAGCCGACGACGTGCTGGGCACGCTGGCCGCGCGTGAGAAGCGCGATCCCGTCGTGGTGGTCAGCGGCGATCGCGACCTGCTGCAGTTGGTGCGCGACGAACCGGTCTCCGTGCGGGTGCTCTACCTGGGCCGCGGCCTGGCCAAGGCCACCAAATGGGGTCCGAAGGAAGTGGCCGAGACGTACGGGGTTCCGGTGGATAGGGCGGGCCCGGCGTACGCCGAACTGGCACTGCTGCGCGGCGATCCGAGCGACGGCCTGCCCGGCGTGCCCGGTATCGGAGAGAAGACAGCCGCAACGCTGCTGGCACAGCACGGCTCGCTGGAGAACATCCTCGCCGCGGCCAACGACCCGAAGTCGAAGATGAGCAAGGCGTACCGAACCAAGCTGCTCAAGGCCGCCGACTACATCGAGGCGGCGGCCCCGGTGGTCAAGGTGGCCACCGACGCCGACCTGGACTGGTCGACCCCGAGCGACACGCTGCCGCTGTCCGCCGAGCATCCCCGCAAGGTCGTCACACTCGCCGAAACCTACGGCGTCACGTCATCGATCGGGCGGCTGCAGAAGGCCCTCGACGGGCTCGACGGCTAGCGACGACCAGGGTTACTTGGGCCTGCCGACCTCGTAGGTGCCCTCGTCGTCCTGGAAGGTCACCGTCACCTGGCGCTTGGTGCCGTCGATGCTGACCTCGCAGTTGAAGGTGCCGCCCTTCTCGACGGTCGGATTCTGGCCGTCATTGCACTTGACGTCCTTGACGTTGGTGGCGCCGTACCCGTTGGCCTCGTCGGTGAGAATCTGCTGCACCCCGGACTGCGCGGCGTCGATGTCGAGCTTGGTGGTGACGAAGAAACCCGGCTTCCAGAAGCCCAGCACCAGCACGACCGCGACGATGACCGCCGCCAGCAGGCCGATCACGCCGCCGATCACGGCCAGCGAGCGCTTCGAACCATCCTCCGAACCCGGTTGGCCGTACTGCGGGTACTGGCCGAACTGACCCGGCTGCTGGCCGTACTGGCCCGGTTGCTGTCCGTACTGGCCGGTCTGGTCAGCGTACTGGCCGGGTTGCTGCTGGTAGCCCGGCTGACCGGGCTGCGCGTATGGCTGCCCGTAGTGCGGTTGGCCGTACTGCCCCGGCTGTTGATACGCCTGCGGGGTGTACTCGCTGGGCTGCTGTCCGTACTGTTCGCCACCCGGGTACTGCTGCGGCGGCTGATACGCCGGCTGCTGGTACTGCGGGTACTGCTGCTGGCCCTGCGACGGGTCGTAGGCAGGCGGCTGCCAGCTGGGCGCCGCCTGGGTCGCGTCGCCGCCCTGGGGCTGCCACGGCTGGTTGGCCGATGGATCGCTGGACGGCTGGTCCGAAGGCTGTTCCGGCTGCTGGCCTGGCCACGACTGCGTCGGATCAGATCCCTGCGGTCCGCTCATATCACTCCTTGTTCACCCGCGGCCGAGCCGCGGATACCTCGGCGTCTTGCCCCCGACACATTACCCCGCATCAACAGCGACGACGCCGCGTCGAACGTCGTTTATCGCGCGTTTCGCGGCGCTCCGCAACGCGGCGCTGGGTGCGGCGTTGCGCACCTGGTCGAGCAGGTCGAGGACCTGTCGGCACCACCGGACGAAATCACCCGCCGACAGCGGTGATCCGCTGCCTGTGGCATCCGAGGCGGCCAGGGCGCTGGTCAGGTCGCCGGTGGTGGCCCACCGGAAAATCGCGGCGACGAACCCGTCGTCGGGTTCGCGGCTGCCGGTGATGCGGTGGCGCTGTTCGTCGGCGCGCAACTCGGTCCACAGCCGCTGCGTCTGGTTGAGGGCGCGACGCAGTCTGCCGGTCGGGATGTCGGAGCCTTCGCGAGCGCCCGGCGTGTCACCGCGCGCTTCGTAGAGCACCGCGGACACGACGCCCGCCAGCTCGGCGGCGTCGAGTCCCTCCCAGATGCCGGTGCGCAGCGCCTCGGCCACCAGCAGGTCACTTTCGCTGTAGATGCGGGCCAGCAGGCGGCCGTCGTCGGTCACCTTGGGGTCGTCCGCGGCGCCGCTGATGAATCCGCGCTCGGTCAGCAGCACCACGATCCGGTCGAACGTGCGCGCCAGCGAGTTGGTCGCCGCGGCCACCTTCTGCCGGATCTGGTCGTTGTCGCGTTCGATGCGCAGGTACCGCTCGGCCAGCCGCGCCTTCTCCTCCCGGTCTGGACGGTGGTGAACCGGGTGCGCGCGCAATTGCTCGCGCAGCGCGACCAATTCGGGGTCGATGTCGCGTTCGGCCGCGGCGCTCCCGCTGCGCTTGCCTTTTCTCGACGGCACGTCGAGGCGTTCGGCCGCCGAGTTGAGCGCCGAGGCGAGGTCGCGCCGGGCTCGCGGGTTGCGGTGCTCGACGCGTTTGGGCAACGGCATGGTGCCCAGCGGGGCAGACGTTCCCGCGTAGTCGGCCGACGAGATCCGCCCCGCCCAGCGGTGTTCGGTCAACACCAGCGGGCGCGGATCCTCGTCATCGCGGGCCGGTTCGAGCACGACGGCCAAGCCTCCGCGGCGACCGTGGGTAATGGTGATGATGTCGCCGCGGCGCAGCGAGGCCAGCGCCTCGTTGGCGGCCCTGCGCCGCTGCAGCCGCGAGGCCCGCGACTGCGCGCGTTCGCGTTCGGAGATCTGCATCCGCAGCCGGACGTAGTCGAGGATCGCCTCGTCGCCCAGTTCGGCGCTGATCTCGGTGAGCATCCGCTCACCGCGCTCGATACCGCGGCGCAACCCCACCACCGAGCGGTCGGCCTGGTACTGCGCGAACGAACTCTCCAGCAGTTTGTGCGCCTGGGCCGGGCCCATCTGCCGGACGAGGTTGATGGTCATGTTGTACGACGGCGCAAACGAACTGCGCAGCGGGAACGTTCGGGTCGACGCCAACCCGGCGACCTCTGCCGGTTCGACATCCGGGGTCCACAGCACCACGGCGTGGCCCTCGACGTCGATGCCGCGGCGGCCCGCCCGCCCGGTCAGCTGCGTGTACTCGCCGGGGGTCAACGGCACGTGCTGTTCGCCGTTGAATTTCACCAGCCGCTCCAGCACCACCGTGCGTGCGGGCATGTTGATTCCCAAAGCCAGTGTCTCGGTGGCGAATACCGCCTTCACGAGCCCGGCGGAGAACAGCTCCTCCACGGTGTGGCGGAACACCGGCAGCATGCCGGCGTGGTGGGCGGCCAGCCCGCGCAGCAGGCCTTCGCGCCACTCGTGATAGTCGAGGACGATCAGGTCGGACTCGGGCAGATCCCCGCAGCGGCGGTCGACGACCTCGGCGATGCGGGCGCGTTCCTCGTCGGTGGTCAGCCGCAGCGACGACCGCAGGCACTGCTTGACGGCGGCGTCGCATCCCGCGCGCGAGAAGATGAAGGTGATTGCGGGCAGTAACTCTTCGCGGTCCAGCGTGGCGATCACCTCGGGCCGCGACGGGGGCCGGTACATAGTCGGCCTGCCCCGGTTGCGGCCGCGACCGCGCGGCTGCCAGTCGGACAGCCGATCCGCTTCGCGCCGATGTGCGATGTGCCGCAACAACTCCGGATCGACGAGTAGCTCCCGGTTGGGTTTCGTGGTGCCGCGGGCCGCCCGGGTGGCGCGGTAGTCGAACAGGTCGAACAGCCGCTTGCCGACCAGGACGTGCTGCCACAGCGGGACCGGACGGTGTTCGTCGACGATGACCGCGGTGTCCCCGCGCACGGTCTGGATCCAGCCGCCGAACTCCTCGGCGTTGCTGACCGTCGCCGACAGGCTCACCAGCCGCACCTCGTCGGGCAGGTGCAGGATGACCTCTTCCCACACCGCGCCGCGCATGCGGTCCGCCAGGAAGTGCACCTCATCCATCACGACATACGAAAGACCGTGCAGCGTCGAGGAATTCGCATAGAGCATGTTGCGAAGAACCTCGGTCGTCATGACCACCACATCGGCGTCACCGTTGACCGACTGATCACCGGTGAGCAGTCCGATCTTCTCCGGGCCGTAACGCAGCACTAGGTCGTTGTGCTTCTGGTTGCTCAACGCCTTGATCGGCGTCGTGTAGAAGCACTTTCCGCCGGCCGCCAGCGCGAGGTGCACGGCGAACTCCCCCACCACCGTCTTGCCCGCGCCGGTGGGTGCGCACACTAGCACACCGTGCCCGATCTCCAGTGCCTCGCAGGATCGGCGTTGAAAGTCGTCGAGTACAAACGTCAACTGTTCGGTGAAACGGGCCAGCTCGCAGCCCAATTCACTAGGTGGCGTCGTCATCGACCACATGTCGTGCGGACGTCGGCACGGTGCTGGACGCTTCGATGGGTTCGGCGGGTTCGATCGGCGCGGCCGCGTCGTCGGAGATGTCTTCGAGCGCGGCCCGACGCGCCTTGCGTCGGTCGTGCAGCCGCGCGATCTGTATCGCGAACTCGAGCAGCACCGTCAGGGCGAGAGCCAGTGCCAGCATCGAGAACGGATCCGATCCCGGGGTGAACAGCGCGGCGAACACGAACAGCGCGAAAATCAGGCCGCGGCGCCACGCTTTGAGCCGCTCATAGGTCAGCACTCCGACCGCGTTGAGCATCACGATCAGCAGCGGGAACTCGAAGCTGAAACCGAACACCAGCAGCAGGTTGATCAAGAAGCCGAAGTACTGATCGCCGGACAGCGCGGTGATCTGCACGTCGCTGCCGACGGTCAGCAAGAAGCCCAGCGCGGTGGCCAACACCACGTAGGCCAGCACCGCCCCCGCCACGAACAGCGTGGCGCCGACGGTGACGAACGCGACCGCGAACCGGCGCTCCTTCTTGTACAGCCCGGGCGTGATGAACGCCCACATCTGATACAGCCACACCGGGCAGGCCAGCACGATGCCCGCGGTCAGCGCGACCTTCAGCCGCAACATGAATTGGTCGAAGGGTGCGGTGGCGAGCAGGCGGCACTCGTCGTCCGGCGCGATCGTCGCCCGCGACGAGGCGGGCAGATCGCAGTACGGGCCGCGCAGCCAGTCCCCGAGGCTGGGCAGCCCGAACACGCCGTTGCTGTACCAGAGGAAGCCCAGGATCGTGGTGAGGACGACGGCGGCCGCCGAGATCAGCAGCCGGGTGCGCAGCTCCTGCAGGTGCTCGACCAGCGACATCGTGCCATCGGGGTTGACCCGCGAGCGCCGTCGGCGAGGATCGAGCTTCTTGAAGAGTCCTGGGGTCTGCACGGCATGCCTACTGACGCGGCAGCGTGGCCGCGATCAATCGATTCTCGGCGTTCAGGCCGGACGTTTGTCCGATGGATGCTCGGGCTCCGGAGCCGCAGCGTTGTCAACGCGCTCCGAGGCGATCGGAGTAGCCGGCGGCGTATCCGACTTGGAATCGGCCTGCATCTCCTTGATCTCCGACTTGAAGATCCGCATCGACTTGCCGAGCGAGCGTGCCGCGTCCGGGAGCTTCTTGGCACCGAAGAGCAGCACGAATACGGCGATAACGATCACCCAGTGCCAGGGTTGTAGACCGCCCATTTAGGTCACCTCCAGACGTCGCGGCCAGTCTACCGTCACTCGGCCTCCGCGCCGTAGGCGCGCAGCGCGGCGTGCGCCGATTCCCGCACCCTCTCGGCCAACTGGGCGGGTTCGAGGACCCGCACCGCCGACCCGAAACCGAGCACGAAGCGGGCCATCCAGTCGTCGGAGGCGTAGGTCATCGCGGCCTCCCAACCGGCGCCGTCGGGCAGTTCCCGGCTGACCCGCAGCGGGTAGTAGTCGAACATCCACGCCGCCGACCGGTCGATCAGCAGAAGTGCTGAGGGCAGGGAGGGGTCCGCGTCGAACAGCGAGGTGTCCGGTTCGGCCTGCACCGCCGGCGGTGGCGGCGACGAGGGCTCGTCGAGCACCTGCGCGTCGACGATGCGGTCGAAACGGAACAGCCGCACCCCCTCGGCGGTGCGGCACCACGCCTCCAGGTAGCTGTGGTCGCCGACCAGCACCACACGGATCGGGTCGACGATGCGGCTGGTCAGCATGTCGTGCGACGCCGAGTAGTACTCGATGGACAAGGCGTGTCCGTCGCGCACCGCCTCCCGCACCGCCGCGGCCGCGTCGCTCTCGATCGGCGCGGGCTCGTCGACCGCGGCACCGTCCTGGCCCACCGTGCCCGCGGCGGACTCGATCTTCGCGATCGCACTGCGCGCAGCCTCCGGGTCCACCATGCCGGGCACCTCGGCCAGCGCGCGCAGGGCCACCAGCACGCCCGTCGCCTCCGGCGATGTCAGCCGCAGCGGGTGGTCGATACCCGCGGTGAACGTCACTTCGATTGTGTCGCCGGAGAACTCGAAGTCGATCAGGTCGCCGGGTCCGTATCCCGGCAGCCCACACATCCACAGCTGGTTCAGGTCTTCGCGCAACTGCTTGACGCTGACGCCGAGATCGGAGGCCGCCTCTGCGTAGGTGATCTTCGGGTTGGCCTGGAAGTACGGCACCATGTTGAGCAGCCGGACCAGGCGCGTCGATACGGCCGTCATGCGCGATCCGCCTTCGCTACTCGCTCGCAAGTCACTGTTGTCCCGCCTGGGCCGTCAACCGAGCCACCACGTCGTCGCGCAACGAGTAGGGCTCGAGTGCCACCGCGTCGGGACCGTAGCTGGCGACCTCGCGGGCCAGCCGGTCGAACATTCCGATGTCGATGGTGATGACCTCTCCCGCGCGGCCGTTGTGTGTCTGCGGAGTCGCCGAGGCGGCCCGTCGCCGCAACGCGGTGCCTTTGCCGTCGGCGATCCACACCCGCGCCTGGCCGCCCGATGGCCACTCGCCCACTGCGCGTTCGACGACTTCGCGTAGGTCGACGCCCTGTGGTCGCTTGACCGCACCGGGCGGTCCGATCGTGGTCACCTCGGCGCCGATGCGGGAGAGCCGGAACGTGCGGGTGGCGTCGCGGTCGCGGTCGTGTCCCACCAGATACCAGCGGCCCCGGTGCGTGATGACGCCCCAGGGTTCCACCGTGCGGGTGGTGTAGGGGTCGCTGCGCGACGGTCGGTGCGGGAACTGCACGGCTTGTCCGGAGTCGATGGCGGACAACAGGATTCCGAGCACCTCCTCGGACCCGCGCAGCCCGGGCAGTGCCGCGGTCGACGTGATCGCCGGTGCGGCCTCCACGGCGTCGATGTCGATGCCCGCCGCGCGCAGTTTCAGCAGCGCACCCTGGGTGGCGGTGATCAGCTCCGGCGATTCCCACAGCTGGGTGGCCACGGCGACGGCGGCCGCCTCGTCGGGGGTCAGTTCGACCGTGGGCAGCGCGTAGGCCTCCCGGTTGATCCGATAGCCCTCGGTCGGGTCGAATTGCGAGACCCGCCCGGTCTCCAGCGGAATGCCCAAGTCGCGCAACTCGTTCTTGTCGCGCTCGAACATGCGGGAGAAGGCTTCATCGCTGGCGCTGTCGGCGTATCCCGAAACCGTCTGGCGGATCCGCTCGGCGGTGATGAAGTTGCGCGTCGACAGGAGTGCGATCACGAGGTTCATCAGCCGTTCGACTTTGGAGATCGCCATTCGACCCAGCTTAGAGCTTGCCGCCCGCCGGCCGAGCGCCTACATGGAGGCGATCAGCCGCTTCACCCGCTCGTCGACCGACCGGAACGGGTCCTTGCACAGCACCGTGCGCTGCGCCTGATCGTTGAGCTTGAGGTGCACCCAGTCGACGGTGAAGTCGCGGCCGGCTTCCTGCGCGGCGCTGATGAACTCGCCGCGCAGTTTTGCCCTGGTGGTCTGCGGCGGCGTGTTGACGGCCGCCTCGATGTCCTCGTCGGTGGTGATCCGCGCGGCCAGTCCCTTGCGCTGCAGCAGATCGAACACCCCGCGGCCGCGCTTGATGTCGTGATAGGCGAGGTCGAGTTGGCTGATCTTCGGGTCGGACAGCTCCATGTTGTAGCGGTCCTGATAGCGCTGGAACAGCTTTCGTTTGATGACCCAGTCGATCTCGGTGTCGACCTTGGCGAAGTCCTGGCTCTCCACGGCGTCGAGTTGGCGTCCCCACAGGTCGACGACCTGCTGGATCTGCGTGTTGGGCTCCCGGCTCTGCAGGTACTCGACGGCGCGGGTGTAGTACTCGCGTTGGATGTCCAGGGCGCTGGCCTGTCGGCCGCCGGCCAGGCGTACCGGGCGCCGGCCGGTCAGGTCGTGGCTGACCTCCCGAATCGCGCGGATCGGGTTGTCCAGCGAGAAGTCGCGGAACGCGATTCCGGCCTCGATCATCTCGAGCACCAGCGACGCCGTGCCCACCTTGAGCATCGTGGTGGCCTCGCACATGTTCGAGTCGCCGACGATGACGTGCAGCCTGCGGTACTTTTCGGCGTCGGCGTGCGGTTCGTCGCGGGTGTTGATGATCGGTCGTGACCGGGTGGTAGCCGACGACACGCCCTCCCAGATGTGCTCGGCGCGCTGGCTCAGGCAGAAGGTCGCGGCCTTGGGAGTTTGCAGCACCTTGCCCGCACCGCAGATCAACTGGCGGGTGACCAGGAACGGCAGCAGCACGTCGGAGATGCGCGAGAATTCTCCGGCCCGCACGATCAGGTAGTTCTCGTGGCAGCCGTAGGAGTTGCCCGCGGAGTCGGTGTTGTTCTTGAACAGGTAGATGTCGCCGCCGATGCCCTCGTCGGCCAACCGCTGTTCGGCGTCGATGAGCAGATCTTCGAGCACCCGCTCGCCCGCCCGGTCGTGGGTGACCAACTGCGTGAGGCTGTCGCACTCGGCGGTGGCGTACTCGGGGTGGCTGCCCACGTCGAGGTAGAGCCGGGCGCCGTTCCGGAGGAATACGTTCGAACTGCGGCCCCACGACACGACTCGCCGGAACAGGTAGCGCGCCACCTCGTCGGGGCTGAGCCGACGATGGCCGTGGAACGTGCAGGTGACACCGAATTCGGTCTCGATGCCCATGATTCGTCGCTGCACCTCATCGAGACTACTTGCTGCTCGCCGGTCGCGGTGGGCAAGCCGCGCCGAAGAAGGCAGCGGACGTTCGCTTGACACTCGCGTCAAAGTCCGTAAGGGACGTCGGCCTGTGGATAACTTCAGCAGCGCAGACGCCGATTCTGTCAGCATGAGCCATGGGGGAAATCGTCGAGGTCGACGTGTCGCAACTGCGCACCGTCGCCGAAAAGGTCATGACCGCCGCCGACCGGATCGCCGAGATGCGTTGGCCCGAATTGAATCCGGGTGAGCTGCCCGGCGCGGCCGTCGCCGATGTCGCCATGACAGCGCCCGTCGCACCCGGGCTCGCCGAGGTCGTCGCGAACATGCGCGGCTGGGCCCTCGCGGCGCGGATCTCGGCGGACGCTTTCGAGCGCGCCGAGCAACGCACCGGCGACCGCGTCGGGCGGTGACGCGGCCGACCATCGGCCAGGCCCACACCTGGTCTCCCGGCGCGCTGGGCCTGATGGCCGACGGGTGGGACCGCAACGCCCGGTCCGTGTGCGTGCACGCCGACTCCCTGGCCGCCGAATTCAGCTTCTGGACCGGTGCTGCCGCTGAGACGGCCCGTCACCGCGCGAAAAGCATTGTCGCGACGGCCGATACGCTCTCGCGCGCACTGGTGCTCGCCGCCGCGGCCGCCCGCGACGGCGCCGCCCAGATCAGCGCCGCCCGAGCCGACGTGATGGCCGTGGTCGCCACCGCGCGCGCCGAAGGCTTTTCCGTCGACGACGCCGGGGTGGTCGCGGTGCACGACCCGCCGTCGCCGCTGCTGGTCGCGCTGTCCGGAGGTGCCCCACCGGTCGCCGTCGAGATGCTCACCGTGCGTGCGGCCGAGCTGACCGGCCAACTCGCCGAGGCACTGGACCGCCTCGACGCCGCCGACGCCGACGCTGCCGCCGACATCGCCGAGGCCTTCGTGTTCCCGGCCGCCGGTAGTCAGGCCGCCGATGCCGACGTCGTCGCCGCATGGCCGGTCACCAGCCAGGACCGGATCGCCGATCAGATCGCGGCCATGACACCCGAGCAGCGACAGCGGCTGATCGACGACTTCCCTTCGCAGGTGGGCAACACCGACGGCGTGCCGTGGCAGATGCGGGTCGAGGCCAACCGCACCAACGTGGCGCAGGCCGTGCTGCGCGAGCCCGATCCGCAGCGGCTCGCGGTGTACCGGGAGCTGCTCGGAGAGATCGACGATCCCGCAGGCGGCCACGCCCGCCTGGACCGCCAGGTGCTGGCGTTCGACCCCGGCCGTTCATCGCTGGTGGAGCTGCACGGCAACGTCGCAACGGCCTCCAGCGTCGCCGTGCTCGTACCGGGGCTGAACACGGCGATCACCGGCTCGGCGGCCAACGTCGGGACCGCGCGCCGGTTCGTCTCGGCGACCCGCGGCGACGTCGCCGCCATCACCTATCTCGGCGGGCCGTTTCCGCGCGGCGACAACGTCGTGAGTGGTCTGGCGGCGGCGGCCGACCCGCGGTACGCGCAGGCCATGGCGCCGCGGCTGGTCGCCTTCACCGAAGACGTCGATCGCACGGTGGACTCGACGGGCCGCCGGATCCCTGTCACCGTCGTCGGCCACTCCTACGGCGGGTCGATCGTGGGCACCGCGGAGGCGTTGGGCATGACCTCGGACCGCACGATGTACGTCGCCGCCGCGGGGGCGGGCGTCGGGGTGCACGAGCCCGGTGACTGGCACAACAGAAACCCACATGTGTTGCGCTTCTCCATGACACCGCCCGGCGACCTCATCGCGGCCGTGCAGGGTATCCCGGGCGGCCCGCACGGCGCCGACCCCGACGAGATGGCCGGTGTGATCACGTTGCCCGCAGGCCGGTACGACGACGGACGCCCGATGGCCGGCCCCAGCGCCCACTCCGACGTGCTGAACGCACCCTCGGACGCATGGCGCGCGATCCTGGGGGTCATCACCGGTGATATCGGCAGGGATCGTGCAACCTCGCAACAACCGGGATGACATCTGGCCAAAATAAGCCGGTGTGGTCGCGCAGCTCGCCCGTCGACGGGTTCCGGCTCGCCTACGACCGGTTCGGCACCAGGGGCGCGCCGCCGGTGGTACTGCTGCACGGCTGGCCCGGTAACCGCCACGACTATCGCCGGGTGGTGCCGCTGCTCGGGGATGCCGCCGATGTCGTCGTGCCGGACCTGCGGGGGTTTGGCGGCTCGGACAAACACGCGGTCGCGATCCGGCACTTCTACAGCGCCACCGCGCAGGCCGGCAGCATCATCGGCCTGATCAAGGAGCTCGAGCTGTCCGAGGTGGTGCTTGCCGGCTACGACGTCGGCAGCCGCGTCGCGCAGAGCGTCGCTCGCATGCAGCCGGACCTGGTGCGCTCGCTGGTGCTGTCCCCGCCGCTGCCCGGTGCCGGTGACCGCGTCCTGACCGCGAAGGCGCAGAGCGAGTTCTGGTATCAGTCCTTCCACCAGTTACCGCTGGCGGGCCAGCTGCTCGACGGGAACCCCGACCTGGTCCGCGACTACCTACGGCACTTCTGGACGCATTGGTCAGGGCCGAATTTCGCCGTGTCAGAAGACGATCTGGAACGACTGGTGGCCGACTACGGTCTGCCCGGGGCGTTCACCGCGTCGATCGCGTGGTACCGCGCGGGCGCCGGGATGATCGCCCAGTCGCTCACCGAACTGCCGCCCGAGCGTGCCATCAAGATCCACTTACCCACCGATGTGGTGTGGCCGCACCATGATCCGCTGTTCCCGGCCGCATGGTCGGACCGACTCGGGCACTACTTCAGCGACGTGCACGTGCACTTCGCTTACGACGCGGGACATTTCGCGCCGTTGGAATGCCCTGAGCAGTTCGCCGAACTCATCCTCATCCGGGCGCGGCCGACGCCGGCCGCCGGCTGACCTACTCTCCGGCGGGTTCGGAGTCCTGCGGCGTCTCCTCCACCGCGGGCAGCAGCGTCTCCAGGGCGGAGCCGGTGATCCGACGGAACGCGCGCCGTGGCCGATTGGCGTCCAGGATCGCCACCTCGAGTGTCGAGGGACCCAGCACACGCTGTTCGGTGCCACCGTTACCCGCGGCGTGCAGGGCGTCGATCGCGATCTTCATCGCATCTTCGAGGCCGGCGTTCTCGGTGTAGGAGTCGTTGAGGGCGGCGATGATCGGTTCGGTCGTTCCGCCCATGACCACGAAGTGGGGCTCGTCGGCGATCGACCCGTCATAGGTGATGCGGTACATCTCCGGAGGTTTGGACTCGCCGTAGTGGGCGACCTCTGCGACACACAGCTCGACCTCGTAGGGCTTTGCCTGTTCGGTGAAGATGGTGCCCAGCGTCTGGGCGTATATGTTGGCCAGCTGACGTCCGGTGACGTCGCGGCGGGCGTAGGCGTAACCCCTGGTGTCGGCGTACTGGATGCCTCCGCGGCGCAGGTTGTCGAACTCGTTGAACCGCCCGACGGCGGCGAACCCCACCCGGTCGTAGAGCTCGCTCACCTTCTGCAGCGAACGGGAGGGGTTCTCGGCGACGAACAGCACGCCGTCGGCGTAGGCCAGCGCCACGACGCTGCGCCCCCTGGCGATACCTTTGCGCGCGAGCTCGGACCGCTCACGCATCGCCTGTTCGGGCGAGATGAAATAGGGAAAGCTCACGAATCTCCCCGCGCATCGGTCGAACGGTGGACAGCGTCCGGGCCGAATGTGTCAGCGCGCGAACGGTTTTCGATCACCAAACGGGCGAACTCGGCGATGCGCTCCTCGGTCACCTCTTCGGCGCCGTCGGCGTCGATGATCACCGCGGTCGGGTAGATACCGCGCACGAGGTCGGGCCCACCGGTCGCCGAATCGTCGTCGGCGGCGTCGTAGAGCGCCTCGATGGCCACCCGCAGCGCCGAATCACCATCCGTCACTTGCGCATACAGCTTCTTCATCGACGACTTGGCGAAGATGGAGCCCGAGCCCACCGACTGGTAGCCCTCTTCTTCGAAGTTCCAGCCGCCCGCCGCGTCGAAGGACACGATGCGCCCTGCCGCTTGCGGGTTGGGGTCGTCGAGGTCGTAGCCGGCGAGCAGCGGCAGCGCCACGAAACCCTGCAGGGCCGCACCGAGGTTGCCGCGCACCATGGTCGCGAGCCGGTTCACCTTGCCGGGGAAGGTCAGAGCGACGCCTTCCAGCTTCTCGTAGTGTTCGAGTTCGACGGCGTAGAGGCGGGCGAACTCGACCGCGATGGCCGCCGTCCCGGCGATGCCCGTGGCCGTGTAATCGTCGGTGATGTACACCTTCTGCACATCGCGGCTGGCGATCATGTGGCCCTGGGTGGCGCGGCGGTCACCGGCCATGACCACGCCCCCGGGGAACTTCAGCGCGACGATCGTGGTGCCGTGGGGCGCGAAGTCGGAATGGGCGTCGCCTGCGTGGGCGGCGGCCCGGTGAGCGGGTAGAAGTTCGGGCGCCTGGCGGCGCAGGAGTTCAGAGAAGGACGACAGGTCCACGGGAACGGATGGAGCTCCAGGTAGGGGCGAGGGAAAGGCCAGCTGATCACGGTGCGGCCAGGTCACTGTCCACCCTTCTGGACGTATGCGCGCACGAAGTCTTCGGCGTTCTCCTCGAGGACGTCGTCGATCTCGTCGAGCAGGTCGTCGGTGTCCTCGGCCAGCTTCTCGCGACGCTCCTGCCCGGCGGCCGTGCTGCCGGTGAGGTCGTCGTCCTCGCCGCCACCACCGCCACGCTTGGTCTGCTCCTGAGCCATCGCTGCCTCCTGCGTAAGTTGTCGGCGGGCTCACTGCTGCCCGCCGTGACTCCACATTACCGGTCGCCGCGCTGATTGCCTGCGATAGCGCGCCTAGTTGGTGAGCTGTTCTACCAGTTCCACGGCGCTGTCCACGGAGTCCAGAAGGGCTCCGACGTGCGCCTTACTGCCCCGCAGCGGCTCCAGCGTGGGAATCCGGACCAGCGAATCACCGCCCAGATCGAATATCACCGAGTCCCAGCTCGCCGCGGCGATGTCGGCCCCGAAGCGGCGCAGGCACTCACCGCGGAAGTACGCGCGCGTGTCGGTCGGCGGGTTGTCGACCGCGTCCAGCACCTGCTGCTCGGTCACCAGCCGCTTCATCGACCCGCGCGCCACCAGCCGGTTGTAGAGGCCCTTGTCCAGCCGCACGTCGGAGTACTGCAGGTCGACCAGGTGCAGCCGCGGTGCCGACCAGCCCAGGTTTTCGCGATGACGGAAACCTTCGAGCAGGCGCAGCTTGGCCGGCCAGTCCAGGATCTCCGCGCACTCCATCGGATCGCGCTCCAGCAGGTCGAGGACTTCGGCCCACATCTTGACGATGTCGGCGGCCCGCGGGTCCGGATCACGGCTGTCCACGAGCTTGGCCACCCGGTCGAGGTACATCCGTTGCAGCGCAAGGCCGGTCACCTCGCGACCGTCGGCCAGCGCGACGGTGGCGCGCAGCGACGGGTCGCGGCTGATCACATGCACCGCGTGCACGGGACGGGCCAGCGCGAGATCGCTGAGATCCATCCCCTCTTCGATCAGGTCCAGCACCAGCGCGGTGGTGCCGAGCTTGAGATACGTCGAGGTCTCCGACAGGTTCGCGTCGCCGATGATCACGTGCAGCCTGCGGTACTTGTCGGCGTCGGCGTGCGGCTCGTCGCGGGTGTTGATGATGCCGCGCTTGAGTGTCGTCTCGAGGCCGACCTCCACCTCGATGTAGTCGGAGCGCTGCGACAGCTGGAAGCCCGGCTCGTCGCCGGAGGGACCGATGCCCACGCGCCCCGAACCGGTCACGACCTGGCGCGACACCAGGAACGGCGTCAGCCCGGCGATCACCGCGGAGAACGGGGTCTGCCGGCTCATCAGGTAGTTCTCGTGCGACCCGTAGGACGCGCCCTTACCGTCGACGTTGTTCTTGTAGAGCTGCAGTTTCACGGCGCCGGGCACGCTGGCGACGTGCCGCGCGGCGGCCTCCATCACCCGCTCGCCCGCCTTGTCCCAGATCACGGCGTCCAGCGGGTCGGTGCACTCGGGTGCGGAGTACTCCGGATGGGCGTGGTCGACGTACAGGCGGGCACCGTTGGTCAGGATCATGTTCGCCGCGCCGACCTCGTCCGCGTCGACGACCGGCGGCGGCCCCGCCGACCGGCTGAGGTCGAAGCCACGGGCGTCGCGCAGCGGCGATTCCACCTCGTAGTCCCAGCGCGTGCGCTTGGCACGCTGGATCCCGGCCGCCGCGGCGTACGCGAGCACAGCCTGGGTGGAGGTCAGAATCGGATTCGCGGTCGGGTCGGACGGCGACGAGATGCCGTACTCGACCTCGGTCCCGATAATCCGTTGCATGTCGTCAAGCCTAGGTGACGGCGGAAAGTAGCCTGCGACCGTGCCATCCGATCAGGTCGATCCCGCCCCCATCGATGCGGCGCGCCGTCAGGCCGCCGAACGGTGGTTCCTCGTGCACGGCCTGCCTGCGGTACTGCGGCCCAGCCGTTCGGTGCGCCAACTGTGGTCGCGGTCGGCCCCCGCCCTCGCCGCATTCGCGGTGCTGATGGCCAACACCGTCGCCGTGGTGTCGTTGACGGGTAAACACGCGATCGACATCGACGGACGGCCGACGCGGGGCGAGTGGTTCGTGCTGGTGCTGCTGATTCTGGTGCTGCCGGTGGCGGCGGCGCTGGGCTGGTGGGTGTCGCGCATCCCTCTTCAGCGGGGTCGGCTCGCGGCCGCGGCGGTCGCTGTCGCCGTTGCGGTGCTGGGCGGTGTGTTCGGCGGCCCGAGCCCGTATCTGCCGAGGAACCTGGTGTGGGTGGCCGTGGCCATCGGGGCGATCCTGGCACTCACCGCGTTGGGCATCGGCTCGATATTGGGTTGGGCCGCCCGGGTGACCCTCGCGCATCTGAGCGCGGCGGGCTCACTGCTGCTGCGGGCGCTGCCCGTGCTGCTGCTGACGTTCCTGGTGTTCTTCAACTCGCCGGTGTGGCTGATGGCGGCGACGATCTCGCGCTCCCGGCTCTGGTTGGCGCTGTCATTCCTCACCGCGATCGCGGCGGCGTTCGTCGCGTCGGTGATCGTGGACCGGTTGCGCCCCATGGTCAACGACACCGATCCGGACCCGGGTCACGCCGCAATGCTGGACGGGACTCCGTTCGCCGACATGCCCGACCCTGCGCGGGTGAAGCCGCTGAGCCGGCCCGAGCGGTGGAACGTGTACTTCGTGCTCGCGGTGTCGCAATTGGCCCACATCCTGGTCGTGGCCACGGTCACCGCGCTGTTGTTCCTGGTGTTGGGGTTGATACTGCTCTCGCCCGAGCTGCTCGCGGCATGGACGCGAAACGGATCCAGCGACGGGCAATTCCTCGGCATGACGATCCCTGTTCCGGATGCCCTGATCCAGGTGACGTTGTTCCTGGGCGCCTTGACGTTCATGTACGTCAGCGCCCGCGCGGTGGGCGACGACGCCTATCACGACCGGTTCATCGCCCCTCTGCTCGACGATCTGTGGCTCACGCTGACCGCCCGCAACCGCTACCGGGCCGCCGTTCCGGCGCGGTGAGCGCCTGCCGGAGCGAATCTCGCGCACAATATGCCCGTGTCGGACATGCGTCGGGTGCACAACTGGTTCCTGCATCGCGGGCTGCCGCTGGTTCTCACGCGACGGGTTCGCTCCGGGGCGCTGATCGAACGCTCCGCCCCGACGGTGAGCGGTGTCGGAGCGGTGATTTCGCTGACGATGTTGCTGGCCGATCTCACCGGCGATGATCCCGACATCGGCTATGCGATCCGGTTGGGGGTGCTGACCGCGCTGTTGGTGGCGGCTCCGTTCGGGTTGCATCTTCTGCACCGCATCGGCACCGCGCACAGCGAGACCGGACGACGCTCAGCGGCGTTGGTGGTGATGGCGGTGTTCGTGCTGGGACTTCCGTTCGCCGACAGCGGTTTTTCGGGCATCGCGGCTGTCGAGGCGGTGGGGTTCGCGGTCGTCGCCGTCGTCGCGATCTGGCTCACCTATCTCGGTATCGGCGCGATCGCGTTGTGGGCGCTGCGGTTCGCCTGGGTGCAACTCGGTGCGCTCGGAACACTGATGAGTCGGGCGCTGCCGCTGCTGATGCTCACCGTCGTCGTGTACTTTACCGGCGAGCTTTGGCAGCTGGCCGCCCGGATGCCACGCCAACGGCTCTGGCAGACAATCGGTTTCCTGGCCCTGGTCGGGCTTATCTTCGTGGTCACCACGATTCGCGACGAGGTTCGGGCGCTGCGCGAAGATCGCGCCGAACAAAACGACCCGGCCACGCTGCTCGAGGGCACACCGCTGGCCGTCGCGCCCGGCACGCGCCTGGAACGCACGCCGCTGTCGCTGGCCGAACAGGTCAATGTCGTTGCGGTGATGGTGTTTTCCCAGACGATCCAGGTGGTGTTCTTCACGACCGGACTGTTCATATTCTTCCTCGCGCTCGGCATCGTCGCCGTGCCTGACGATGTCGCGGTGCTGTGGGCATCGGAGCAGTCCTGTCCGGTCGGCGAACCACCTTGTCCGGGAACGTGGTTCGGCGTCAACGTGCCGGTGCCGCAGACCATCGTGCACGTATCGCTTTTCGTCGCCGTGTTGTCGGGGTTGTACTTCACCGTCAGCACCAGCGTGGACCCGTTGTACCGCGAGCGCTTCTTCGACCCGCTGATCGCCGACGTCGCGGTCAGCCTGGCCGGCCGCGACGCCTATCTCATGCTTGAGAATCGGTCCTGATCAGGCACTGTGCTCGACGGTATTCGGGTAGCTCGCAGTCAGCGGGAAGCATCCCGATCGCCTCGGTCAACGCATCAACGGCCGAGATGCCTCGCAGTTCGAAATCATCGATGGCAGACCGTAATTCGAACAGAGGGTTCCCCTGGCGACGACTCAACGCGATCGCTGCGGCGAAGTCGCGATGTCGATCGGCCGGCTCGGCCCAGGTATGAGCGCGGGTCCTCAAGAGCTCCGCGTCGTACATGTGCATCTCGGTATTTCTCGCGATATCGAGTGCGATCTCGACTCGGTCGCGCGCTTCATCGAGACGCCCAGCTGCGACAAGAAGTTGAGCGAGCAGACAGTCGTAGTGGGTCTGGTAGGCGTACAAGCCGACCGAGCGCCAGAATTCGATGAACCCAGTGACCGCATCGATTTGGGTCTGCAAAGCGCCGGCCTCGGGTTGGGCGTCGGTCAGCAACTCGGTGGCCTCGACGAGCGTCTGCTCGGTTGCTCCGAAGAGCTGCCAAAAATCGAACCCATAGCGTTCCGCCCGTTCGATCATGTCGGTGACAAGCGCCCTGGCCTCATCGAATTGCTGGGCCTCGGCCCGCATCCAGATCTCGATGTCGATCGCATACACATGGTTATAAGGGCCTTGCGGAAATTCGAGTTTCTGAGCGCGACGCACCGCATTGGCGAACTCGGCTTCGGCGCCGGAGATGTCGCCCTGAAATAAGCGGTTCATCGCCAGATGCTCATGGGCTAGTGCAATCGGATCGTCCGGAATGAACCATAGTGCGCCGATTTGATGTGCATCGTCTTCGGCCAGTCCGGTAGTCGCTTGCTCGAAACGGATCTGAGCGTCACCGAAGTCACCTCTTAGGAAGGCCACCATGCCGAATGCACTCTGTATCGCCGGACGGAACCAATGCCGCTCGCCCTCAGCGCCGGCATCTACCAGCTCCAGCACCTGGGAGGCGCGACGTAGGTCGGCGCGCGGGACATAGTAGCTACTGAGTGCCACCAGCGTCGCGAAGACTTCGTCGGCGCGGATGTCGGTACCGGCAAGTTGCAGGCAGCGTTCGAAGTCCTCCGCTACAGCAGGGCTCTGGTAGCCCTCCACAGCCGATGCGAGAAACCCGCGCACGAGCCGGGGCGCTATCTCCAGGCGATCACGATGCGTGCTCGGTGGGCACTTGCCGAGTTCCTCGAGCGCATGCCCCAGGTGGGACCGTGCCTCGCCGAGCGCACCCCGCAGGCGCGCATCCGCGGATGCCTTCTGGAAGGCCGAAGCCGCGTCGGTGTGTCGTTCGGCGTGTCGGTAGTGGGCGGCGACCAGACGCCAGTCCGGCTCACCCGCCGCTTGCTCGATCAGCTCGTCGGCGATCTTGGCGTGCAAACCTCGCCGCACGCTCGGCGGCGCCAACTCGGCTGCCACCTCGCGCAGCAACTCGTGGCGGAACCGGAATTCGGATATCCCGTGCGGCTCAATGACTCGTGCTTTTTCGAGCTCGTCGAGAACGTCGTCTACCTCATCCTCGTCCAGAGATGTCACAGCGCACAGCAGGCTGCGATCTACGTGGCGACCGATGACCGCGGCCGCTTCGACCACCGGCACCACGTTCGGCGCCGAGAGCAACCGTGCGAAAAGCGGTTCGTAGAGCGGGTCAGGCACCTGGGACAGGTCGTCTGCTCCAGCAGATGACGTAAGCCCGGCCACCACTTGTTCGATGTAGAAGGGCACTCCGTCACATCGGCGGCGCACAGAGGCACATTGTTCTGCGGTCACGCCGGGATTGAGAGTCTGGATGAGTTCATCCGTCTCTGCGTCGCTCAACGGCTTGAGGTCGAAAAGTTTGACCTGCCATTGCGGATCCAGCCAGGTACCGTCGCGCCCGGTGATCACTACCAGGAGCCGCCCCTCAGCGCCGCCGAGCACCTGTCCGAGCACCTCGAGCGTGGAACTGTCGAACCAGTGCGCGTCCTCAGCGAGCAGCAGGCCAGGTGCTTCTCCAAAGCAAGCTCGGAGATAACCCTCCACGGCGTCGTTGATCATCTCTTGTAGCTTTCGGCCTTCTGCGGGCACCGGACGGTATCCGTGCTCCGGTGCGATGCCGAGGACCGGCGCAAGAAGCGGAGCAACGGCTTCGGGATCCAGTGAAAGGGCCGCGATCTCGTCATGCAGCCTGCTGAGTCGCTGCGCGGCGTCGGTCTGGCGGTCGATGCCACAATGGCCCTCGAGCAGGGCACGGACCGGATGCAACCCGGCGTCAGGATGGAACGGTGAACCCACCAGCTCGACGACCCTCCCACCGTCTCGCCTGACGAGATTGGTTGCGGCCGCCGCGAGTCGCGACTTTCCGATCCCGGCCTCCCCGCGGAAGGTCACCCCGGGCGTCGTCAGTGTCCCAGCTTTTGCTCGGGCCCAGCTTTTCTCGAGCCGAGCGAGTTCGCGATCGCGACCGACAACCGGCCCTGATTGACCACTCGAAGTGGTCTGTCGCTCACCGACGACGCGGTAGTGCCGGATCAACTCCTCGACGCCCTTGACGGGTGCGGGAGCCAGTTCCTCGACTTGGAACTCCGCCTTGATCAACGGCTCTACTGCGTCCGAGACGACGAGGGTGCCCGGCGCGGCCAGACCTGACACTCGTGCTGCCAGATTCGCCGCGAGCCCGTAGACGTCGTCTTGAGCCGTGTCGAGGTACACGACACCGCGATGCACGCCGACTCGTACATTCACCTGCAGACCGAAACGGCGCTCCGCTTGCTCGCTCAGGCGGCTGACCTCCCGGGTGATCTCAAGACCGGCCTGTACTGCACGGCGCACATCGTTCTCGTGAGCCGTTGGGTAGCCGAACACCACGAGGAGACCGTCGCCCTTTGTTGAACCCACGTGGCCTTCGTAGCGGTCTACGATACGAAGAACCTGTTCGCGATAGCGGCCCACTAGCAGCCGATACGTCTCGGGCTCAACCCGCGTGGACAACACCGTCGAATCGACAAGATCCGCGAAAAGAATTGTCAGGCGCCGTATCTCACCCGCATCGGGAGGAGCGGTGAGAAGATCCTCAGCGTCGATGTTTCCGTCATCGACTGCAAGCACCTGTTCGACCAGAGCCGACGCCGCCTCCCGGTCACCGCGGTTGATAGCTGCGACAGCGCGCTCAAGGAGGTCATCGATTCCGACATGCTCGTCGTCACCCGATGGATCCTCGACGGCGGCGGAGGTGACGGGGTCGAACAGCGGCGTTCCCGCGGCGGCGACGGTGGGTGCGATGCGGTAATCACGTTCGAGTCCGAACAACTCGGCTATCACCGAACTAGGGTCAGCAGTCGAATCGGGCCGGGCCGATTCGCCCGCATATTTCGTTGGTGGGGGCATGTCTGCCAGGATGCTGTCGATCTCGACGGCGACCTTGAGCGTGACGTCGTCGCGATTGCGCAGCGCGCTTAACAGGCGATGAATGTCGTGCTGCGTCGTCGGGGCTTCTTCATCACTGGCGGCACGCAATTCGAGCAGGAGCTCCAGTTGATCGGACGGCGTCAAACCGGCTTCATCGTGCACCTGAGCGTCCAATCGATGCAGGTACTCACGCGGCATGGGAGGCGGCTGTGGTAGCGGGTCTGGCAGCTCCCGACGCTCGCAGGCGTTCTCGTGTAGAGCGGAGACGAGGTCGATGCCGCAACGTCGCGACGGTTCGCGGTAGTCGATCATGTGCGTATTCGAGATCTGTTCGCCCTGATAGCCGGAAACCTCACCGACCTGAACCGGCAGGACCGGCAACCCGAGGGTCTTGGCGTAGGCGAGTTCGGCGCGGCAGCGTTCGGAATTCAGCGCCTGGTTCGAGACGGCGAGAACGAACACCTCGGAGTGACGAATCTGCTTGAGGATGGTCGTCCACCGAGCGTCGTCGCGTTGAGAGGCCGTGGTGGGCCACGCCTGCATCCTGGCTTGGCGGACATCGGCAAGCAGAGAGTCGACCACGCTCTCGTCGAGGGACGAGCAGCTGACGAATACTGTGACCACGCTGGGCTCCCTGAGCTAGATCGGAGCGTAACTCGCAGCATAACGACCTACGGCACCCACGCGGCCTGATTGCGCAGTGTCGCCCCTCGGCGAAGCTTGCGACAGCAATTACATTGGGTCTCAACGATTCACGCGCGGCAGTCCCAATTTAGACACGAAGATGGTCTCGCACTACCAATGCGCAGGGGAGTGCGTAGATAGCCCACGCTTTCTACGTCTGCAACGAGTAGCTGTTGGCGAGATCGTCCTGCGTCACGCAGGCGTCCTCGGTGGCGGTGTCGACGACGAGCGGCGATGTCGGCGTGCGCGCCCGATACGACCAGCCATCGGGTAGCGACAGCCTTTCGGCAAGGCCGGGAAGGTCTCCCAGCGTGAGCGACGGGTCGACCGTCTGGCTGAACGTCTGCATGACCCAGCACCGGCCGTCCGGGTCGACGAGTTCGTAGATCTCGCGGCCCGCATCGAAGGTGAAGACCGCCTTCCGGTCCACCCGGTTCAGTTGATACGGAGCGGGGTTCATCGACGCGAGCTTGACGGTGGCTTGCCGCAGCATCTCGATACCACCGAAGCTCTTGCGCTCCAATGTCTCCCGGCCTCTCTTACCGATGCTGCTCATCAGCCAGTACCGCGGCCCGTTGAGCAGTGTGGCCACCGCGCCGTTCTCCTGGGCGATCGCCTTCGCGTCGAGCGCGTTCCACAAGTCGGCCGGGCAGTCGTTGAGCGGAAACGTGTTGTACACCGTGGCCTCGGCGCCGGACGGCGTGGATTTGACGAGCAGCACTTCGCCGTACCGCTTGCCGAAAACGCCGTCGGTGACCGACAGCTCGTCCGCAGACATGACGCGACGGTAGCGCTCGACGGGCGCGAGCGTGCGCGAATTGCTGCACAACCGCGGCGGGTTGTGTGCAGACACGCCCGCTCGCGGAAGAAAGCGGAGGTGGGCTACAGGTACTGACCCAGGTTGGACTCGGTATCAATAGCCCGGCTGGCCGACGAGCTCTTGCCGGTGACCAACGTGCGGATGTAGACGATCCGCTCGCCCTTCTTGCCCGAGATCCGTGCCCAGTCATCGGGATTGGTGGTGTTGGGCAGGTCCTCGTTCTCGGCGAACTCGTCGACGATCGAGTCCAGCAGATGCTGGATCCGCAGACCCTTGCTGCCGGTCTCCAGCACCGACTTGATCGCGTACTTCTTGGCCCGGTCGACGACGTTTTGGATCATCGCACCGGAGTTGAAGTCCTTGAAGTACATGACCTCTTTGTCGCCGTTGGCGTAGGTCACCTCGAGGAAGCGGTTGTCGTCGATCTCGGCGTACATCCGGTCGACAACCTTCTCGATCATCGCCTTGATCGTCAGCGAGCGGTCGCCGTCGAACTCCGCGAGGTCGTCCTCGTTGACCGGCAGTTCTTCGGTGAGGTACTTGCTGAAGATGTCTTGGGCCGCTTCGGCATCCGGCCGCTCGATCTTGATCTTGACGTCCAGGCGGCCGGGCCGCAGGATCGCCGGATCGATCATGTCCTCGCGGTTGGAGGCGCCGATGACGATGACGTTCTCCAGCCCCTCGACGCCGTCGATCTCCGAAAGCAGCTGCGGCACAACCGTCGTCTCCACATCGGAGCTCACACCGGTGCCACGGGTGCGGAAGATCGAGTCCATCTCGTCGAAGAACACGATCACCGGGGTGCCTTCGGACGCCTTCTCTCGCGCGCGCTGGAAGATCAACCGGATGTGACGCTCGGTCTCACCGACGAACTTGTTCAACAGCTCCGGGCCCTTGATGTTGAGGAAGTAGCTCTTCGCCTCGCGGGCGTCGTCGCCACGCACCTCGGCCATCTTCTTGGCCAGCGAGTTGGCCACTGCCTTGGCGATCAGCGTCTTACCGCAACCGGGCGGACCGTAGAGCAGCACACCCTTGGGCGGGCGCAGTGAGTACTCCCGGTACAGCTCCTTGTGCAGGAACGGCAGTTCGACGGCGTCGCGGATCTGCTCGATCTGGCGACCCAGGCCGCCGATGTCGTTGTAGCTGACGTCGGGCACCTCTTCGAGCACGAGGTCCTCGACCTCGGCCTTGGGAATGCGCTCGAACGCATATCCGGCCTTGGTGTCGACCAGCAGCGAGTCCCCCGGGCGCAGCTTTCGCGGACGGGTGTCGTCGTTCAGGTCGTCGTCGTAGCGCTCCGGCAGGTCCTCGGCCGCCACCAGCGGCTCGGCGAGCCAGACGATGCGCTCCTCGTCGGCGTGCCCGACCACCAGCGCGCGGTGTCCGTCGGAGAGGATCTCGCGCAGCGTGCTGATCTCGCCGACCGCTTCGAAGTTGCCGGCCTCCACGACCGTCAGGGCCTCGTTGAGGCGGACGGTCTGGCCCTGCTTGAGCGACTTGGTGTCGATGTTCGGCGAGCACGTCAGCCGCATCTTGCGCCCGGACGTGAACACGTCGACGGTTTCATCGTCCTGGACGCCGAGCAGTACGCCGTATCCGCTCGGCGGCTGGCCCAGGCGGTCGACCTCTTCGCGCAATGCGAGCAGCTGCTGACGGGCCTCTTTGAGGGTCTCCATCAGCTTGGTGTTGCGGGCGGCGAGGGAGTCGATGCGCGCCTCGAGCTGGTGAACATCTCGGGCGCTGCGCAACCCACTCAGGGGCCCGACCGCGTTCTCCAACTGCTCTCGCAAGACGGCAGCCTCCCGGCGGAGCTCCTCGAGCTCGGCCGCGTCCTCACTGGACAGGCCGGATCCTCGGGCGTCAAAACCCTCTGCGAAAGCGTCAGAACGGTCTGATTCACTCATATTGCGCCCCTCCCCGCACCGAAAGTTGGTGCAGTAACAACTTCAAAGCTACCGGCGATTCAGCCTTTGTGTGCGGTGTAGCAATTCGACACACCTGCACCACTGTTAACCTCTCTGATGTGTTGGTCCGATCGAAAGGAAAATCGTGACCCTGAAAGCCCTCGTTACCGGCGTCGCAGCGGTTGCTGTTGTCGGCGGTGCTGCGGCAGGTGTGACGTCCATTGCATCCTCCAACGTAGCCGCCGCACCGACCGTCACCCCGGTCGTTTGGGACATCCCGATGCCGCAGGCCCCGGCTCCCGAACTCGAAGGCGCGCTTCTGCAGACGCTGCAGGCGCTCGGCACGTCCGGCACGGCCGCCAGCAAAGCGCCGTACATCCAGGGTGGCATCGGGCGCATCGAGAGCCGCGTTGCCGACACCAAGCTTCGTGAGGCGGCCGCCGAAGGCAAGTTCCCGTTGAGCTTCTCGGTGGCCAACATCGACCAGAACGGCCCCGTCGTGTCGGCCGATGTCACCGCGACCGCCGCCACCGGCGGCACGGCCAGCCAGAACATCCAGTTCGTGCCCGGCCCGAGCCCGACCGGCTGGCAGATGGCCAAGCAGTCGCTGATGGCGCTGCTGTCCGCCGTCGGCTAGGAGCCCGGTGCGCCGCACCAACCGTTTCGCAGTCCTGAGCGCCGTCGCGTTAGCGGCGGCGCTCGGGCTTTGCGGATGTGGCGCCGACGAACCGGCAACCGAATCCCCCGCGGCGACCGAGCCGCCGGTCGCGACGTCGCCGACGGTGCAGCCGCCGGACCCGGGGGCGACGAGCGCACCCCTGCCGCCTCCCGAGGCGCTCACCGACGTGCTGGCGCGCATCGCCGACGCCAACGTTCCCGGGGCCGAGAAGCTCCACCTGATCGAGGACGCCACCGCGGCCGACGGTGAATCGATGGACAAGTTCGCCGTCGCGCTGCGCGACGGCGGCTACGCACCGGCGACGTTCGAGGCCAAGGATCTGACGTGGTCCGACGGCGCGGACGGTGTCGTTCAGGCGATGGTCACCGTGCGGACCGCCAACCCGGCGGCGGGCGAGTTCACGTTCCCGATGCAGTTCCGCTTCGCCGACAACCATTGGCAGCTGACCCGTTCGACGACCGATGCGCTGTTGCAGCTCGGTCCGGCCCCAACGCCGACACCGACGCCGTGAGCCGCCGATGTGGATCGGTTGGCTCGAATTCGACCTGCTGCTCGGCGACGTGCGCTCGCTCAAGCAGAAGCGCTCGGCGATCCGGCCGGTAATCGCCGAACTGCATCGCCGATTCGCCGTCTCGGCCGCCGAAACCGGCGCCCAGGAACTGCACCGGCGGGCCAACGTCGGGGTGGCTCTGGTGGCCGCCGACCGTGGGCATGTCGTCGAGGTGCTCGACGCCGCCGAACGTCTGGTGGCCGCGCGCCCGGAGTTCGAGCTGCTGTCGGCCCGGCGCGGCCTGCGGCGCAGCACCGACGACTGACTATCGCGCCCTAGCTGGTTGATCGCCCTCACCTGGTGCGTGTAACCAACCCGTCAAGGTCAGCTGCCGAGTTGCCGTTTACGCCGCAGCGGCATCGGCGCCACCGCGCCAGGCGCCAGCTTGCGCGCGCATACCAAAAACGCCGTGTGGCCGCGCATCGTGTGTTGCGGGCGCACCGCCAGACCGACGACGTGCCAGTTGCGTTGCATGCTCTCCCAGGCCCGGGGCTCGGTCCAGCACTGCTGCTCGCGCAGCGCCTCCACCACTCGCGACAACTGCGTGACGGTCGCGACGTAGACCATCAGCACGCCTCCGGCGACCAGTGCATCGGCGACCGTGCCCAACACCTCCCATGGAGCGAGCATGTCCAGGACGACGCGGTCGACCTCCGGACCGCTGAAGGTGGTCAGGTCGGCGACCACCAGATCCCAATTCGCCGGGGGCTCACCGAAAAAGGTCGCGACGTTGCGCTCGGCGTGGTGAGCGTGGTCCTCGCGGACCTCGTAGGAGATCACCCGCCCCTCGGGGCCGACGGCCCGTAGCAGCGAGCACGTCAGCGCGCCGGAGCCGGCACCGGCCTCCAACACCCGGGCACCGGGGAAGATGTCGCCCTCGTGCACGATCTGCGCGGCGTCCTTGGGGTAGACGACCTGGGCGCCGCGCGGCATCGACATCACGTAGTCGACCAGCAGCGGCCGCAGCACGAGGAACTGGTCGCCGTTGGTGGACTTGACCACGCTGCCCTCGGGCAGCCCGATCACGGAGTCGAGGGCGATGACGCCGCGATGGGTGTGGAACTCCCCGCCGGGCGTCAACACCATCGTGTAGTGACGACCCTTGGCGTCGGTGAGCTGCACCCGATCGCCGACGGCGAACGGACCGGTTCTTGGCACAGTCGTTCAGCCTGCCAGTAGACGCGCCGCCGTGGGTACCGGGGTTGTCGGACACCGGTCTTAGGCTGGCGCTATGAACGAGCAGGGCGAGCAGAAGCCGCGGCGCCCGGCGCTGTCGCCCTCGCGGGCCGCCGACTTCAAGCAGTGCCCGCTGCTGTACCGCTTCCGCGCGATCGACCGGCTGCCGGAGCCGTCCTCGGTCGCCCAGGTCCGCGGTTCGGTGGTGCACGCGGCACTCGAGCAGCTGTACGCGCTGCCGGCCGCCCACCGCGGTCCGGAAACCGCGATGACGCTTGTCGAGCCGGCCTGGGACCGCGTGGTCGCCGAACGCCCGGACATCGCCGACGAGTTCGCCCCCGAGGTGCGGGCCACGCTGCTGAGGGAGGCGCGCGACCTGCTGGCCGGCTATTACCGGCTCGAGGATCCCACCCGCTTCGACCCGGACAGTTGTGAGCAGCGCGTCGAGGTCGAACTGGCGGACGGGACGCTGCTGCGCGGCTTCGTCGATCGCATCGACGTCGCCTCGACCGGTGAGCTGCGGGTGGTCGATTACAAGACCGGCAAGGCGCCGCCCGAGGCGCGCGCGCTCGCGGAGTTCAAGGCCATGTTCCAGATGAAGTTCTACGCGGTGGCGCTGCTGCGTTCGCGTGGCGTGCTGCCTGCGCGGCTGCGGCTGCTGTACCTGGCCGACGGTCAGATCCTCGACTACACCCCGGACCTCAACGAGTTGACGCGGTTCGAGAAGACGCTGACCGCCATCTGGCGAGCCATCCAGGACGCCGGAGCCACCGGTGATTTCCGCCCGAAGCCGTCGGCGATGTGCGACTGGTGCGCCCACCACGCGCATTGCCCCGTGTTCGGCGGCACCCCGCCGCCGTACCCGGGTTGGCCCGAGGCCCCCGACGAGGGGTCGCCGACCGCCGAGGACATCGTGCTGCGCGCGGCGGAGCCTGCGGCGTGATCGCACGAAGGCGACCGCGAGCGAGGATCGCAGCGCAGCGAGGACCGGAACGAGCGGGAGTCGAGGCTTGATCGATTGCCACTACCGCCGAACGGGCACCGACGACGAATTCGAGGTCTTCGAGTCCACAGACGGCACCCGCAGCAACTGGAATCCCGAAATCCAGCACGGCTCACCGCCGTTGGCGCTGATGACCAAACGCATCGAGGAGCTGGCCGGCGACTCGGGACTGCGCATCGGGCGCTTGACTCTGGACATCCTGGGGGCGATTCCGGTCGAGCAGGTGCGGGTCCGGGCTTGGTTGGAACGCCCGGGCGCGCGAATATCGCTGATGGCCGCCGAGATGCTCCACACCCGGCCCGACGGCACACGGCGCGCGGTGGCCCGCGTGACGGCATGGCTGTTGGCGACCAGCGACACCGCCGACGCGGCCACCGACCGCTATCCCCCACTCGTGGAGGGCACCGCCGTGGAGGTGCCGCACGGCTGGGTCGGCGCGAAAGGCTACCTGGAGACGGTGAGCTGGCGGCGCCAACCCGAGACCGGCGAGACCGGACACGTGGTGTGGATGAGTCCGCTTGTCGCGCTTGTTGATTCGGAGCCGACGACCGCGCTGCAGCGGCTCGCGATGGTCGTGGACAGCGCCAACGGTGCAGGTGCGGCGTTGGACCCGGAGTCGTTCGTGTTCATGAACACCGACACCGCGGTGCATCTGCACCGCCTGCCGACGGGTGACGACTTCGCGGTGCGCGCCCGTGGCTCGATCGGCCCCGACGGCATCGGGGTGACCACGGCCGAACTCTTCGATCGGCAGGGCTTCATCGGCACCTCGGCGCAGACCCTGCTGGTGCAGCGCCGCCCGTGACCGTCGACCTCCAGTGGCAGTTCGAACTCGTGTGGGCGCTGGCCGACCTGCACTTGGCCGCCCTCGCCGATGACGACTTCCTCTGGGAGCCGGCCGAGGTGACGTGGACGGTACGGCCGGATGCGGACGGTGTGTGGCGTGCGGACTGGTCGGTCACGGAACCCCAGCCCATCCCGGCGCCGACGGTCGCATGGCTCACGTGGCACGTCGACTGGTGGTGGTCGAGCGCGATCGATCATCTGACCGGCGAAGCACCGCGGGAGCCCGGCGTCGTCACCTGGCCGGGTGAGGGCGCCGCCGCCGTCTCCCGCCTGCGTCACCTCGCCGACCGCTGGCGAGAGGTGTTGGCCGGCGTCGACCCGAACACCCCCTCGGCGTACCCGTGGGGCGAGGACTCGGGCCACACCGTCGCGCACACCGCGCTGTGGGTGAACGTCGAATTGACCAGGAACACCGCAGAGATCGGCCAGTTGCGCCTGATACGCGCGGCACACAGGTCGAAGGTCGGGTAGTTCTACCTACCCCCGCCGTCCGCTGCGCCTGCAGGCTGGCGGCATGGACACACCTACCACCTCGCGGACCACCGCCGCCTACTTCCTCCAAGCCGCAATCGCTTTCGGCGTCAGCCTGCTCGGACTGGTCGGCGGGATCTTGTTCCTTCCCCTGGACTCCTGGCAGCGACTGTTCCTGGGCATGACGGCGCTGTTTCTAGTCACCAGTTCGTTCACCCTGGCCAAGGTGATCCGCGACCAACAGGAAGCCGCCACCATCCGGGTGAGGCTCGACGAGGCCCGGCTCGAGAAACTCATCGCCGAGTACAACCCCTTCAGCGCGAGCTGAACAATATGTGCTTGCGTCTATATAGATGACCTGTAATACTAGCCGCATGGACGTCTTCGAAGCGGTCGCCGAGCCGAGTCGTCGCGCACTGCTCGACCAGCTCGTCAACGGTGAACGCACCGCGGGTGAACTGGTCGCGAGCCTGCCGGGGCTGACCCAGCCGACGGTGTCCCGGCATCTTCGGGTGCTGCGGGAAGTCGGCCTGGTGGAGGTGCGGCCCGATGCGCAGCGCCGCATCTATGCGCTTCGCGCCGACGGACTGATGGCAATCGACGACTGGATCGCGCGTTACCGCCGCATCTGGACCGACCACCTCGACGCACTGGAGCGTCATCTGGAAGCAAGGCACGGGAGCGGCGATGAATGACCGCAACGGCCGGTTGACCATCGACGGCGAGCGCGCCGTCCTGACGTTCGAACGCCGGCTGCCCTTTCCGATCGAGGCGGTCTGGTCCGCGATCGCCGACCCCGACGAACGCCGAGAGTGGTTCGGCGCGACGACGATCGAACCGCGGCGAGGCGGGACGATCGAGATGGTGCCCATCGGACCACCACTACCCCCGGACCGGATGCGCATGACCGGGCGCATTCTGGTGTGGGATCCGCCGCACGTCCTCGAACACGAGTGGCGTCAGCCCATCGTCGAGGACAGCACCGTGCGCTACGAACTGACTCCCGACGGCACCGGCACCCTGCTGAAGTTCACCCATCGGGGACTCGGTGTGCGCAACGCCGGCGGGTTCCTCGGCGGATCCCACGCCTATCTGGATCGGCTGCAGGCATACCTGGAGCACGCACCGCTACCGGACTGGCTGCGCAGGCGCGCAGAGATCAACAGCACGCAGACAGGATGAGTTGACATGACGCACAACGGATCTGACATCGCCGCACCTGCCGTCGCGGTTGCCTACCACTCGGGTTTCGGGCACACCGCGACACTCGCCGAAGCCGTGGCCGCGGGAGCGCGCGAGGCGGGCGCGGTCGTGGCGACCGTTGCCGTCGACCGGATGACCGACGCCGACTGGGACGTTCTGGATTCGGCCGACGGCATCGTGCTCGGGAGCGCGACCTATATGGGCAACGTGTCCGCGGCGTTCCAGGGCTTCGCCGAGTCGACCGGGCGGCGTTGCTTCACCGGCGCGTGGCGCGACAAGGTCGCGGCCGGGTTCACCAATTCCGGCGGTAAGAGCGGCGACAAGTTGAACACGTTGGTGTCGTTGGCGGTATTCGCCGCGCAGCACCACATGCACTGGGTCAGCCTCGGTCTGCCTCCGGGCTGGAACCATTCGGAGGCGAGCGAGAACGACCTCAACCGGCTCGGCTTCTTCCTCGGCGCCGGCGCGCAGACCGACGTCGACGCCGACCCCGACGGGGTCCACCCCGCCGATGTTGCCACCCACCGTCACCTCGGTCACCGGTTCGCCTTGGTGACACGGCAATTCATCGTCGGCCGCTCGGTCACGGCAGCGGCGTCATCGCCTGCGGCCTCGTAGGCTACGCCCGGTCACCGCGTGGAAATGCAGTGAAGAACGCGTACGAGGGGTCCTGCTCGTCCATGCGCCCCTCGGCCAGCTTGCCGGACACCGGGTTATTGACATCGGTCGCGAGCGGCGACGAGAACTCGTGTGTCCAGTCGGCTACGCATTTGCGGTGGGCGAACTTCCACCGACCTTCCCGCTTTGAATAGAGGTCGAGATAGCGGCCACCGGTGATCAGCACATACCCGACACCAGCACGCTCGGCGCGGTGGTAGGCGACCACGTAGACCTCTCCTTCGGCGGTATCGGGTCCGGTGATCCGGATGAGGTGATTTGTGACGTTGTGCTGGAGCGCCGCCAGTCCCCCGATTAAGGCTCCAATCGAGTCGATGAACTCTTGGGCGGTGTTCGTCGCGTTGAAGCCGTGCTCGTCGCGGGCGCCTTGTTCGTACAGCGTTGCGGCCAGCGCGACGTCGCCGCGATCCATCGCGCGACAGTATTGAAGGACGAGATCTCGGATCTCGTCCTTGGCGATCAGTGCATCGAGACTCGGCAGCGCGGTGGGCATGCGTCGACGATATTCGATCGTCGCCACGTTCCGGTCAGTTGATGCGGCCGATAATCACCTGCGAGATATCGGAGGCGATCCGTTCGGCATCCGATAAAGCCATTACCGAGACTTCAGACAGGATCGCTGATTTCACGACGAAGACGAACGCCCAGCCGCCGGTGCTGTTGGTGTACACCGCGGTATCGGGATCGCGATGCGCGACGGTGCCGCTGTAGCCAGGAATGTTCAACCCGACGCACTCGGTCATGGCTGCGACACGACGGTCGAACACATTGCGTGCCTCGACGTCGCTCGGGTAGAGCGCGATGGTTTGCAAGGCGGATGCCACCACGGGCACCGTCGAGGGAGCGACGGCGGGACCCGGCGCCCTCGTGCGCGGCCGACCGCTGACCAACTCACCGTTGTCGGCGATCGATCGAAACCGGATCCAGGTGTCTCCGAACGCGACCCGTTGGTCCGCGAGCGCCTGACAAGGCCCGTCGGGCACATACGTGTCGGCAGCGGGTCGCTCGGTATCGGCGTCGCGTGTGAATCCGTCGAATCCGCTGATCTGCTTCACTTCGTCGAGGCTGAGAGGGAGCCGGTCGACGGCGTCATCAGCGCCAGGTTCGCTGTGACGTTGGCACGCGAGCGTACCCAGCGCCATGACGCATCCGACAGCAACCATCTTCGGCATCAAGTCGGCGTTGCCTTTCCGGCAGCGGTTGACGGATATCTGCCCACTGGCCAGGCTACCCAGCCGTCACGTCAGCGGCGTCATCTCCTGCAGCATCGTAGGCACCAGCTCGCTGACCGTCGGATGGATGTGCATCGTGCGCGAGATCGCGGTGTAGGGCTTCTCGGCGGTCATGATGTCGAGGATCGAGTGGATCACCTCGTCACCGCCGACGCCGAGGATCGCCGCACCCAGAATCTGCTCGGTCTCGGCGTCGACGACCACCTTCATGAAGCCCTGCGTCTCCCCTTTTTCCACCGCGCGGCCGACCCGTGTCATCGGACGCTTGCCGACCAACGCATTTCGACCCGACTCGCGCACCTGCGCCTCGGTCAGACCGGCGCGTCCCAGCGGCGGGTCGATGTAAAGCGCATACGTCGTGATGCGGTCGCTGACCCGGCGCGGGTCGTCGTCGAGCAGGTTCGCCGCGACGATCTCGAAGTCGTTGTACGACGTATGCGTGAACGCCCCCTTGCCGTTGCAGTCGCCCATGGCCCAGATGTGTTCGACGTTGGTGCGCAATTGATCGTCGACGACGATGTAACCGCGGGCGTCGGTTTCGACCCCGGCGTTCTCGAGCCCCAGGTCGTCGGTGTTGGGGGTGCGCCCGACCGCGATGAGCAGATGGGTTCCTGCGATGGGTGCCGCACCGTCGCTCGGGATGACCTCGAAACCGCTGTCGGTCTTGGTGAATTGGATCGCGTCGGCGTCGAGGACGATATCGATGCCCTCGGCCTCCAGGATGTCTTTGACCGCGGCCGAGACGTCCCCATCCTCACGTGATGTCAGCCGCGGCCCCTTCTCGATCACGGTGACCCCGGCCCCGAAGCGGCGGTACATCTGCGCGAACTCCAACGCGATGTAGCTGCCGCCGATGATGACAAGATGTTCGGGCACCGTGTCGAGTTCGAGAATGCCGACGTTGGTCAGGTAGTCGATGTCGGCGAGCCCAGGCATGTCGGGTGCGACGGCGCGACCGCCGACGTTGAGGAAGATCCTGTCCGCGTGCAGGACTCGGTCGTCGACGCGGATAGTGTGCGGGTCGGAGAAGCGTGCGTGGCCGCGGATGAACGTGCATCCATCCATGCCTTCGAGCCAGGACTCGACGCCGTCGCGGTCATCGAGCACGATCTTGTCCTTGCGCGCCTTGACCTTTGTCATGTCGACGCCGATATCGCCTGTGCTGACACCGTATTCGGCGCCGCGGCGGGCCAGATGGGCGGCGTGCGCGCTGGCGACCAGGGTCTTGGTCGGAATACATCCGTAGTTCACGCATGTCCCGCCGACGAGTTTGCGTTCGATCACCGCGACCTTCTGCCCCGCCTGCGTGAGCCGGCCCGCCAATGGTGGCCCGGCCTGTCCCGCACCGACGATGATCGCGTCGAAGCGTTCTGTCACCTCAGCCATTTCAAACGGCATCCGTTCACACCAGGCTGACCAGGAACACGATCAGGAAGCCGCCACCCACCGCGACGATGTCTTCGAGGATCGCGCCAGGGCGGTCCTGGCCGTTGCGCAGGTCGGCGAACCGCTGACGTGCCGCCGCGCCGCCCATCGTGCCGAGCACCGCGCCGATGACACCCGCGCCGAGCGCACTGAACGTGTGGAAGTACGCACTGCCGATCACCGCGCCGGCGAAGGCGCCCGTGATGAGACGCGTCGCGAACTGGGGAGTCGTCTTACGGCTGGGGGTTTTCGGCAGCTGATCGGTGACCAGCTCGACGAGCAGGAAGATGGTCAACACGGTGACGGTGATCGGATGCGCCGTCCACTCCGACCATTTCCCGTCTACGTCGATCCACCCCAGCAGCGCGCCCCAGGACACCACCGCCGGTGCGGTCAGTGCGCGCAGGCCGGCGATGACGCCGATCAACAGTGCGAGTACCAGAATCAGGACCTGCGTCATGGCGACCTCCGGCCGGTGTTATGGACCTCCGGACGCTAACACGCAGGCCGGAAGGGTTCGCGCTGAATCACAGGCGACAGAATCGGATGTCAGAAGCCAGAATCGCCTTGGCGCCGATGGCGGCGAGTTCGTCCATGATCTTATTGACGTCGCGGCGGGGCACCAGAGCGCGCACCGCCGCCCACGCCGGGTCGGCGAGCGGAGCGATCGTCGGCGACTCCAGGCCGGGGGTCACCGCGACCGCACGGTCGAGAACGCTGCGCGGGCAATCGTAATCGAGCATCAGGTACTGCTGGCCGCGAACCACGCCCTGCACACGGGCCACCAGCTGGGCACCGGTGGGGCTGTCCGGCGCGCCGTCCCGCTCGATCAGCACCGCCTCGGAGTCACACAGGGAATCTCCGAACGCCACCAGGTTGTGCAGTCCCAGTGTTCGTCCGGAGCCCACCACATCGGCGATCGCGTCGGCGACGCCGAGCTGCACGGAGATCTCCACCGCGCCGTCGAGCCGGATCACCGTCGCCTCGATGCCGTGCGCGGCCAGGTCTTTTCGCACCAGGTTGGGGAACGCGGTCGCGATCCGCTTTCCCGCGAGATCCTCGACCCGCCAATCGGGCCCGGCCGGGGCCGCATACCGGAACGTCGACGAGCCGAAGCCCAGCGCCAACCGCTCCCGCACCGGCGCATCCGATTCGGCGGCCAGATCGCGGCCGGTAATTCCGAAGTCGAGTTGCCCCGAGCCGACATAGATCGCAATGTCTTTGGGCCGCAGGAAGAAGAACTCGACGTTGTTGGCCGGGTCGATGACCGTCAGGTCTTTTTGGTCGGTGCGGCGACGGTAACCGGCTTCGGACAGGACCTCGCTGGCGGGTTCGGAGAGTGTGCCCTTGTTGGGGACCGCGACGCGAAGCATGCGATTCACAGCTTCCGGTAGACGTCGTCGAGGGTGAGTCCGCGAGCGATCATCAGCACCTGCGTCCAGTACAGGAGCTGGCTGATCTCTTCGGTGAGCGCGTCATCGCTCTCGTGTTCGGCCGCCAGCCACACCTCGCCGGCTTCCTCGAGGACCTTCTTGCCGATCCCGTGCACGCCGCCGTCCAGTGCGGCGACGGTGCCGCTACCGGCGGGGCGGGTCCGGGCGCGTTCGCTGAGCTCAGCGAACAGGGCGTCGAAGGTCTTCACGGCACGCGATTGTGTCACGCTCGCACCCGTCGGGTCACGCCGGTTTGCCCGACCCCGGTCACGTACGCGCCATGTGCAGTGCGGCGCGGTGGCTGAACAACAGCGACGCCCCGATCGGGTTTCCTCCACCGGGGTAGGTCTCCCCCGAGACGGCCGCCATCGTGTTCCCCGCCGCATACAGACCCGCGATGGGCCGGTCGGAGGTGTCCAGGACGCGGGCATCGGTGTCGGTGCGTAGCCCGCCCTTGGTGCCGAGGTCGGATATGCCGAACGCCGCCGCGCGGTAGGGCGGGGTGTCGATCGGCACCAGCGGCGACGCGCCGCCGGTGAAGGCCCGGTCGAACGATTCGCGGCCGCGACCGAAGTCCTCGTCGACACCGCGCGCCGCGAACTCGTTGAAACGACGCACGGTGTCTTCCAATTGCGTTGCCGGAACATCGATCTGATCGGCGAGTGCGGCCAGGGTGTCGGCCTGCACCCACAGACCCCCGGCGAAATACTGTTCGGTTGGGGAGAAGGAGACGTTGGTGGCCATCACGGGCGGTTGTTCGCCGGTTCGGCTGTCATAGACCATCCAGTACCGCGACCCGACCGTGCCGTCGCGCATCGCGCGCAGGATCGCGCGGCCCAACCGGTCGTAGGCCGCCGACTCGTTGGCGAAGCGGCGGCCGGAACGGTCGACGAAGATGCCGCCGGTGAAGCACAGCGCGAACGCGGCGCGGCCGTCCGGATGGATCAGCCCCGGCGACCACCACGCCTGGTCCATCAGGTCCACGTCGGCCCCGACGGCAATCGCCGCCCGATGGGCCAATCCCGTGTTGGCCGGGGCGCCCATGGTGTCGCGGGCGCTTCCCGGGACGCCGAATTCGGCCCGCATGTCGGGGTTCTGTTCGAAACCACCCGTGGCGAGCAGCACGCCGCGCCGCGCCGTGATCGTGCGGCGCTCGCCGTCATGCTCCACGACCGCTCCGACCACGCCATCTCCCTCGACGACCAACTCGACCAGGCTCGTGGACAGATGCGCCGTCACCGCCGGGTTGTCGGCCATAGCCCACAGAAACCGTCCGACCAGCGCACGCCCGCCGGTGAGCAGATCGGGCTGCGGCGCCCCGAGGCGCTCATGGTCCAGCGGCCCACGAACCAGGCCCGCGAACCGGCCGAGACGCTCGTCGGGCACCGCCTTGGAGACGATGTGGCGCATGCCGTCGGTGCGGGCGCCGGCCGCCGAACTGTAGTAGTCGGGCCACGGCAGGATCTTGAACGCGAAGTGCTCGTCGCGTTCGAGGTAGTCGATCAGGGCGGCACCGCCGCGGACGTAGGTCTCCTGAAGAGCCGCGGGTGTGCGGTCGCCGACGACCTCGCGGTAGTAACGCAGCGCGTCGGAGATCGTGTCGTCGCATCCGGCGCGGGTGAGCACCGCATTGCACGGATACCACATGCCGCCGCCCCCGGAGTAGGCGAAGGTGCCGCCGAACCGGTCGCTCGCCTCCACGATCGCGACCGAGAGTCCTTCCCGCGCAGCGGTATAGGCTCCGGCCAGTGCCCCGGCAGAGCCGGCGACGAGGACGTCGACCGACTCGTCGATGCCGCTCAGACGGTTTCCTGCTGCGATGCGACCTCGTTGCCCATGTCCTCGAGGTGTTTGCCCTTGGTCTCGGCGACGAACTTCCACACGAACAGCAACGACAGCACCGCGCAGATCGCGTAGAAGCCGTAGGCGATGCCGAGCGAGAAGTCACCGAGTGCGGGGAACGACGCGGTGATCGCACAGTTGGCGAGCCACTGCGCTGCGGCGGCCAGACCCAGCGCGGCGCCGCGGATGCGGTTCGGGAACATCTCGCCGAGCAGCACCCAGACCACCGGGCCCCACGACATGCCGAACGACACCACAAAGAGGTTCGCGGCGACCAGTGCAATCGGACCGGCGATGCCGTCCAGGCTCGGCTGCCCGTCGACCACCGGCGCCGTGCCGAAGATGACTGCCATCGTGCCGAGGGTGATGGCCATACCCGTCGACCCGACCAACAACAACGGCTTGCGTCCGACCTTGTCGATCAGCGCGATCGCGATGAGCGTGGTCACGATGTTGGTCACCGACGTGATCACGGTGATCAGGAACGCCTGCTGCTCCCCGAAGCCGACGGCCTCCCACAGCACGTTCGAGTAGTAGAAGATCACGTTGATGCCGACGAACTGCTGGAACACCGACAGCAGCACACCCACCCAGACGATGCCGTAGAGCCCTCCGGTCGGCTTACGCAGATCGCGCCACGACGGCGGTTTCTCCGACTTCAGCGATTCCTTGATGCGCGTGATCGTCAGCTCGAGGTTCTTCTCCCCCAGCAGCTTCGTCAGCACCCGCCGCGCCTCCGGAATCCGGTACCTGGCAACGAGATAACGTGGTGATTCGGGGATTGTGAACGCCAGAACGCCGTAGACCACGGCGGGCACCGCCATCACGAGGAACATCCACCGCCAGGCCGCCATCCCCAGCCAGAGTTCCTCGCGCGACCCGCCCGCGAGGTGGGCCAGCAGCGCATCGATCGCCAGCGAGATGAAAATGCCGGAGACGATGGCCAGCTGTTGCAGCGAGCCCAACCTGCCCCGGATCCGCGGCGGCGAGGTTTCGGCGATGTAGGCCGGTGCGATGACCGAAGCCACACCGACGCCGATACCACCCACGATGCGGAAGATCGTGAACATCCAGACGTTTGTCGCCAGGCCGGTGCCGAAGGCGCTGATGAAGAACAGCAGCGCGGCGACCTTCATCACCGACAGCCGACCGATCTTGTCCGCGAGACGGCCGGCGACCAGCGCACCCAACGCGGCGCCGATCAGGGCCGCCGCCACGGCCACGCCCGTTACCGCCTTGCTGATCTGGAAGTGGTCCTCGACCGCCGCAACCGCGCCGTTGATGACCGCGCTGTCGTAGCCGAACAGCAGGCCGCCGAGCGCGGCGACGGACGCGATGAGAACGACGCGGCCGCTGTGCTCCGACTCCTCGTAATCCACAGCTGTCGAGGAGTCACCTGCGGGTCCGTGAGTCATGTGAGACCTTTCCACAGCGCGTGATGGACGTCACATTCAATCACAGACCGGTACTCAGGCGGTGCGTTCTCCCGGCCTGTTCACCAGTTCGGAATGGACCCGGCGAAGGTCCGCGGCACGCAGCCCGGCGAGGGAGGAAACGTGGTGTCGACGTGGCCCGCTGGGTACCGCTACGTCGTTGGGCACCACCAGCACCGGGCATCCGGCACGTTCGGCGGCCGCCGAGCCGGTGACGGAGTCTTCGACCGCCAGACACGCCACCGGATCGAAACCCAGCAGTGCGGCCGCGCGTTCGTATACGTCGGGTGCGGGTTTGCCGCGGGTAACCTCGTCACCGCAGACGGACACCGAAAAGTAGTGCGCACCAATGCTGTTCAGTGCCTTGTCAGTCAAAGCACGCAGCGTGTTAGTGACGAGTGCCATCGGGACTTCTTCTGCGGCAAGCTCATCCAGCAATTCTTCCGCACCGTCACACCACTGCAGGCCGCCGTCGAACAGCTCGGCGGTGTAGGCGTGCAGCCATCGGTTCGATTCGGCCATCGCGCGAGCATCGTGGTCGAGGCCGAGGTCGGTGTACACGGTCCGAATGGTGTCCTCGGCCGAGCCGCCGACCAACGCCTCGCGCACCTGTGGGGTCAGCTCGCCCCCGAGTTCGGCGTAGAGCGCGGCCAGCGAGACGTCCCACAGCTTTTCCGAATCGACAAGGGTGCCATCCATATCGAAGAGGACGGCGCGCAGCACCGCCTCCATTCAGTCCTCCGGGTTGTAGCCGAGGTTGGGCGCGAGCCAGCGCTCGGCCTCCTTCAGCGTCCAACCCTTGCGCTTGGCGTAGTCGGCGACCTGGTCCTGGGCCAACCGGCCGACCACGAAGTACTGGGACTGCGGGTGCGAGAAGTACCAGCCGCTGACCGCGGCCCCCGGCCACATCGCCATCGAATCGGTCAGCTCGATGCCGGTGCGCTTCGTGACGTCCAGCAGGTTGAACAGCGTCGCCTTCTCGGTGTGCTCCGGGCATGCCGGATAACCCGGCGCGGGACGGATGCCCACGTATTTCTCGCCAATGAGCGCGTCGTTGTCCAGCTGCTCGTCGGGCTGGTATCCCCAGAACTCCTTGCGGACCCGTTGGTGCATCCGTTCGGCGAACGCCTCGGCGAGCCGGTCGGCGACCGACTCCAACAGGATGGCGCTGTAATCGTCCAGCGCTGCCTTGAACTCCATGATCTTGTCCTGGCTGCCGAGCCCCGCGGTGACGGCGAAACCGCCGACGTAGTCGGCCAGACCGGTGTCTTTGGGTGCGACGAAGTCGCCGAGCGACCGGTTCGGGATGCCCTCGCGGTGCTCGCCCTGCTGGCGCAGGTTGTGCAGTGTGGTCAGCACCTCGGTGCGGGTGTCGTCGGTGTAGACCTCGACGTCGTCACCGACGGCGTTGGCCGCGAAGAAACCGATCACCCCGTTCGCGGTCAGCCATTTCTCCTTGATCGCCGTGTCGAGCATCTCCTGCGCGTCGTCGTAGAGCTTGCGGGCGGCCTCCCCCGTGGCCGGGTTGTTGAGGATGTCGGGGAATCGGCCCTTCATCTCCCAGGCGTTGAAGAACGGCTGCCAGTCGATGTACTCGCGCAATTCGGCGAGGTCGTAGTCAACGAACTCGCGCACGCCGAGCCCCTGAGCGGGCACCGGCGGCGTGTAGCCGTCCCAGTCGATCGGCGTCCGGTTCGCGCGGGCCTTCTCCAGGGTCAGCATCGGCCGGTCGTTCTTCTGGGCGTGCCGCTCGCGCAGGGATGCGTAGTCCTTCTCGGTGGCCTCCAGCAGTCCCGGCCGCTGTTTGTCGTCGAGCAGCGCGGCGGCCACCGGAACCGAGCGGGACGCGTCCTTGACCCAGACCACCGGACCGCTGCGGCGCGGCGAGATCTTCACCGCCGTGTGCGCGCGCGAGGTGGTCGCACCGCCGATGAGCAGTGGGATCTCCAGCCCTGCGCGTTCCATCTCGACGGCGAAGTTGGACATCTCGTCCAGCGACGGGGTGATCAGGCCGGACAGCCCGACGATGTCGGCGTCGTGCTCCTTCACCGCGTCCAGGATCTTCTGCGCGGGCACCATCACCCCGAGGTCGATCACTTCGAAGTTGTTGCACTGCAGGACAACCCCGACGATGTTCTTGCCGATGTCGTGGACGTCGCCCTTGACGGTCGCCATCACGATCGTGCCGTTGGTGTCTTTGGAACCCGTCGTGCCGGACTCCTCCTTCTCCGCCTCGATGAACGGAAGCAGGTATGCGACGGCCTTCTTCATCACCCGGGCCGACTTCACGACCTGGGGCAAAAACATCTTGCCCGAGCCGAACAGGTCGCCGACGACGTTCATACCGTCCATCAGCGGACCCTCGATCACCTCGATCGGTCGCCCGCCCGCGTCGGCGATCTCGACCCGCAGTTCCTCGGTGTCGTCCTCGACGTGGGCGTCGATGCCCTTGACCAGCGCGTGCGTGATCCGCTCGCGGACCGGTAGGGACCGCCACTCCGCTGCCGCCGGGTCGTCGGCCTTGTCCTTGGTGTTGAAGCGCTCGGCGATCTCGAGCAGCCGTTCGGCCGCATCCTCGCGACGGTTCAGCACGACGTCCTCGATGCGCTCCCGTAGTTCGGCGTCGATCGAGTCGTAGGGCACCAGCGCGCCTGCGTTGACGATGCCCATGTCCAGGCCCGCCTTGATGGCGTGGAAGAGGAATACCGCGTGGATCGCCTCGCGGACCGGGTTGTTGCCGCGGAACGAGAACGACACGTTCGAGATGCCGCCGGAGAGGTGCACCCCGGGCAGGTTCTCCTTGATCCAGGCGCACGCCTCGATGAAGTCGATCCCGTAGGTCGCATGCTCCTCGATGCCGGTGGCCAGCGCGAAGCAGTTCGGGTCGAAGATGATGTCCTCGGCGGGGAAGCCGACCTCTTCGGTCAGGACCCGGTAGGCGCGACCGCAGATCTCCTTGCGGCGCTCCAGGTTGTCGGCCTGCCCCTCCTCGTCGAAGGCCATCACGACGACGGCGGCGCCGTACTTGCGGCACAACCGAGCCTCGCGGATGAACTTCTCCTCGCCCTCCTTCAGGGAGATCGAGTTGACGATCGGCTTGCCCTGCACGTTCTTCAGGCCGGCCTCGATGACCTCCCACTTGGAGGAGTCGATCATCACCGGCACGCGGCTGATGTCGGGTTCGGACGCGATCAGCCGGGTGAACCGGTCCATCGCGGCGACGCCGTCGATCATGCCCTCGTCCATGTTGATGTCGATGACCTGCGCACCGACCTCCACCTGCTGCAGGGCCACCGACAGCGCGGTGTCGTAGTCCTCGGCCTTGATGAGGTTGCGGAACCGGGCCGAGCCGGTGATGTTGGTGCGCTCACCGATGTTGACGAACAAGGTGTCGTCGTCGATGTTGAGCGGTTCCAGGCCCGACAGCCGGGTGGCCACCGGGACCTCAGGCACCTGGCGCGGTGGCTTGCCCTCGACGGCCTCGGCGATCTTGGCGATGTGCGCGGGCGTCGTTCCACAGCAACCACCGACCAGGTTGACGAAGCCCGCCTCGGCGAAGTCCGCGACGTAGCCGGCCTGACGCTCGGGGGTTTCGTCGTACTCGGCGAACGCGTTGGGCAGCCCGGCGTTCGGGTAGCAGGAGACGAACGTGTCCGCGATTCGCGACATCTCGGCGATGTAAGGCCTCATCTCCGGTGCACCGAGCGCGCAGTTGAGGCCGATCGCGAGCGGCCTGGCGTGCCTGACCGAGTTCCAGAACGCCTCGGTGACCTGGCCGGACAGCGTCCGCCCGGAAGCGTCGGTGATGGTGCCCGAGATGACGACGGGCCAGCGGCGGCCGCGTTCCTCGAACAGCGTCTCGATCGCGAACACGGCGGCCTTGGCGTTGAGCGTGTCGAAGATCGTCTCGACCAGGATGATGTCGGCACCACCGTCGACCAGGCCGTTGGCGGCTTCGAGGTAGGCGTCGACCAACCGGTCGTAGGTGATGTTGCGGGCGCCGGGATCGTTGACGTCCGGCGAGATCGAGGCGGTCCGCGTGGTCGGTCCCAGCGCTCCGGCGACGTAGCGGGGCCGGTCACCGGTGCCGACCTCGTCGCAGGCCTTCCGCGCCAGCGCCGCGCCGGCGTAGTTCACCTCGTAGCTGAGCTCTTCCATGCCGTAGTCGGAGAGCGAGATCGCGTTCGCGTTGAACGTGTTGGTCTCAATGATGTCGGCGCCGGCGTCGAGGTATTCGCGGTGAATCGCCTCGATGATCTGCGGCTGGGTCAGGTTGAGCAGGTCGTTGTTGCCCTGGACGTCGCTCGGCCAGTCCTTGAACCGTTCGCCGCGGTATCCGGCCTCGTCGGGCCGGTCCCGCTGGATCGCCGTGCCCATCGCGCCGTCGATCACCATGATCCGCTGACCCAGTGTCGCGGTCAGTTCGTCGGTGCAGTCGGGGCGGATGTCCGGCGTGAGAGTGTTCGACTCAACGGCAGTCATGCGCGCTCCTTCCCTAGGGGAAGGCGTCCTTGAGTCTGCCGAGCGTGGCGGATAACGGTGAAGACCGGAATCCGTTGCAACGCCTCTCGACAGGCAAAGTCTACGTTGTCAGCCAAACGATTCTCGGACGCCCGCCTCGACGTGGCGATCGGTCCGACCCGCACGGCGACGCGCGCCCATGAGCGAACGCTGGCGGATCTTGTCGGCACTGTCGTCGACACCATGGTTAACCAGATTGCAGCCGAGCGTATTTCGTCTTGGCTGGCAGCCGGGTGCACATCGCGCGGCCACCGATTACGAGGGCGTCGAGCAAATCGGTGGTGTACGCGCGGTCCTTCACATCAGCCACGAATCCAGGGTAGTCGGCGAATCAAGTCAGCACGTGTGGCGATGGCGCTCCTACCCGCCTCAGAGGGCTTACGCTGGCGTTGTGACCTTGTCGGATGCGAGCGGTTTGAGACCGCCCGACCTGCCCGAACTGAACGACACCATCGTCGTCGCAGCGTTCGAGGGCTGGAACGACGCCGGCGACGCGGCCAGCGATGCGGTGGAGCACCTCGACGCGATCTGGGAAGCCGAGACGATCGTCGAGATCGACGACGAGGCCTACTACGACTACCAGGTGAATCGGCCGGTGATCAGGCAGGTCGACGGGGTCACGCGGGAACTGGTGTGGCCGTCGATGCGGATTTCGCACTGCCGTCCCCCGGGTTCCGACCGTGACATCGTGCTGATGCACGGCGTCGAGCCCAACATGCGCTGGCGCACGTTCTGCTCGGAGTTGTTGGCGATCGCCGACAAGCTCAACGTGCAGACCGTCGTCATCCTCGGCGCCCTGCTGGCCGATACGCCCCACACTCGGCCGGTGCCGGTGTCCGGCGCGGCCTACTCGTCGGATTCCGCGGCGGTGTTCGGGCTGGAGGAGACGCGGTACGAAGGCCCGACCGGCATCGCCGGCGTGTTCCAGGACGCGTGTGTGCAGGCCGGGATCCCCGCGGTGACGTTCTGGGCCGCGGTGCCCCACTACGTTTCCCAGCCGCCGAACCCGAAGGCGACCGTGGCCTTGCTGCGCCGCGTCGAGGACGTGCTCGACATCGAGGTGCCGCTGGCCGACCTGCCGACCGCGGCCGAGGAGTGGGAGCAGGCGGTTTCGGAGATGACCGCCGAGGACGACGAGATCGCCGAGTACGTGCAGTCGCTGGAGGAACGCGGCGACGCCGAGGTCGACATGACCGAGGCGCTCGGCAAGATCGACGGCGACGCGCTGGCCGCCGAGTTCGAGCGCTACCTGCGCCGCCGCGGCCCGGGCTTCAGGGGCTGAGGGGCTTCACCCCGCGCGAGCGACCACTTTTGCACGGCAAAGTGCGGCCTGTCGCGGTACAGACACGGTCGCTCGCGGCAGGGAGGGTTAGCGCTTTTCCAGCGCCTCGGTGCGCGCGCTCATCGACCGGCCCAACGCGGCGACCTCGGCGTCCATCTTCGGCAGCAGATCGGGCACCGTCTTGAGCGTGGCCCGCTCCCCCAGCCGCGACGCCAGCAGCGGCTTGAGCCAGCGCATCAGGCCGACGAACCGCGGGCAGTTGATCTGCCGCTTGCGGGCCTCGATGCCAGCGACGAACAGCTCACCGCACTTGTCCACCGAGGTGGTCTTGCCCAGCGGCCCGGGCAGAGAGTCGAGCATCTTGCGCGCGCTCGGCAGGTCCGAGCGACTCTCCCGGACCAGCGGCGTGTCGATCCACAGCATGTGCGCCGACCCGACGTCGACACCGTGGTGCGCGACCTCCAGGCGCAGCGCGTTGGCGAAATGCTCGGCGGCCGCCTTCGAGGCGTCATAAGGAGCCATGCCGGCCGAGGCGGCGTAGGCGGCCGCCGACGACACCACCAGGACGTAGCCGCGCCGGTCGATCACCGAGGGCAGCGCAGCGCGCACGGTGTGGAACACACCGACGACGTTGACGTCCATGATCGTCTGGAACGCCTGCGGGTCGACCCCGAGCACCGACCCGTAGGTCGCGATGCCGGCGTTGGCCATCACGATGTCGATGCCGCCGAACCGTTCGACCCCCTTGGCGACCGCCGCCTCCATCGCCGCCAGGTCGCGCACGTCGGCGACCGCTGTCACCACCCCGTCCTCGCCGAACCGGGCAGCGACCTGGGCCAACCGGTCGGCGTCGAGGTCGGTCAGCACGAGCTTGGCGCCCTTGTCGTGCAGCCGCCGGGCCACCTCTTCGCCGATGCCGTTCGCCCCGCCGGTGATCAACGCGACTTTGCCGTTCAGTGAACTCATGGCGGCTAAGGTACCGCGCCGGCGGCGACGTTCGACGCACGTTCAGCGCGCCGCGAGGGTGCACAAATGGCTGGAAACCAGCGGCGCGTCGTCGACAGACGCGCACACTCGCCGCAACGGGGTTACAACCGAATGCCCAGCAAGGCGTCGACGGCGGTCGCCACCGTGTGCCCCGCCTCGGGGTCGTGGCCGCCGTAGCTCAGCGCGTCGGTGGTCCAACCGTCCAGCGCCGCAAGCGCTTTCGGGGTGTCCAGATCGTCGGCGAGGTACCGGCGAACCCGCTGCACGACATCGGTCGCATCCGGCGCGCCGGGCAGCGCGACCGCCGCACGCCAACGACCCAGCCGCTCGATCGCCTCGGCCAGCACCGCGTCACTCCAGTACCGGTCGGCACGGTAGTGACCGGCGAACAGCCCGAGCCGGATCGCTGCGGGGTCGACGCCCTCGGCGCGGAGCCGCGAGACCAGCACCAGGTTCCCGCGGCTCTTGCTCATCTTGTGGCCGTCCCAGCCGATCATGCCGGCGTGCACGTAGTGACGCGCGAATCTGCGCTCGCCGGTGACGGATTCGGCGTGCGCGGCGGAGAACTCGTGGTGCGGGAAGATCAGGTCGCTGCCGCCGCCCTGGATGTCGAGGTCGGTGCCGATGCGGCTCAGGGCGATGGCCGCACATTCGACGTGCCATCCCGGGCGGCCCGGCCCGAACGGCGACGGCCAACTCGGCTCCCCCGGCCGTTGCGCCTGCCACAGCAGCGCGTCGAGTTCGTCGCCCTTCCCCGGTCGCTCCGGGTCGCCTCCGCGTTCGGCGAACAACCGAGCCATGGTGTCGCGGTCGTAGCCGGACTCGTAACCGAACTGTGCGGTGGCGTCGGCGCGGAAGTACACGTCGGGATACTCGGCGTCGTCGACGATGTAGGCGGCACCTGAGGCCAACAGCTTCTCCACCACCTCGATGACCTCGGCGATGGCCTCGGTGGCCGCGACGTAGTCGTGCGGTGGCAGCACCCGCAGCGCGGCCATGTCCTCGCTGAACAGCCGGGTCTCGCGGTCGGCGAGTTCGCGCCAGTCGATGCCGTCGCGCTGCGCGCGTTCGAACAGCGGGTCGTCGACGTCGGTGATGTTCTGCACGTAGTGCACCCGATGTCCGGCGTCCAGCCAGATGCGGTGCACGAGGTCGAAGGCGAGGTAGGTGGCGGCGTGGCCGAGGTGGGTCGCGTCGTAGGGCGTGATGCCGCAGACGTACATCGTGGCCGTTTCGCCCGCACTGACGGGACGGACCTGCCGATCGGCGCTGTCGTAGAGACGCAGCTGCGGTCCCCGGCCCGGCAGCGCCGGGACGACGGGAGCCGGCCACGAATTCATAGTCTCGACTCTAGGCATCGATCTGACCGACATCGCGGGCGGCCGTTTCATTCCCGGTCAGTCCCTCCAGCGGCTCCGATACGCCGAGAGGATCTCCTTGAGCAGCGCCTCGCTGAGCTCGGGCCGGCACATCAGCAGGTCGGGCAGATAGGGGTCGCGCCGGTTGTAGACCAGCTCCGAGCCGTCGATGCGCGACGCGTGCAGACCCGCGGCCTGCACCACGCCGGCGGGCGCGGCCGAATCCCACTCCCACTGTCCGCCGGCGTGCAGGTAGGCGTCGACGTCACCGCGCACCACCGCCATCGCCTTGGCGCCCGCGGACCCGATGCGCACCAGCTGGATGTCCATCCGGTCGCGCAGCCACCACAGCACCGGCGGCGGCCGGTTGGAGCTGGCCGTGATCAGGATGGGGCCGTCGGCGCGGGGCGGCGGCGGGATGACGGTGTCGGTGCGGTAGACCTCGTTGCGCGCGGGTAGCGCGACCGCGGCGTCGGTGATGCGCCCGTTCGGCCCGCCGTCGCGTCGCCACAGCGCGATGTGCACCGCCCAGTCCGTGCGCCGCGGCATCGAGTACTCGTGGGTGCCGTCGACAGGGTCGACGATCCACACCCGGTCGGCGTCGACGCGCGACAGATCGTCGACCGCTTCTTCGGAGAGCACCTTGTCGTCGGGCCGCTCAGCGCGAAGCCGCTCGAGGATCAGCCGGTTGGCCAGCTTGTCGCCGGTGTCGCCGAGGTCGTACGGGTCGTAGAAACCCACTTCCTCGCGGACCTTCAGCAGCATCTCGCCCGCCTCGGCGGCCACCTCGGCGGCCAACGCCGCATCAGTCAGGGTCATCGCTCAGAACGCCGGCCACGGGATCGGGCGATGCCGATCGGGTGTGGGCATCACCGGATCGGTCAGCAGCGCAACGGTTCTGGAGAGCAACGCGGCGATCTCGCGCTCGGTGATGAGGGCGCACAGTTCGTCGCCTAACCCGTTGCGCAGCTGATCGCGCAGCGCCGCCACCGATTCCAGCGTCTGATCGTCGACGGGTTTACCGGCCCAACCCCACAGCACGGTGCGCAGCTTGTCCTGGCTGTGCAGGGTCACCCCGTGGTCGACGCCGTACACCCGACCGTCGACGCCGGACAGGATGTGTCCGCCCTTGCGGTCGGCGTTGTTGACCAGCACGTCGAACACCGCCATCCGGCGCAACCGGTCGTCGTCGGCGTGTACCAGGGTGACCTCGTCGCCCGCGTAGTCGTAGGCCTGAAGGATCGGCAGAAAGCCCGGCGGAATGCGGCCCGCGGGAAGCAGATCCACCAGATCCGGCCCGTCCGGTCGTGCGTCGTCGACCTCATCGCCCGGCTGGTCCACCCACAGCTGCACCATGCCCTCACCCGCCGGCCCCTCACGAATAATGGTGTAGGGCACGACATTCCATCCCAACGCGGCCGACACCAGATAGGCCCCGCGCTCACGACCGGCCAGCGTGCCGTCGGGGAAGTCCCACAGCGGCGCCTCGCCCGCCACCGGCTTGTAGACGCAATGGACTTGGTGCTGCCCGAGATTCGCCTCGCACAAGAAGGTCGCGTTGCTGGCCGATCGGATGCGCCCGATGACGGTCAGTTCACCGCGCCGCAACACCTCTTCGCGGACCGCATCGGCCCCGCCGTCAGATGTCGACGTCATCGTCGGACTCGGCGAAGGCGCCGCGCCGATAGCCGTTGGTGCGCACGCAGATGTGACCTTCGGGGTCCAGCGGTTCGTCACAGAGAGGACAGGGCGGGCGGCCTGCCGAGATCACCCGGTTGGAGCGCGTCGCGAACTCGCGCGCGGATTCCGGTGTGAGGAACACACGGACCGCGTCGGGGCCCTCCTCTGCGTCGTCGAGCACCACCGACGCGTCGAATTCGGTTTCCGACACCGCCAGCAGTTCGACGACGACCGTCTGGGCTTCGGAGTCCCAGCCCAGTCCCATCGTGCCCACGCGGAACTCCGCGTCGACCGGAGTGATCAGCGGGCTGAGATCCTCGACCTCACCGGTGTCGGGCGGAATCGGCGTTCCGAACCGGCGATTGATCTCGAGCAGCAGTGCGGCAATCCGTTCGGCGAGCACAGCGACCTGCTGCTTCTCCAGAACCACCGACACGACGCGCTTGTCGTGGACGGCCTGCAAGTAGAACGTGCGATTGCCGGGTTGGCCGACGGTCCCGGCCACGAATCGGTCGGGTGTGCGGAAGACGTGGATTGCGCGGGCCATGGCACTTCCCAAAATACCGGTTGGGGCTCCTCAGCCGTAATTGCGACTAGCCGGTGGACCCGCCGACGACGGCATCCTCCGGCGGCACCTCGCCGTCTTCCGCGTCGCTTTTCGCGGGTTTGGGCGCCAGCCCCGACGTGAGTTGGTCACCAGTGTGGTTGACGTGGATCACGAACGGCCGCACCGCCGTGTAACGGATCACGCTCATCGACGCCGGGTCGGCGGTGATCCGTTGAAAGCTGTCGAGATGGGTGCCGAGCGCGTCGGCGACGATGGCTTTGATCACATCGCCGTGAGTGCAGGCGACCCACAGCACGTCGCCCTCGTGCTCCTCGGCGAGTCGACGGTCGTGCTCGCGGATCGCGGCCACCGCGCGGGCCTGCACGTGGGCCAGTCCCTCCCCGTCGGGGAACACCGCGGCGCTGGGCTGCTGCTGCACCACCGCCCACAACGGCTCGGAGACCAAGTCAGCGATCTTGCGCCCGGTCCAGGCCCCGTAGTCGACCTCCGAGATCCGGTCGTCGACGATCGGCGTCAGGCCCAGCGCTGCGGCCAGCGGTTCCACGGTTCGTTCGCAGCGCAACAGCGGCGAGCGCACGATCGCGCGGATCGGCAGCGAACCGATGCGGGTTGTAACCGCATGCGCCTGTTCGCGCCCCTTGTCGTCGAGGTCGACGCCCTCGGACCGGCCCGCCAGCGTGTGCGCGGTGTTGGACGTCGAGCGGCCGTGCCGCAACAGGATCACCGTCATGTCGCTGCCACCACACCCGTCCCCAACAAGATCAGCACCACGGTGCCCAGCATGACGCGATACCCGACGAACCAGTACATGCTGTGCCTGACCAGGAACCGCAGGAACCAGGCCACTGCGGCGAAACCGACCACGAACGCGATCACCGTGGCCACCAGCAACTGCGGGCCGGTCGCGCTCATCCCCTCTCCGACGGGATGGAACGCGTCGGGAAGCGAGAACAACCCGGAGGCGAACACCGCGGGGATGGCCAGAAGAAAACCGAACCGGGCCGCCAGCTCGCGGTTGAGACCGAGGAAGAGCCCGGCGCTGATCGTCGCGCCGGAACGGGACACACCGGGCAGCAGAGCCAGGCACTGCGCGAAGCCCACGATGATGCTGTCCTTCCACGTCAGCTGTTCGACGGTGCGCGCCTGGCGGCCGAAGTACTCGGCGGCGGCGATGACGGCCGAGAACACGATCAGCGCGATCGCGATCGCCCACAGATTGCGTGCGCCGGTGCGGATCTGGTCCTTGAACAGCAGCCCGAGGACGGCGATGGGGATGGTCCCGACGATCACATACCAACCCAACCAATAGTCGGCGTTGCGGTGCGCGGTGACGAACAAGCCGTTGAACCAGGCCTTGACGATGCGCCCGATGTCCTTGGCGAAGTAGAGCAGGACAGCGAACTCGGTGCCCAACTGGGTGACGGCGGTGAACGAGGCCCCGGCGTCGTCGGCGAAGAACACGCGCGACGTGATCGCCAGGTGCCCTGAGGAGCTGACGGGCAGGAACTCGGTCAGCCCCTGCACAATCGCGAGGACGACGACCTGCACCCACGACATCGCCGGCACGTCCGTCACGACGACGACCGTACCGTGGGCGGGTGTTAGCGACCGGTCCGCGCCACCGGCTCTGCGGACGCGACGAGATCACGCACCGCCGCGCCCACGCTTCGTCGGTCGGTGAGGTCGATGTCGGTCAGCTTGCGGCTGGACACGGCGACCACGTCCTCCTCGTGCGGGACCGGTCCCGCCAACCGCGGGCGGTAGATCTCGACCACCAGCATCTGGCGCTCGACATGGAACGAGAAGCTGCGGCCGTCGCCCACCTGGCCGAAGCCGCTGGCATACAGGCCGGTGGTCATGTCCTCGATGACAAACTCACCGGCGCCGGTCGCACGGTCCGTGGCGAGGGTCATGATCGCACCATACCGTTGACGCGGCCGCTAATTGGGAGGGCACGGCGAGCGGACGAAAGCCGACGCGCAGTTGTCTGCCTAGACTGGCCGTTCAGTCGCTTAACCGTACGCACGACCGAGAGCTACCCCTTGGCGCCCGTGGTAAACACATCGAATCAGCCGATTCGCCGGATCGTGGCGGCGCTGGCTATCGTGCCGGCATTTGTGCTGGTCGGGGGCTGCTCATCGGAAAGCACCGACGCTCCTGCCACCATCGCTCCCGCGCAGGCCGCGGTGTCCCCACCGGTGGCCGGCCGGCCCGACGGCGTCGTGCGCCCGCTGGGTGCCGATGCGCAGGCGGCGATCGTCGACGCGGAAAGCGGCTCACTGGCGGTGCTGGCGCCCGATCCGGCGGACCGATCGCAGGTCACGGTGTATTCCACCGGCGGCGAGGACGCGGCGACGGTGTCGTTGTCCAGTCCCGCAACGGCGTTGACGGGTGACGGCGACGGCCAGGTCTACGCGGCGACGCGCGGCGGCTACCACCGGATCGACGTCGCCGGTCGCACCGCCACCAAGGTCGAGGTCGAGGGCCTGCCTGACACCGACTTCACCGCGATCGCGCGGCGCGCGGACGGCCGACTGGTGCTCGGAAGCGCCGACGGCGCCGTCTACACGTTGGGCTCAGATACCGCCGTAGCCGCTACGCTGAAGATCTTTGCCCGTGTCGATGCGCTTGTCACACAGGGGAATACGGCCGTGGTACTGGATCGCGCCCAGACGTCGGTGACGGCGCTCACCGAGAACGGCGATGAGCAGGCGCAGGCGCTGCGGGCGGGCGAGGGTGCGACGACGATGGTCGCCGACCCGGCCGGTCGGGTGCTGGTGGCCGACACCCGCGGCGAGGGTCTCCTGGTCTTCGGCACCGATCCGCTGATCCTGCGTCAGCGGTACCCGGTGCGCGACGCCCCCTACGGCCTTGCCGGGTCGTCGACGCTGGCCTGGGTGTCGCAGACTGCGGCGAACGAGGTCGTTGGCTACGATCTGGCCACCGGCATTCCCGTCGAGAAGGTGCGATATCGAACCGTGCAGCAACCGAACTCCCTGGCATTCGACGAATCCTCTGGCACGCTGTATGTGGTGTCCGGATCGGGAGCGGGTGTGCAGGTGATCGTCGACGCGGCGAGAGCGCACGCATGAGCGCACTTCACCGCGGACGGATGCCGGCGGCCTGGGAGGACGCCGTCAAATCAGACCTCTCAGACGACTACGAATGGATTCCGCTGCGGTTGCCGCCGGACGTCACGCGAGTCAGCGCCTCGACCCGGTTGTCGATCGAGGCCGAATACCGAGGCTGGGAACTCACCCGCGTCAGGCTCTACACCGACGGTTCGCGACGGGTGTTGCTGCGCCGCAAGAAAACCGCAGCCAGCCGGATGAATATCCCGGAGCAGCCCGCACAGTGAAGCGATGATGTACGGCGCGCTGCGGCGGGCGCTGTTTCTCGTTGCACCCGAACGGATTCACACGTGGGTGTTCGCGCTGCTGCGGGCCGTCACGTATCCGCCGTGGACCAGGCGCGCGTTGAGACGGTGGTTGGGACCCCGCGATCCGATACTGGCCAGCACGGTGTTCGGTGTCCGGTTCCCCGGGCCGCTGGGCCTGGCCGCCGGGTTCGACAAGAACGGCAGCGGACTGCACACGTGGGGCGCACTCGGCTTCGGGTACGCCGAGGTGGGCACCGTCACCGCCCAAGCCCAGCCCGGCAATCCGAAACCGCGGATGTTCCGGCTGCCCGACGACCGTGCGCTGTTGAACCGGATGGGATTCAACAACCACGGCGCGGGCGAACTCGCCGTGAGGCTCGCCCGGCACCTTCCCGATGTTCCCATCGGCGTGAACATCGGCAAGACGAAGATCACGCCGCCGGAGGAGGCGGTACAGGATTACGCGACATCGGCGCGCCTGCTGGGACCGCTCGCCTCGTTCGTGGTGGTCAACGTCAGCTCTCCGAACACCCCGGGGCTGCGCGACCTGCAGGCGGTTTCGTCGTTGCGCCCGATCCTGACCGCGGTGCTGGCGGAGACGTCGAAACCGGTGCTGGTGAAGATCGCCCCGGACCTGTCCGACGAGGACGTCGATGAAATCGCCGACCTGGCAGTCGATCTCGGCCTGGCAGGCATCGTCGCCACCAACACGACCGTGTCGCGCGACGGGTTGGCCACCCCGGGCCTCGACGAACTGGGGCCCGGCGGGATCTCCGGGCGGCCGGTGGCCACACGTTCGGTCGAGGTGCTGCGCAGGCTCTATCGCCGCGTCGGGGACAGGCTGGTGCTGATCAGTGTCGGCGGCATCGAAACCGCCGACGACGCGTGGGACCGGATCATCTCCGGAGCCTCACTCCTGCAGGGCTACACCGGATTCGTGTACGGCGGCGGGCTGTGGGCCAAAGGCATCCACGATGGAATCGCCCGCCGCCTTCACGAGGGGGGCTTCGGCTCACTGGCCGAAGCGGTAGGTTCTGCGGCCTAGCTTGCGCGCTTGCGCTTGCGGATGAACTCACCCGCCTCGGCTTCGCGGTGACGCTTCTCAGCGCGCCGGTCCTTGAGGGACCGTTCAGCCTTCTTCAGGCTTCTACCGGGTTTCTTGTCAGCCATTGTCGCTCCTTAAGCAGAAGTGGCAATCACTCACCTGCGACCATACGTCAGTTCCTCAGAAAAGCCAGTCGTGCAGGAAATCGGAGCGCGCAGAGCAGATTTCGGCGTTCTGCTACTTCTGCTCGTAGGTGCCGTGGATCAGCGCCCGCGCGATCGCGTGCTGAAACAGGTTGAACCCGAGGTACGCCGGGGTCGCATCCTCGGGCAGATCGAGCTTTTCCACGTCGACGGCGTGCACGGCGACGATGTAGCGGTGAGGGCCGTGTCCCGGAGGCGGGGCGGCGCCGATGAAGCGCTTGAGGCCGGCGTCGTTGCGCAGCGTGAGCGCATCGCCGGGAAGGCCGCTGCCGTCACCCACTCCCTCGGGCAGTTCGGTGACGGTGGCGGGCAGGTTGGCCACCGCCCAGTGCCAGAAGCCGGACGCGGTCGGGGCGTCGGGGTCATAGACCGTGACCGCGAAGCTGCGGGTCTCCTCGGGGAAGCCCGACCAGGTCAGGTGCGGCGAGACGTCGTTGCCTCCGGCGCCCATGATGCCGCTGACCTGGTCGTTGCCCAGCGCGTCTCCGTCGTTGAAGGTGTCCGAGGACACCGTGAACGAGGGCAACTCGGGGAGGAACTCGTAGGGGTTGTAGTCAAACGCCATGACTCGTCCTTTCTGGATCAGCAGTGCAACAGGAAGTGTTCGAGGACCTGGGTACCGAACTTCAACGCGTCAACGGGTACCCGTTCGTCGACGCCGTGGAACAACGCGGTGAAGTCGAGGTCGGGCGGCAACTGCAGCGGAGCGAAGCCGAAGCAGCGAATTCCCAACTGCGCGAAGGCTTTTGCGTCGGTTCCGCCGGATAGCATGTACGGCACGATGCGGGCGTCGGGGTCCACGGACAGGATCGCGCCGTTCATCGCGTCGACCAGGTCGCCGTCGAAGGTGGTCTCGTAGGACGGCAGTTCGGTGACCCACTCGCGGGTGACGTTCGGGCCGATCAGCTCGTCGACCTCGCGTTCGAAGGCGGCCTGGCGCCCCGGCAGGATCCGGCAGTCCACCACCGCTTCGGCGGAGGCCGGGATGACGTTGGCCTTGTACCCGGCCTTGAGCATCGTCGGATTGGCGGTGTCGCGCAGGGTGGCGCCGACGACGCGGGCGATCGGGCCCAGCTTGGCGATCGCGCCGGCCAGATCCGGCGAGTCGACGTCGAACGAATAGCCGGTCTCCTCGGTGACCGCCTGCAGGAACTGGCTGACGGCGTCGGTCATCACCAGCGGGAACTCGTGGCGGCCCAGCTTGGCCACCGCTTCGGCCACCGCGGTCACCGAGTTGCTGTCGTGGATCATCGAGCCGTGGCCGGCGTGGCTGCGCGCGGTCAGCTTCATCCAGTTCATCGACTTCTCGGCGGTCTCGACGAGGTAGAGGCGCCGCTCGCCGCCGTCCTGGCGCGGCACGGTCAACGAGAAGCCGCCGACCTCTCCGACCGCCTCGGTGACCCCGGCGAACAGGTCGGGCCGGTTTTTGACCAGCCAGTGTGAGCCGAACTTGCCGCCGGCCTCCTCGTCGGACAGGAACGCGAAGATCAGGTCGCGCGGCGGGGTGATGCGCGCGCGCTTGAAGTGCCGCGCGATCGCGATCATCATGCCGCACATATCTTTCATGTCGACCGCGCCGCGACCCCACACATAGCCGTTCTCGACCGCGCCGGAGAACGGGTGCACGCTCCAGTCGGACGCCTCGGCGGGCACGACATCGAGGTGGCCGTGGAGAAGCAGCGACCCACGCGAGCTGTCGGAGCCCTCGAGCCGGGCGAACACGTTGCCCCTGCCCGGCGCGCCGGCCTCCACGTACTCGGTCGCATAGCCGACTTCTTCGAGCTGTTCGGCCACCCAGCGCGCGCATTCGCCCTCACCCACGGTGGTGGCCGGGTCGCCGGTGTTGGACGTGTCGAACCGGATGAGCGCGCTGACGAGGTCGACGACCTCCGCTTCGGCGTTGACGGGACCAGTCACAGTCACCATTCGTACCATTGACCTGGCGGCTGGGTTTGGGTCACGCCTCAGTGATCCGATAGCCTTAGCTGCCCACAACGAGTCCGAGTGGCGGAATGGCAGACGCGCTAGCTTGAGGTGCTAGTGCCCTATTAACGGGCGTGGGGGTTCAAGTCCCCCCTCGGACACTCAATCACTGCCGCCATGCGCGCATGGCCCCCAACCGAATTGGCTCACCGAAGGGTGCTTGCCGATCGTCAATCACCGGCTCGGCTCGGCTTCGAGCGCGGCCTTCGCGTCATGGTCTCGACCGGGGCGAACACCGCGATCAACACCACGAGGACGGCAAGCGGTGCCAGCAGCCAGAGCCATCGCTGCGCCCACCAGTCGGCGGTCGGCTCCACCGGAAGCGTGTGGCCCAGGCCTTCGTAGACCCACACCACGACGAGGTATGCGGTCATGTGCCACAGGAACACGGTGATCGCCACCACGTTGAGGGCGACCACCGGCTTCCACACACGGGGTCGGCGCAACACACGCGCGGCCGTCGGCGTGATGAGCGCTACCAGTCCGAGCTGGAACACGGCGAGCGCCGCGATGGCGGCGTTGGTCGGGAAGATGTTCGACTCGTTCTCACCGACCGTGGCGACCATTGATCGTGGGTAGCCGGCGAACATCGTCAGCACCACCAGCGTCAGCAGGCCGGCCCCGGCAACGGCCAGCCGCTGCGCCACCGGCTTGGTTCCGAGCTGCCAGCTCCGCCAGGCGAAGCCGAGCTGGTGGCAGAACAGCCACACCAGGGGGACAGTCGCCCACTCGGCCCAGGCCAGGCCCACACCGCGACCGAGCACGCTGCCGACGCCGATGAGGACGACGAACACCACCAGGACGCGGGAACCGAAGCGGGCGTGCAGGGTCGCGGTGACCGGGACGGTGGCGATCAACAGGCCGTAAACGCCGAGGAACCACAGCGGCACCAGGTAACCGGGGAACCACTCCCACATCCAGCGGTGCGGTCCCGGCAGCATCGCGGCGATCAACTCCCCCGCGAGCCACACCGCGGCCCATACCGCGGTGGGCACCAACAACCGGCGAAGCCGGTCAGTGACGAACCGTGAACTGGAAATTCCGTTCGCCCGCGCGCGCTGCCAGCCGACGAGGTTCGCGTAACCGCCGACCAGGAAGAACAACGGCATGACTTGCAGCACCCAGGTGGCCAACCAGCCACCGGGCACGGTGTGGATCGGGTTGGGCATCGCGAGAGCGCCGTCAGAGGTGCGATGGGTGACCGAAAGCGTCCAATGCCAGAGGGTGACGACCCCGATGCTGAGTGCTCGGGCGGCGTCGACGACGCGGTCTCGGGAGTCCGGTGTGGCGCTCACCAGCCGGTCAAGTGGGCGGGGCGCCCCACTTGACCGACGCCACCGTCGCAAGTGCGCGGTCACGGCGGCGATCATGCGAAGCGTTCGAGGCAGTGGTCCTGGTCGCTCAGCACGCCGGTGCGAAACGCATCGATGCGAGCAAAACCCGCAGGCGCCGACTGCCCGTTGGCGTCACTGGCCGCCAAACCATTCGTGAGCAGGCCGGCGACGGCTTCGTCGAGGTCACCCGCGGTTAGGGCGACGGTATTGCCGTCCGGTGTGTTCACTTGCTGACTGAGCTTGCGCGTGGCGACACCGGTGAGGCAGGCGGTCCGCAGACCGGTCTCGGCGGTATCCAGGGGTAGCCCCAATCCCTTCTGCACGGCCAGCACGTACCGCGATATCACCACCGAATACGCGGTGTTGTCACCGGTCAGCCCGGTCGGACCCTCGCTGGCGGCGCCCAGCTTCTTCAGCGCCGCGAGATCGACCGCGATGGTGTTGGTTGCGGGGCAGAACGAGGCAGGTGGTGTCGACCGGGCGTCGGGGCACCTTTTCGCCGCGGCCGGATCGAAGGTGAGCCGCGGCGGACTCGCAGGCTTGAACAAGATGTTCATCGCTGCGATGACGGACCTCACGGAGTTCTGCGATACCGGCCAGTTGCCGGTCTCACCGCGCTGCAGCGCCACCGGCAGGTCGCCGCGTCGCGACCGGACCTCCTCCACGTCGATCCCTTTACATGTCTGCGGCCCGTCGGTGAATCCGAATTGGAACGCCGAGACGCGCTCGAAGGCCGACCCGTGTTCGCCGCCGCCCGAGGACACTCCGTTGCGGTTGAACAACGGGTCTCGGAACGAGATCACGCTGGCGAGAAGCGAATTGAGCCCGTCGCCCGTGGACAACCTGAAGCGGCGCGAGTGTCCCTCCGCTACCCAGCGCATGTAGGCGCCTGCGAAACAGTCGGCCTGTTGCTCGGCGACCAGCGTCGGTGTGTTCGGCCGGTTCAGTTCGGCCTGGTATTGCACGGAGTGGCCGTACTCGTGGGCCAGCACCATGGCCACCGCCATTTCACCGTAGGACTTGCGCAGCGACGGCAACAGCACGCCGCGGTCCCAGCCGATGGAGCTGTCCGGCGGACAGAACGCGGCGTTGACCAGTCCCGCGGTGGTCTCACCGCAGAACGACGTGGACCTGTCCCGACGATTGGCATCCCAGGACAGCAGTTTGCGGACAGGCGTGAATTCCCCTGCGAGAGCACGGGCGAACGTGCCGTTCCAGTAGTCCTCGACGTCGCTGACGGACTGCACAGCGAGCGTGTCGATGGGCCCGCCGTCGGTGTTGGTGACGGTTCGCGACGGTGGGGGCGCCCCGGCCTTCAATCCCGACGGTCCATCGGCGACTTGCATGCCCGCCACTGTGAACGCGTCGGCGGGCTTCTGAGTTGCGCCGCACGCCGTGGCCAACGCTGCCGCGGTCAGCACGGCAGCGCTCTTGGCCGCAATGTGAATACAGCGATTCACGAACCGTCATTATTCGCGCCCGCGATCGTCGCTCGTCGCACTTTCTCGATATGGCCAGCATCTTGTGGTGCTGAGCGCCTCAGTACACGTCGCGTACGTAGCGTTTGGCCGCGACCAGTTCGCGTTTGTAGTCGTGGGCCTGTTCGTGTGACATGCCGCCGTGCCGCTCGATGATCGTGGTCAATGCGGCGTCGACGTCCTTGGCCATGCGGCCGGCGTCGCCGCACACGTAGAAGTGCGCGCCGTCGTCGAGCCAGCGCCACACCTCGGCGCCGCGGTCGAGCATCCGGTGCTGCACGTAGACCCGCGACGCCTGATCGCGGGAAAACGCGAGGTCCAACCGGTCGAGCAGCCCCTCTCGAGCCATGTCCTCGAAATCGTCGCGATAGTAGTAGTTCTGAGCGCGGTGCTGCTCGCCGAAGAACAACCAGTTGCGGCCGCCGTGGCCGAGGGCCCGTCGCTCCTGCAGGAAGCCACGGAAGGGCGCGACGCCCGTGCCGGGGCCCACCATGATCATCGGGACCGCGCCGTCCTCGGGCGGGCGAAAATGTGGTGAGCGCTGCAGAAAAACCGGCACCGACGACGCGCGGTCGGCCAGGAAGGTCGAGCAGACGCCGCCCCGATGACCGCCGTCGGCGCCGCGGTAGCGCACCACCGACACCGTCAGCTGCACCTCGTGCGGGCTGACCAGCGGGCTCGACGAAATGGAATAGCTGCGCGGAGTCAAGCGGACCAGCACCTCGCGCCACTCGTCGGGATCGGCGTGCACGACGAATTCCTGGACGAGGTCAAGGCCGTTGCGCCCGGCCAGCCACTTGTCCAGCTTGGCCTTGGGCGCCCGCAGCGCCTTGGCGTCGCGGCTGTGCTCGGCGATGAAGCGCACCAGGTCGGGAGTGATCCGGCAGAAGTCGAAGTGCGAGATGAGCGCATCGCGCAACGACATCTCGGCGCCGTCGACCTCGACGGTGTGCTGAGCCGGCATTCCGGTGGCCGCCAGCCACGCGTCGACCATCACTGGGTCGTTGGTGGCGCACACTCCCAGCGAATCACCTGCTGCGTAGGTCACGTCGTGTTCGGAGATGTCGAATCCGAACTGCCGCACCTCTTTTCGAGACGCCGGTCCGGTGAGCGCTACGTTGCGGGACAGCGGCACCACGAGGGGGCGCGCGCGGGTGAACGGCTGAGCGACGGTGGCTGGGCGCGCGAGTGTCGTGACGCCTCCCCTGGGCGGCGATGTGTCGATGCCGAGGGTGAGCAGTGCGGTGACATCGTCGGCCCAGCGTCGCATCCGCTCGTCGTCGTAGGCCTCGCAGTCGGCGCGTTCGAGCAACCGGACGGCGCCGAGGTCCGCCAGCCTCGTGTCGACGGCCTTGGCGTGTCCGCAGAAGTCGTCGTAGGACCGGTCACCGATGCCCAGCACCGCATACCGCACGCCGGTCAGCGGCGTCGCCTCCGAGGACTGCAGCCGCTGCCAGAAGCTCGCGCCGTTATCGGGCGGTCCGCCGTCGCCGAACGTGCTCGTGACCACGAGTACGTCACGGGCCGCCGCGAGGTCGGCTGGCGCGAGGTCGTCCATGTTCACCAACTGGGCGTTGCCGAGCCGCTCGGCGAGTCGGGAGGCGAAGTCCTCGGCGTTGCCGGTCTGCGACGCCCACAGCACGAGCGGCCCATCGTCGAGTTCTGGTCGAGGGACCGGTCCTTCGGAGGAACGGTGGGCCTGGCCCGCGAGCAGGCCGTTGATCCACTGTCGTACCTCGGTGCATACGGGCGCCGAATTGGGCAGCACCGGAACATCGGCCCCGGCCTCGGCCAGTCCGCTGAAAAAGCCTGACACGTAGAGCGATTCCTGCTCGCTGAGCGTCGGCGACGCGACCGGTCGCAGGTCGACCGCGCAGACCTTGAACTCGGGCTGCAGCGAGTCGGGGTCGACCGCGTCGTTGGTCAACGCGTTGACGGTGAGGTTCTGACCGTGCTCGTCGTTCCAGTGGAAAGGCACGAAACAGCTGCCAGCACGAATGCGTTCGGTGACGACGGCAGTCAGCACCGCGCCCCCGCGCCGCGTCGTGAGCTCGACGGGTCGCCCGTTCTCGATGCCCAGCCGCAGCGCATCCTCGGGATGCACCTCGACGAACGGCTCACCGGTGAGTTTGTTGAGCGACTCGACGCGTCCCGTCTTGGTCATGGTGTGCCACTGATGTTGCAGCCGACCGGTGTTGAGCACCATCGGGTAGTCATCGTCGGGCAGTTCCCGCGCGTCCATATGCGGGCGGGCGTGAAAGATCGCCCGCCGCGACGGGGTCGGGAAGGCCAGTCGCGGCGCCTGCCCGTGCGCGTCGACGAAGTACTCCTGGCTGACGCCGTCGTTGACGTAGCGGATGGGATGGCGATCAGACTCGTCGTCCGGCGGGCACGGCCATTGCACCGAGGTCTCCCGCAGCCGCGTGTAGCTGGCACCGCGAATGTCGTAGCCGGTCTTCGGGTTCGAGAACCGCCGGATCTCGTCGAAGATCTGCTCGCTGGAGGTGTAGGCGAAATGCTCGCCGAAACCCATGTGGGCCGCGACCTGGCAGATCAGTTGCCAGTCGGGCCTGGCCTGTCCCGGCGCCGGAATGGACTGCTGCAGCAGCGTGAGGTTACGTTCGGAGTTGACCATCACCGCATCGGATTCCGCCCACATGGTCGCGGGTAGCACGATGTCGGCGTAGGTGTTGGTGGCGGTCGCGCTGTAGGTGTCCTGCGTGATGACGAGCTCGGCGGCACGTAACCCATCGATGACTGTCGACCGGTTGGCCACGCTGGCAACGGGATTGGTACAGATGATCCAGCACGCTTTGATGTCGCCGTCAGCGAGTTGCCGGAACATGTCGACGGTGCCTGGGCCGACGTCCGCACGGATCGTGCCGGGGGCCACGCCCCACTGCTTCTCGACGAATGCGCGGTCCTGCGCCGAGGTCACCGAGCGCTGACCCGGCAGCCCCGGGCCCATATAACCCATTTCGCGTCCGCCCATCGCGTTGGGTTGTCCCGTCAGCGACATCGGCCCGCTGCCCGGTCGGCAGATCGCGCCCGTGGCCAGATGCAGGTTGCAGATCGCGTTCGTGTTCCACGTACCGTGAGTGCTCTGGTTGAGCCCCATCGTCCAGCAGCTCAGCCACTCCCCCGCGTCGGCGATCATCTGAGCGGCGAGCCGGATGCCGGCCTCCGCCAAACCCGTGACGCGAGCGACCTTTTCGGGCGTGTAGTCGGCGAGAAACGCCGGCATCGCCTCCCAACCCTCGGTGTGTTGGTCGATGAAATCGCGGTCGATGTCACCGTTTTCGACCAACAGGTGCAGCAGCCCGTTCAGCAGCGCGAGATCAGTTCCCGGCTTGATCTGCAGGAACAGGTCGGCGCGTTCGGCGGTCGTCGTGCGGCGGGGGTCGACGACGATCAGCCTGGCGCCTGCCTTGAGCCGGTCGGCCATGCGCAGGTACAGGATGGGATGACAGTCGGCCATGTTGGAACCGATGACGAAAAACAGGTCGGTGCAATCGAAGTCGGCGTACGACCCCGGCGGGCCATCGGCACCCAGCGATTGTTTGAAGCCGGTTCCGGCGCTGGCCATGCACAGCCGTGAGTTCGACTCGATATGCACCGTACGCAGGAACCCCTTGGCCAGTTTGGTCGCGAGATACTGCGCCTCGATGGACATTTGGCCCGACACGTACAGCGCCACCGCGTCGGGACCGTGCTGTTCGACGATCTCCCGCAGCCGCCGGCCGGCCTCGGCGACGGCATCGTCGACGGGCGTGGGAACCAGTTCCTCGTCGCGGCTGGGCCGCAGCATCGCCGACGTCAGCCGGCCGTCGGTAGCGCGCATCAACTCGGCGTGGGTGGCGCCCTTGGTGCACAGCCTGCCGAAGTTGGCCGGGTGCAGCTTGTCCCCGGACACCCGCGCGATCACCGGGTTACCGGTCTGCCGATCGGTGGTGGTGTGCACCTCGATACCGCAGCCCACGCCGCAGTACGAGCACGCCGTCCGAGTCACCATGGGCGTCAGGCGGGCACCGGTGAAGCGACGCGGCCGACCTGCTCACCGGCGCCGGCCCGCGAGGTCTGCATGCGCAGGAACACGAACCACGTGACGATCGCGCAGATCACGTAGAAGCCGAGGAACACCCAGAACGCGTTGGTCGCGGACTTGGCGTCGCTGACATACGACGCGCGCAGGACGACGTTGATGAACACGCCGCCGAGAGCGCCGACCGCACCCGCGAAGCCGATCAACGCGCCGGACATGCTGCGCGACCAGGCGGCCTTGTCCTCGCGGCTCCAGTCGTCGCGGCCCTGGGCCTTGGCTTCGAAGATCGACGGGATCATCTTGTAGGTCGAGCCGTTGCCGATGCCCGACAAGACGAACAACAGGATGAAACCGGTTACGTAGGCGGCCATCTGCCCGCTGGAAGCCGCACCTGCCATACCGTCGTCGAGCACGCCGGCCGCCACCAGGATTGCGGCGGCGAAGATCATCGCGATGAAGGTGTAGAGGGTGACCCTGCCCCCGCCGACCCGGTCGGACAGCTTGCCGCCGAACGGACGCGAGATCGAACCCAGCAGCGGACCGATAAACGCGATCTGGGCGGCGTGCAGCGAGGCCTGCGCGGGGGTGTCGCCGCCGGCGAGGAAGTTGATCTGCAGCACCTGCCCGAAGGCGAACGAGAAGCCGATGAACGAGCCGAACGTGCCGATGTAGAGAAAGCTCATCACCCAGGAGTGCTTGAACCGCAACGCCTCTGCCATGGCGCCCAGATTCGACCGCTGATTGCCGAGGTTGTCCATGAACAGGGCGGCCCCCAGCGCAGCCAACGCGATCAGGACAAGGTAGATGGCGCAGACGATTTCGGGTGCCGTGTTGCTGACGGTGGCGATCACCAGAAGCCCGACCAGCTGGATCACCGGAACCCCGATGTTGCCGCCACCGGCGTTCAGGCCGAGCGCCCAGCCCTTGAGCCGCTGCGGATAGAACGCGTTGATGTTGGTCATCGACGACGCGAAGTTGCCGCCGCCGACTCCCGCGACCGCGGCCACGATCATGAACGTGGTGTAGGACGTGCCGGGGGTGTTCATCACCCACAGCGTCAGCACGGTGGGGATCAACAGCAGCAGGGCGCTGACGATGGTCCAGTTACGCCCGCCGAACCTTGCGGGTGCGATGGTGTACGGGATCCGCATGAATGCGCCCACCAGGGTGGGCATGGCGACCAGGTAGAACTTGCCCGCCGCATCGATGCCGTAGATGTCCTGCGGCATGAACAGCACCATCACCGACCAGATCGACCACACCGAGAATCCGACGTGCTCGGCGAAGATCGACCAGATCAGGTTCCGCTTGGCGATCTTCTTGCCACCGGATTCCCAGGCCTCGACGTCCTCGGCGTCCCATTTGTCGATGGTGCGGCGGCGGCTCAGAGTCTTCACAAGCATCACGATGAAGTGCGGCCATTCCGTAGCCGTTGCACGTCCGTGACCGAAAGGTCAACTCCCGCTCACATGGGCGGTGGACGGCGGTCCGGTCGCTGGAAACGTCGACGAAACAAATGTGGCGTGGGTTACGCCGTCTCGCAGGCGATCAGAACGGTGGGATGTCCGCGGCGTAGCGTGCGGCGTTGATGGCGCGTAGCCGGCTGATGCGATACGCGCGATCCTGAGCGCGGGTGCGTTTTCGCTTCGGCATCGCCAGACCGCGCCATTCATTGGGCGGCGGTCCGGTGCTCGAGGTGAGGACACCTGTAGGAGTCGCGAGTTGGGTGAACAGCTGCGCCCCGAGCGGTTCGGTGCGGTACTTGCGACCGCTTGGCGAGGTGAAAATTATTGTGCCGTCCGGTGATTGCTGCTCGGCCCAGCCGCCGGGACCACAGTGGAACGTTTTCATGAGGTGGTGGAAGCGGCAGTAGCAGGCGTTGTTCGACGGATGCGTCGGCCCCGCCGGGTAGGGCACCGTGTGGTCGATATCGGCTTTCCAGGCCGGCTTGTCGCATCCGGGCCATCTGCAGGTCAGATCGCGGCAGCGGACGAAGTCGGCGAGTGCGGCCGACGGTCGATACCGACGATCGGCGACCGTATCCTTCGGGATGACGAGGGGCTTGAGCTTGGCGGTTCTGGCCAGGTCGCGCACCATCGGCGCCGGCACCGGGCCGACGCCGGCCACGTATCCCGGTGTGTTCTTCTCACCGCTCACGGTCGCGGCCTCGGCGATCATGTGGATCACGACATCCGTCGTCGCGGTGCGGCGACCCGCCGCGGCACACCGTTGTGTTTCGCACCGGCATGCCATCGAGGTTTCCCTGTTGACGAGCGCCATCACGGCATCGGCACGGCGTTGTCGTGCGGTGCGCGGGTCGTCGCGGCAGACGGTGGCGGTGAGCTGGCTGAGTGTCTCGTCCAGTGCGGCGGCGTCGGTCGCGCGGATCTTGCCCTCGATATCGGCCATCCCGTACTTGTCGAAGGTGATGTCGATGTAGCGGTCGTCGTCGCGTTCCTTGGCGACGCGCAGCGCGTCGGGATCGACGTCGAGCACCATCCAGTCGACCAACTGAGCGATCTTCTTGTCGGACAGCTTGTTCCACGACGGCGCCTTGTGCGCCACCATCTCGTCGATCGCGGCGATCGCCTCGTCGTCGACGACCAATCCGGCCCGGTAGTCGATGATGCTGATCACCCGAAAGTCGACCTGCCCCCCGAGGAAGACCTCACCCAGCCGCGGCATGTGCTCGATAAGATTTCGGCCGTAACCGATCATCGAGGACGCCCGCCCCCGACTCATCCCGAGTTCGGCCGCGACCTCGGAGGCGATGACATCCCAATCGTCGACGCACCAGTTGTCGTGTGTGTTGCCCATCGCAGCGAAGCGTTGCAAAGCAAACCGGCCTGCGGCGAGGAACCTCCGCGCGACGGCGACGCGCTCGGCACGCTGCGCATCGCGCATCGTGTCGAGCAACTCCCCATCGCCCGCGGATTCGAACATGTCTTCGACACTAGTCGCGGGGTGTGACAGGTCGGCCCCGTCAGGCAGCCGTCTCCCAGAATCGGGTAAGAACCTCGGCTCCGCGTGCGGGATCCTGCACCATCCACCAGTGCCCTAAGCCGTCGAGAACCTCTGTGCGTGCACCTGCTCGCGCCGCAGCACGCCGGCGCATCTCCTCGGTACCCACGTACGGGTCCTCGGTGGCGAGAAACGACAACCCCGGACGGGCGGCGGCCTTCTCGAGCTGGCGGGCCGCCTCGGACAGCACCGGCTGGGCCGCAGATCGGTACAGCGCCAGGATCGCGCGACCCATCTCGGGACCTTGCGCCCGGGCGAGCGCGGTCGCGATATCGGGTGGGAGCCCCAGATCGGCCATCTGGGCCGTCCGGTCTTCGACCGTGCCGTCCATCATCGCCTCGACCAGTTCCTCACCGGCTCCGGGCGTCTGCCACACCTGAGCGAGGTCGTGCCACACGTAATCGGGATCGAACAGCCCCACGACGTCGCTGGCCCAGGTACGCAAGAGTTCGGGACGGTGCATCGCCACGTTGACGACGTGACCGCCGCCCAGTCGTGTCCGACCAGGTCGACCGGCTCGTCGAAGCGCTCCAGCTCGCGCTCGAGCCAGTCGCGATAGTCGAGGTAGGTCGCTCCGAAGCCGTCGGGCACTGGTGCACCGAATCCGGGCGGGGAAAGCCGCACCACGTCGTCGCGTCCGAGCGCGTCGACCATGGGACCCCATATTGCGTCCGTCTCCGGATTACCATGCACCAGAACCACAGTCATACCGCGATACTAGGCGTGCCGTGCGGCTTCCTGAGCCAGCTGCACGCGCGAGGCCAGTCCGAGCTTGGTGTAGACGTGGGTCAGATGCGTCTGCACCGTCCGATGAGACACGAAAAGCCTTGCGGCGATGTCCTTGTTAGCGAGCCCCTCGGCGACCAATCGGACCACGCCGAGCTCGGTCGGCGTCAACGAGGCCCAGCCACTGGACGGACGCTTGCGCTCACCGCGTCCGCGTAGCGCGTACGCGATCGCTTCCTCGATGGACAGTGCTGATCCTTCGTCCCATAACGCCTCGAAGTCGCCCTCCCCGAGGGACTCCTCGAGAACGGACACCGATTCCGCATACGCCGCATCGTGCACCCGGAGTCGAACCAGACCCATGCGTTTGCCCATGGCATCGGCGGCACCGAAGAACCGCGCCGCGTTGCGGTGATCGCCGGTCGCACAGGTCAACTCGCCCAGCACCTCGAAGGCGTCGGGCGCAGCTTGATATGACTCATGACCGGCAATGCAGTCGAGCGCTCGACGCAGGTCTTCATCGGCCTGCGCGAGTTCACCCTGCGCGATCGCGACGCGAGCGCGGATCACCAAGGCCCGTGCCAGGTGCCATCCATGCATCAGCGGCACGTCGACGTCGGCGTACTCTCTGGCGGCGCGCAGATCACCTTTGGCGAGTTCCAGCAATGCCAGCGGATTGACGTTCGTTATCGCCGTTTCCGGCTGCGCGTTGATGCGTTGCCACGCCCAGTCACACGCTTGGCCGGCAGCAGTCAGATCGCCCTCGGCGAGAGCCGCATAAGCCAGCGGCGCATACGCCCACGGTTCGAGGTAAGGACCGACCACGGACGCGGTTTCGATGGCCGCCTCGGCGAAACTTCGACCCGCGGCGGGATCGCCCGTCAATGCGTATACGTGCGCAAGACCGATGCGCGCAAGCAGGCCGTGCAGCACGTCCCCTGATGCGTCGGCCTCTGCGAGAAGTTTCTGCAGCGACGCCGTGCCCTCTTTCAGATCGCCGTGCTGAAACGACGCCATTGCGGGGCCCCAATACTGGTTCATGCGTGACATGAAGACGTCACCTACCGCGTCGGCCAGTGAAAGACCCTCCTCGCCGGCGGCGCGGCCTGACACCGGGTCACCTAGGAGGATGGCGATGAAGGCCTTCCAGCCGAGGATCTGGCAGAGGCGCCACCGATCGTCCAATCGCCGTGCCAGCTCCAGAGCTTCGTCAACGTACGGGTAGGCCGCCTGGGCATCGAAGGCGGCCGCCCCTATGCACGACACCAGCACCCGAAGCAACAGCGCGGGGTTGTCGAGCTCCCTTGCTGTGGCCAGGGCCTGTTCGAGGTCGTCCGTGACGCCGACGGTGACCGCCCACGCGTGGAGCACCGCCCGATCGGCGATCGCACTGAGCCGCGCCACAACATCGGACGCCCCCTCCGGCGCCGGATCGCTCAGTACGGCGTTGAACCAGGACAACCCCTCTTTGACCCGCCCTCGCATGAGCCACAGCGGTTGCAGCGAACTCGCCAACCGCAACGCCGCGTCGACGTCCTGACGCTCGAGGCTCCAGGCGAAAGCCGCACGCAGATTGTCTATTTCGGTCTCGGCCAGCGCGATGAGATGCTCGTACTCACTGCATCCGGGCGCCTCGAGTCGCGCAGTCATGGAGGTGTAGTGGTCCCGGTGGCGACTGCGCACGGTGTCGGCTTCGCCGGACTCACCGAGTTTGTCCAAGGCGTACTGGCGCACCGTCTCCAGCAACCGGTATCTCACTCGTTCACTGGAAGATTCCGCCAACACCAGCGACTTGTCCACCAGGAGCATCAGCAGATCGAGCACCTGGAAGCGCTCGACCTCGCCGCCCGTGGCCACCGCCTGCGCGGCCTCGAGGTCGAAGTCTCCTGCGAACGCCGCCAGCCGTCGGAAGACCACACGCTCGGGTTCGGTCAGCATCTGATGTGACCAGTCCACGGACGCCTTGAGGGTCTGCTGGCGGCGCACCGCTTTTCGTGATCCACCTGTCAACAGACGGAACCTGTCGTGCAGGCCGTCGAGGATCTCCCGCACCGAGAGCGCGCGTACCCGGGCGGCCGCCAGTTCGATGGCCAGCGGCATGCCGTCCAGACGCCTGCATATCTCGCCGATGACCGCGAGTTCCCCGTCACGGGGAGTGAAATCCGACTGAACGTGGCGGGCGCGGTCGACGAACAACTCGACGGCCTCGTCGTCTATCGCCAGGGAGGCCACCCGCCAGACGAGCTCACCCTCGACGCCGATCGGTTCCCGGCTGGTGACCAGCAGCCTCAGCGCCGGACATCGCTCCAGCAGGGTGGTGATCAGCTCGGCACTGACCTCGAGCAGGTGTTCACAGTTGTCGAGCACCGCCAGTCCCGCACGCTCGCCGATGAACTCGGCGATGCTGTCCGTCGTCGAGCGACCCGGTTGATCCGGTACTCCGAGTGCCCTGAGCATGGCGACGGAAACGAGAGCAGGGTCGCTGATCGGAGCCAGGTCCACATACCAAACCGACTGCAGATCCGTGCGATCCGCGATCTGCACGGCCAGGCGCGTCTTACCGACCCCACCCGCACCGGTCAACGTCACCAGCCGGCTGCCGGTCAGCAGGTCACCAATCTCGCCGATCTGCTTGCGGCGTCCGATGAATCGCGTGAGTTGCGCGGGCAGATTGTGTCTCAGCACGGCCTCGGCCGTCCGCAGAGGCGGGAAGTCGTTGCGGATGTCGGGGTGGCACAGCTGCACCACGCGTTCGGGCCGGGGCAAATCCCGTAGCGGATGTGATCCGAGATCACCCAGCCACGCGCCCTCGGGCAGGTAGTCGACGACCATCGATTCCGTCGCACCCGTCAGCACCGTCTGCCCGCCGTGCGCGAGATCGCGTACCCGCGCCGTGCGATTGATGGTCGCGCCGATGTAGTTGCCCTCGTCGCGCAATTGGATCTCACCGGTGTGCACGCCGATCCGCAGCCGGATCGGGGCCAGCGGCGCCTGCTGCAGTGCCAACGCGCAGGCCACCGCATCGCTGGCCCGTGCGAAAGCCAGCACGAAGCTATCGCCCTCACCCTGCTCGACCGGGCGGGCACCGTTGTTCATGACGACGAGATCGGCCAGTGTCGCGTCGAGCCGGCGGATAGCCGCACGCATCTCTTCTGGCTGCGAGTCCCATAACCGCGTCGACCCCTCGACGTCGGCCAGCAGCAACGTCACCGTCCCGGTCGGCAGTCCGCTCACACCAAGTTCGCTCCACTCGAGTGCGCTCATGCTAGCCAGCATGCGACCCGGTTATCGGCAAAACATCAGCGCAAACGCGTAGATTTCGGCCCGGACCGCGGATATCGCCGTTTCACAACCGCCGTTTCAGCCGGTCCCGGTACGACCGCCCGTCCGGGTCGTACATGAACCGGTACACGGGCTCGGCCCACAGCCGCGTCAGCAGCCCGAGTCGTTCGGCCTTGTGCGGGCGCAAGCGGCCGGGCGGTCTCGGCCCTCGCCGACCCGACGCGTACCACGCCTCCAGCGCCTCTGCGGTTTCAACGATCTCGGACACCGCCGTGACCGGATCGACCAGGCCGCCGTCCTCGCTGCCGTCCTCGGCGCGGTCCAGATGCTCGCGCATCAGCTTCAGCCTGAAATCCCGTGCGAACACACCCTCGGAATCCAGTACCGCACAGGACAACTCGCTGTCATGCGTCCACGATCGCCGGTTGAAGTTGTCGCTACCCGAACACGCCCACACATCGTCGATCACACACACCTTCGCATGCACGTACACCGGTGTGCCCTCGTGGTTTTCGACGTCGAATACGTGCACCCGGTCCGGTGCGGCACGGTGACACGTCTCGATGGCCTGCCAACGCCCGACCTGGTTGGGCGGCAGGGCCAGCCGGCCGTCGACATCGGGGTAACGCGGCACCACCGCGACCAGATGCAGATCGGGATTGGCCCGTAGCGCAGCCGCGAACAGGTCGGCCACCCGCTTAGACCACAGATACTGGTCCTCCAGGTAGATCAGCCGGCGGGCCCGCGGGACCGCCTTGCTGTACGCGCGGGCGATGCTGCGTTCGCCCTGCGGTGCGAAGTCGTAGGTGAAATGGGCGTCCGGGTAGGTCCGCAGCACCTGCACGCTGTGCGGACCGCACCGTGGCGGGTCCGGCGGTTGCTCCGGCAGCGCATCGGCCGTCATGTCCGTGCCGCTGAACTTGTCCCGCAGCCACGCCAGGGGGTTCAGCATGTCCAGGGACGCAGGGTCGTTCCACCGTTCGCGAAACGTCATGTCCAGCGCGCCGACGACAGGACCCTGCAGCCGTAGCTGCACGTCGTGCCACGGCGGATTGTCGCCGTAGCGCGGCGACATCTCGATCGCCTGAGGGTCGCCGCGGTGCGACGCGTCGTCTCGCCGCGAGTGACACAGGTCGATGCCTCCCGCGAACGCCACATCGCGCTGCGGGGAACCGGGATGGCGGATCACGACCAGCTTCTGGTGATGCGAACCGCCGATCCGCACCCGCTGGTCCAACAGGACCTCCCCACCGGCCTTCTCGATGTGCTCGCCGAGATGGCGGTTCTCCTCCTCGCTGTAGGAGAGCTCATCGAGATGCGACCGCCACACCAGGCCCTTGACCACCACACCGCGTTCGGCTGCGCGACAGAACAACTCGCGAACCGTCGGACCGTTGTCACGCAACTTCTCGTCGGGGTCGCCACGCCAGTCGGTGAAGAACACGTAGTCACCCGGCGCGAGCGCCTCCACTTCAGTGGCAAGGTGGTCGAAATAGGTCGAGCCGTGCACCAGCGGTTCGACGCGGTTGCCGTCACACCAGACTGGGATGTCCGACGCGGGGTTTCCGCGCTCCTGCGCGGTCAGGAACCACTGCTCGACGTTCATGGGCGCCGCCGCAACAGCCGGTCGCGGTACGAGCGACCGTCGGGGTCGAAGATCATCCGGTAGGCGGGTTCGGCCCACAGCCGTGTCAGCGGATCGACCCGTTCGCTCTCATGCGGTCGCAATCGTCCCGGCGGTCGCGACCCGGAGCGGCCCGACCGATGCCAATCCTCCAAAATCGCTGCGCACGCGATCATCTCATCGACGGCGGCGACCGGGTCGACCAGACCCTCGTCTTCGCTGCCGTCCTCGGCCCGGTCGAGATGCTCGCGCAACAACCGCAGCCGTAGATCACGCGCGAACCGGTCGTCGGCGTCGAGCACCGCGCACGACAGTTCGCTGTCATGCGTCCACGACCGGCGATTGAAGTTGTCGCTGCCGATGCAGGCCCAGGTGTCGTCGATGACGCACACCTTCGAGTGCACATAAACCGGTGTGCCCTCGTGGTTTTCGACGTCGAACACGTGCACCCGGTCAGGCGCGGCGCGGCGGCACGCGTCGAGCGCCAGTTGACGCCCGACCAGCGTCGGCGGGCGGCCAAGACCACCTTCCAGATCGAAGTAGCGCGGTACGACCGCCACCAGTTGCAGTTCGGGATTGTTGCTCAACGCCGCGACCAAGAGGTTGGCGATCTCATCGGACCACAGATACTGGTCCTCCAGATAGATCAGGCTCCTGGCGCGCCGAATCGCCTTCGTGTAGCCGCGTGCGATGCTGCGTTCACCCTCCTTGGCGAACTCGTACTGAATCAAGGCGTCGCCGTAGGTGCGAAGCACCTGCACCGCGTGCGGTCCGCAGGCCGGCGGGTCCGGCGGTTGCTCCGGTAGCGGGCGCGGCCGCTGGTCCTCGCCCCCGAACCTGTCGCGAAGCCACGCAAGCGGGTTGAACAGATCCAGCGGCGCGCGCGCCGTCCACCGCTCCCGGAAGGTGACGTCCAGCGCCCCGATGACCGGACCGCGCACCTGCAGCTGCACGTCGTGCCACGGCGGGCGCTCCCCGTACCGCTTCGACATCTGCACCGCCTGCGGGTCACCGCGGTGCGACGCGTCGTCGCGACGCGAGTGGCACAGGTCGATGCCTCCGATGAACGCCACGTCCCGCTCCGGTTCGCCGGGATGGCGGAGCAACACCAGCCGTTGATGATGTGATCCGCCCACCAGCACCCGCTGATCGAGCAGCACCTCCCCACCGGCGCGCTCGATGGTCTCGGCCAGGTGGCGGTTCTGCTCCTCGTTGAACTGCAAGCGATTCGGATACGACCGCCACATCAGACCCTTGACGAGCACGCCGCGCTCGGCAGCCGAGCGGAACAGTTCGGCGACGGTAGGGCCGTTGTCGCGCAACCTCTGGTCGGCATCGCCGCGCCAGTCGGCGAAGAACAGGTGATCTCCCGCGCGAAGCGCCTCAACCTCGGTGACGAGCCGATCGAAGTACGACGCGCCGTGAATCAGAGCCTCGGCCTGGTTGCCCTCGCTCCATGCCGGCAGCTCCCAATCGGGGTTGCCGCGTTCACCGGCGGTGAGGAACCATTCGGCCAGCACTGACACCCCGTGGGATGCCCACTCGACGCCGGATCTACGCGCGGAACAATGGGGCGCGTGACGGCAAGAGCCCTGTTCCTCCACAACGACCACCTCGCGACCGAGGCACTGTTGGGCCAGGCGTTCGTCGACGAGGGCTTCGACGTGCACACCTTCGAGGTGGTGCCCCCCGAGCGCGCACACTCCCCCGCCGGCGACGTCCCCTTCCCCGACCCGACCCACTATGACGTGCTCGTACCCCTCGGCGCGCGCTGGCCCGTCTACGACGACGCGCTGCGCCGCACCTGGGTCGGCGAGGAGATGGCGATGATGCGCCGCGCCGCCGACGCGGGCATCGCGATCCTCGGCATCTGCTTCGGCGGACAACTGCTGGCGCAGAGCTTCGGCGGGACGGTCACACGCTCGCTGTCCCCCGAGATCGGTTGGTATGACGTCGAGTCCACCGATCCGGAACTGGTGCCCGGCGGCCGATGGTTCCAATGGCACTACGACCGCTGGACACTGCCGCCCGGCGCCACCGAACTGGCCCGCACCGCCAACGCATCCCAGGCGTTCCAGTTCGGCCGCGCGCTCGCGCTGCAGTTCCACCCCGAGGTCGACCTCGAGTTGCTGGACCGATGGCTGGCCGACGACGATATCGGCGAGGTCGCCGCCTTCGGCCTCACTCCCGACGAATTACGTTCTCAGACAGAGATATTCGCAGGCGACGCGGCAAGTCGGGTGCGGCGTCTCGTACACGGCTTCGTGAGGCGCGTGGTCGGTCAACCGTGCCCGAGCTCGTGAGCGAGCGCACCGTCCAGCGACGGATGACGGAAGCGGTGGCCCAGCGCCTGCAATGCGGCGGGCAGCACACGTTGATTGGCTTCGGCGAGTTCGCGCGCTCCCTGCTTCCCGAGCAGTAGTCGCGGCCCGAACGACGGAACCGGCACGACGGCGGGACGGCGCAGCACCCGCGCCAGCGTCCTGGTGTAGTCGGCGTTGCGCACGGGATGTGGGGCCACCGCGTTGACGGGACCGGCCATCCGGTCGTCGTAGAGCGCGCGGAGATACACGTCGAGCAGATCGTCGAGCGCGATCCACGCCAACCACTGCCTGCCGCTGCCCAGCCGACCACCCAGGCCGGCGGCGAACAACGGCCGCATCAGGCGCAGCGTGCCGCCGCGCGCGGACTGCACGATCCCCGTCCGGACGGTGACGACCCGCAACCTCGCCTCAGCGGCCGGAGCCGTCGCCGCCTCCCAGTCCCGGACCACCTCGGCCAGGAAGCCGTCCCCGACCACGCTTTCCTCGGTCAGCGCTGCGTCGCCGCGGTCGAAACCGTAGATGCCGACCGCCGACGCGCTGACGAAGATTCTCGGTCCTTTATCGGCCCGCGCCGCCGCCTCGGCGAGCCGACGGGTCGGTTCGAGGCGGCTGGCGCGGATCGCGTCCTTATGGGCGTCGGTGAACCGGCCGGCGATCGACGCACCCGCCAGGTGCACGACCGCGTCGACCCCGGTCAACAGCTCGGGATCCGGCCGATCGGGGTTCCACTGCCGCTCGCCCGGGCCCGCCGCCGCCCGTCGCACAAGCCGGATCACTTGGTGCCCTCCCGTGCTCAGGAATGCGGTCAACGCCGACCCGACCAGACCCGATGCGCCGCTGACCGCGACCGTGAGCGGGCGAAGCCCTGCGTCGGCGGCGTCGCGATGGGCGGCAAGGTCGTCGGCCAGCTGGCGGTGGCGGTAGACGAACATCGGCCGTAGCGCCGCCGCCGGCACCGGCGCCTCGATGCGGTCATAGACCCGGGTGCCGCCGGAGGCCTCGCCGAACTCGTGAACGTGGGTCCACCGGCCGACAAGTCGCGGCGGCCAGGAGGCCGGCCCGTCCGAGGACAGCACGTCGACGAAGCGGCGCGGCGGGTCATAGCGGTCCGGGTCGTGCTGGGCGATCCAGCGCAGACCACCCGGCAACCCGAGCACCGCGCGCCCGTCGGCCAACGACTCGGCTTCCGCGATCGCCTTCATCGGCTGCCACGGCGGAATCAGCCGCCTCATCGCGCCGGGCCGTGCGTACCAGCCGAACACCTCGTCGAGCGGGTGCCCGACGACGCTCTCGTATTCGATTCCCATGTGTCGATATTCGTCGCCGTCATGCCGATGGATTGCTTCAGGGTGGGGTACCCACGGTCGTAGTCATGAACGGATGGAGCGGGCTCGCCCGCCGAAGCGGCAAACGCCTGTATCAGGACCGCCGGGAGGCCGGCGAGGTTCTGGCCCGCGAGTTGTCGTCCTACCGCGGTCACGATGTGATGGTGTTGGGACTCGCACGCGGCGGCGTTCCGGTCGCCGCGCAGGTGGCCCGCTCGCTGCAGGCTCCCCTCGACGTCTTTCTGGTCCGCAAGCTCGGTGTGCCGCAATGGGAGGAGCTCGCGATGGGCGCGCTCGCCAGCGGGGGCGGTGTCGTCGTCAACGAGAACCTCGTGCGCAACCTCGGCATCGGTGACGAGGCGATACAGGCCGCGATCGCTCGCGAGACCGAGGAGTTGAACCGGCGCGAGCAGGCCTATCGCGGTGACCGCCCGCCTCCCGAGCTGACGGGCAGGACGGTGATCCTGGTCGACGACGGAATCGCCACCGGAGCCAGCATGCTCGCCGCGGTGCGTGCCGTGCGGTCCAAGAACCCGGCGCGGATCGTCGTCGCCGTACCGGTCGGACCGCCGTCGGCGTGCCGCGAGCTGGCCAAGGAAGCCGACGACGTGGTCTGCGCGAGCATGCCGCCGGGATTCGAAGCCGTCGGCCAGGTGTTCGCCGACTTCCATCAGGTCAGCGACGACGAAGTGCGCGAACTACTGGCCCCCGGCGAGCCGGACCAGCAAGGGCGGCAAGGGAATTAGCGGCGGTCTTCCCCGGAGTCGGCTTGTTCGACGACCGTGGTCTCGTCGTTTGCGCCGGGCTCGCCCGCGTATTCGGATTGCTCCGTGACGGCCTCGTCGTCGGGATAGTCCTCGTAGTACTCCGGTTCGGCATCGGTCTGCGCGTCGGGGGCGGCGTCGGCCTTGCGGCCCGAGCGCTCCCGCACCGCATCGACGATCAGCAGCACCACACCGATCACGCTGGCCGCGATACAGACCCAGGCGATCAGTTCATTGCTTGTGACGACGGCCGTCACCAGTGCCGCGAGGCCGATGACAGCGAGGACGAGCGCAACGATCAGCATTGATCAACCCTAGGCCAAAGCGGGTTTCAGTTGTTTCCCCGGTTGAACTGATTGAAGCCACCGCCGTCGTTTCCGGCGCTGGAGTCGACGGGTGCGGCCGAACCGCGCTGGCCGAGCTCCTCGAGCTGGGACTCCAGATAAGTCTTGAGCCGGGTGCGGTATTCGCGCTCGAACGTGCGCAACTGTTCGAGGCGGCCCTCCAGCACGGTGCGCTGCTGATTGATGGTGCCCATGATCTCGGAGTGCTTGCGCTCCGCGTCGGCCTGCAGGGCGTCGGCCTTCTCCTGCGCCTGGCGCAGCTGCGCCTCGGACCGGGTCTGGGCGTCGGCGAGCATCGCGTCGGCGCGCTGACGAGCATCGGCGACGGTGGTCTCGGCGGTCTGCCGCGCCTCGCTCACCAGGGCGTCGGCCTGCGCCCGCGCATCGGCGAGCAGCTTCTCCGACTCGGCCTTGGCGGTGCTGGTCAACCGGTCCGCGGTGTCCTGGGCCAGGCTCAACACCTTGGCCGCCTTCAACGCCTGATCCTCGCTGGGCTGCGAGGAAGGCGCCTCGTAGGCCGGCTGCGGAGTCGGAGCGGGCTCGGGGGCGGGCTGCTCGTAGACGGGCATGGCCTGTGTCGACTGGCTTCCGCCGGAGCCGGCGGAAGCCAACTCCTGCTCCAGCTCGGCGACACGCTGCCGAAGATCCGCGTTCTCCTCGATGAGGCGCGTCAGCTCGTTCTCGACCAGATCGAGGAAAGCGTCAACCTCATCCTCGTTGTAGCCGCGCTTGCCAATGGGTGGCTTGCTGAACGCGACGTTGTGAACGTCGGCGGGTGTGAGCGGCATTGTCGCCCCCTTGAAGTCTGGACAGTCAACCGGTCTCAAAGTGTAGAGCGTGGGTGGAACGTAACTGGCGTCCATCCTGTCACACCAGACGCGGCCGTAGCAGAAGAGGATGAAATTAAGAGCGAATTTCAAACACGGCCCGACACGCGGCGACCATTTCGCCGCTCAATTTCTTGCCGGCAAACGGCCCGTTCTCCACTCGCCGGACGAGCCGATTCCGGCTGGCTCGATGCGGTCTCAGGCCGCCGCGCCGAAGGCCAGTTGCATGCCGATGAAGGCGACGAGCAGCAGCACCATGATCGACAGGTCGAAGCGCACCGCACCTATCGTGAGCTGGGGAATGAGCCGCCGCAGTAGCTTCACCGGCGGATCGGTCAACGTCATGATGATCTCGAGGATCACCACGGTGGCGCCCTTCGGATGCCAGTCCCGGGAGAACGATCGGATGAACTCGACCACCACCCGGGCAATCAGCAGCAGCCAGAAGACGAACAGGGCGAAGCCCAGGATCTCGAAAAAGAGCGACAACGCCGACGGTCCTCACTACGGGCACAGATGTGACTTTTACAACAGGCTTGATACAGGCAAGTCGTGCCCGAGACCTCTCAAGCCCGCACGCGACGCCAGCCTACCCGTCTGTGAGACGACCTATTGATAGGAGTAGAAGCCGGCCTCGGCGATGCGGCGGCGCTCCTCGGCCGTCACGTCGATGTCCGCCGGCGACAGCAGGAACACCTTGGTGGCCACCTTGTCGAACGACCCCCTCAGTGCGAACGCCAGGCCTGCCGCGAAGTCGACGAGGCGCTTGGCATCGGCGTTGTCCATCGACACCAGGTCCATGATCACCGGGGTTCCGTCGCGGAACCGTTCGCCGATCGTGCGGGCCTCGCTGTAGTCCTTCGGCCGCAGCGTGGTGATCTTCGCCAGCGGGCTGCCCGCCTCGAACAGCTCGGCCATCCTCCGGGGGTCCATGGCCAGCGCGCCGCGGGTGGCGCCGCGCATCGGGGCGAAACGGGGTGCCGGGCGCTCGAATTCGCGCGGTGCGCGCAGCCTCGGCTCGAAGCGGTCCTCGTAGCCGCGGTAACCGCCTGGCGCATCGTCGTAGTCGCGGTCGTCGTAACCGCGGTGGCCTGGGCCGTACCCGTCGTCGTCGAAGTGTTCGTCTCGACCACGGCGCGAATATCCACGTGAGGCGCCGCGGTCGTCGTCCTCGTAGTACTCGTCGTCGTAGTCGTCCATCGGGGCCATACCGAAGTAGGCCTTGACCTTGTGAAGTGTGCTCATCGTTCGACCCTTCTCATGCCCTGGACTCTGGTGTCTGTGATGAAGATGTGACTGGAGTGACTACTTCTGGTGACGGTAAAGGACGTTGTCCCAATAACGCGGTACCGACACGCACACATGTCGAGCCGTGTTTGACCGCCGCTTCGAGATCGTTCGACATCCCGGCCGACAGCTCGAGGCGCTGCGGATAGTTCGCTTGGACCCGCCTGTACTCGGCGTTCACGCGGGCGAACGCCGCATCGGCGTCCTCGTCGAGCGGAGGGATCGCCATCAGCCCGGCGAACTCCAATCCCGGTGCGGCGTGCGCCGCGGCGCACAATTCGTCGACCGAATCGGGTTCGTCGATGTCGACGCCGCCGCGGCTTTCGTCCCCGTCGAGGCTCAGCTGGATGAAGACGCGCAGCGGTTCGTTGCGCCTGCCCTCGTCGAGCGCGGTGGACGCCGCGCGGCTCAGCGCGTCGATCAATCTGCGGGTCTCGACCGAGTGCGCCGCATGAGCCCAGCCGGCAATGGATCGCGCTTTATTGCGCTGTATCCGGCCGACCATATGCCAGCGAATGGATCCGACATCGGGAATAGCGGCGATTTCTCGGACTTTATTCGACGCTTCCTGTTCGCGTGATTCGCCGAAAGCCTCACAACCCAAACGGCGAAGAATAATGACATCGTCGGCGGGAAAGAATTTGGTTACCGGTAACAATTCAATGTCGGCGATATCGCGTCCTGCGGCCTCGGCGGCAGCGGCCAGGCGTTTGCGCACGGCCGCCAGCGCTTCGCTCAGCTCGACTTCGCGGGATGACGGCACGTTGTCGCTCACTCCATCCACACCAGTGAGGCGAACCGCCCGGTCGGGGCGTCGCGTCGATGGCTGAACAAGTTGCGGTCCTCGATCGTGCAGCGAGGGTCGACGTCGATGGCGGTGACACCCAAAGTGGTTAATTGCCGGTGGATTCCGGCTCGCAGGTCCAGCGCGGGCGTGTTCTTCGCGCTCAACGTGCGGCTGCCGGGCAGCGCGATCTCGACTTCGGCGGCCATGGCCTCCGGGACCTCGTAGTTGCGCCCGCTGGCCGCGGGTCCGAGCAACGCCGAGATGTCCTCGGCGTGCGCGCCGAGCGACAGCATCGCCTCGACGGTGCGCGCCACGACGCCAATTTGCGCACCGACGCGACCGGCGTGCACGGCGGCCACCACGCCGGCGCGCGCGTCGCCCAATAAAACGGGGACGCAGTCGGCGGTGACCACCGCCAAAGCCAAACGCGGTGTGGCGGTGACCAATGCGTCAGTTTTTTCGACCGGACGATCCTTGGCGTCGTCGACCACGGCGACGTGATCCCCGTGCACCTGATTCATCCACACGATTGCGTCGGCGCCCAATCCGATGGCGCCGCCGAGCCGTTTGCGGTTGGCGGCCACGGCCTGCGGATCGTCGCCGACGTGGTCGCCGAGGTTGAAGGTGTCGAACGGCGGCGCGGAGACGCCGCCGGCCCGTGTCGTGGTCACGCGCCGTATGCGAACCGTCACGGTCGCCAGTATTGCCGGATCAGTGGCGCATGAACGGCGGCACGTCGACGTCGTCGTCATCGTCCCCGCCGATACTGACCGTCGCGCCGTTGGTGTGAACCGGCACGCTCGCCGGATCCGCGGGCTCGAACAGCGATGTGCTCACCTTGCCGGCCTTGCCCGGGGTGATGCCCTGGACCTGCCCTTCGGCCGGGCTGACCACCGGTTTGCGTCCCGGACCGGCGGAGTCGAAGCCCGCGGCGATCACGGTGACCCGCACCTCGTCGCCGAGCGAGTCGTCGATGACCGTGCCGAAGATGATGTTGGCGTCGGGGTGCGCGGCGTCCTGCACCAGCGACGCGGCTTCGTTGATCTCGAACAGACCCAGGTCGCTGCCGCCGGCGACCGAGAGCAGCACACCCTGCGCCCCCTCCATCGAGGCCTCCAGCAGCGGCGAGTTGATCGCGATCTCGGCGGCCTTGAGCGCACGGCCGTCACCGCGCGCCGAACCGATGCCCATCAGCGCGGTGCCCGCCCCGCTCATCACGCCCTTGACGTCGGCGAAGTCGACGTTGATCAGGCCGGGTGTGGTGATCAGGTCGGTGATCCCCTGCACGCCGTTGAGCAGCACCTCGTCGGCGCTGCGGAACGCGTCCATCAGCGAGACCGCGGCATCGCCCATCTGCAGCAGCCGGTCGTTGGGGATCACGATGAGCGTGTCGCAGCTCTCCCGCAACGCCTGGATGCCGTTCTCGGCCTGGTTGCTGCGCCGCTTGCCCTCGAACGAGAACGGCCGCGTCACCACGCCCACGGTCAACGCGCCGAGCTTGCGCGCGATCGACGCCACCACCGGCGCGCCACCCGTGCCGGTGCCGCCGCCCTCGCCCGCCGTGACGAACACCATGTCGGCGCCGCGCAGCAGCTCCTCGATGTCGTCCTTGGCGTCTTCGGCGGCCTTGCGCCCCACCTCGGGATCGGCGCCGGCGCCGAGACCGCGCGTGGAATCGCGACCGACGTCGAGCTTGACGTCGGCGTCGCTCATCAACAACGCCTGCGCGTCGGTGTTGATGGCGATGAACTCCACGCCCTTGAGGCCCTGCTCGATCATCCGGTTGACGGCATTCACGCCGCCGCCACCGATGCCGACCACCTTGATGACGGCGAGGTAGTTATGTGGGGGGGTCATCGCGATCCCTTCCTCCCAAGTTGTCCGACGACACGCCGAGCCTTGGCAAACCCTAAACCTCAACCAGAGGGTTATAGTTATGTCAAGTTGTTCCGCGCAACCAGAACGGTAGGGCGGGCTCGCGACCTAGCGATGCAGGCGCGCCGACACGCGCGACAAATTTTTCGTGCAACTTCGCGATTGCCGCGCAACGGCGCGTCGGCCGCGCACGGTCTCACTTCACGGTCGGCAGGTCCGGACTCGACACGTCGTAGGTCTTTCCCGGCTGAGTGAGCAACGCTCCCAGTTTGAGCGCCTTCTCCTCGGTCCGGTCGGTGGTCCCCCACACCACCTCCCTGCCGTCGATGAGCTGCAGGGTGATGGACGCGACCGAGGGCGCCGCGACGCGGGCGACCTGCGCGGCGACCTCCGGGCGCAGCGACGTCATCACCTGCAGCGCCGCCTTGGTCGGTGCGTCGTTGGGACCGGGATTGTCGGTGTCGAGGTAGGGCACCCCCGGCGGCGGCGGGCCGATCGCGAAGTCGACGCCGTCGCGGTCGAACAGGTGCGGCCCGTCCGGATAGTCCTTGACCACCACCGGAACTCGCTCGACGACGGTGATCCGCAGGGTGGACGGATACTGGCGCTGAACACGCGCGCTGGCGATCCGCCGGATCGCGGCCACCCGTTCGGCGACGTTGTCGGTGTTCACCTGCAGCAGCGGCGTGCCCGGCGCGACGGCCGCCGCGGCGACGATCTCCTCCTGCGTCACCGCGCCCACACCGGTGACCACCGTGTTGCGCACCGCCATGACCGGGGTGAAGTACAGCAGCAGTCCGAGCCCGACGACGATGACGCTGATCAGCGCCGACCACATCAGCACCTTCAGGCCACGGACCGTACCCCTCCGCAGTTTGCGGGTGTCGCCCGCGGGCTTGCCCAGTGCGCGCCGCTTGGCCTCCCTGCGGGCCTGCTCGATCGCCGTGGCGCGGGCTTGCGCCGCGCGCCGCTCCTCACGCTCGCGGCGCGCGCGCCGGCGCGGACCTTCGAAATCCGGTGTCTGGTCCGAAGTTTCAGAGTCTGCCGGCGTTTCCTGCGGCGGTGCCGCCTCCTCCCCCGGGTCAGGCTCTGCCGGCGGCTCCGGAGTCTCCGCGGGCTCCGAGGGCTCCGGGTCACGGTCGCTCGGGCCGGTCATCGCGACCCCGGTGTGCTCCGGTTGGCCTTGACGCGCAGCGCGGTGAGGATCTCCGGGCCGAGCATCGTGACGTCCCCGGCGCCCATCGTGACGACGACGTCGCCCGGTGCGGCGGCCTCAGCCACCCGCGCTGAGACCGCCGAGAAGTCGGGCACATAGGTTCCCGGCACGCTGACGTGCTCGACGATGCTTGCTCCGCTGACGCCGGCGATCGGCTGCTCGCGCGCGGCGTAGACGTCGAGCACGAATACTTCGTCAGCACCGTCGAGCGCCTGTCCGAACTCGCGGGCGAATGTCTGTGTGCGCGAATACAAGTGCGGCTGGAAGACGACGATCGAACGACCACCGGCCTGCTCGGTGACGGTGTGCAGCGCACCGAGCGTGGCGCGCACCTCGGTCGGATGGTGCGCGTAGTCGTCGAAGACCCGCACGCCGTTCGCCTCTCCGACCAACTCGAACCGGCGCCGCACCCCTTCGAAGCCGGCCAGCCCGTCGAGCACCGCATCGACCGGCGCGCCCGCTTCGATCGCGGCGAGCATCGCGCCGATCGCGTTGAGCGCCATGTGCCGTCCCGGCACCGCGAGGCGCATCACCCTCGGGTGCGGTTCGTCGCCGAACTGAATGTGGGCCACCGCGCCGGTGTCGTGCTGCTCCCAGTTCAGCAAGATCCCCTGCAGCGGTCGGCTCGGGTCGCTGCCGTAGCGCAGCACGCGGATGCCCAGCTCCTCGGTGCGCTCGGCCAGGCCCGCGCCGCCGGGGTCGTCGGTGCAGACCACAAGCGCACCACCGGGTTTGAGGCGTTCGACGAAGTCGTCGAAGACGGCGCCGTAGGCTTCGGCGCTTCCGAAGAAGTCGAGATGGTCGGCCTCGATGTTCGTCACCACCGCAACGTCGGGGCTGTACTCCAGCAGCGAGCCGTCGCTTTCGTCGGCCTCCGCCACGAAGACGTCGCCGCTGCCGTTGTGGGCGTTGGTGCCCGCCTCGCCGAGATCCCCGCCCACCGCGAACGACGGGTCGAACCCGCTGTGCTGCAACGCCACGATGAGCATCGACGTCGTGGTGGTCTTGCCGTGGGTGCCCGTCACCATCAGCGTGGTGTGGCCTGCCATCAGCTTGGCCAGGACCACCGGCCGCAGGATCACCGGGATACCGCGTCGACGGGCCTCGACCAGTTCGGGATTGGTCTTGGGGATGGCGGCGTGGGTGGTGACGACGGCGGTCGGGCCGTTCGGCAACAGGTCCAGCGAGGAGGCGTCGTGTCCGATCCGGATCGCCGCACCGCGGGCCCGCAACGCGGCCACCGCCCGCGACTCCTTGGCATCGGAGCCCGACACCAGCCCGCCGCGGTCGAGCAGGATGCGTGCGATGCCCGACATGCCGGCACCGCCGATGCCCACCATGTGCACCCGCTGCAGCTCCTCGGGCAACGACTTCGGTTTCACCGCAGACCCTTTCGGGGCTCGGCTCGCGCCACCTCGATGGCGATCTCGGCGACCCGCCTTGCCGCGTCGCGGTGACCGGCCAGGGCGGCGCCCGCCGTCATCGTCTGCAACCGGCCGGTGTCGGTGAGCAGGTCGACGACGGTTTCGGCGACGAAACCCGGCGACAGATCGGCGTCGTCGACGATCAGCCCGCCCCCGGCCTCGACGACGGGAAGTGCGTTGAGCCGTTGTTCGCCGTTGCCGATCGGCAGCGGAACGTATACCGCGGGCAACCCGACCGCGGTCAGTTCGGCGACCGTCATCGCCCCGGACCGGCACATCGCGACGTCGGCGGCGGCGTACGCGAGGTCCATCCGGTTCAGGTAGGGCACAGGGACATACGGCGGGTCGCCGTCGGCGGGCTCGCGCAGATCGAGGGTGTTCTTGGGGCCGTGGGCGTGCAGCACCGAGATACCAGCCGCCGCAAGGTCTTTGGCAGCGCCCGAAACGGCCCTGTTCAGCGACTGCGCGCCCTGCGACCCGCCGAACACCAACAGCACCCGGGCATCAGGGGCGAAACCGAAGTGGGCGCGCGCCTCGGCCCGCAACGCCGTGCGGTCCAGCGAGGTGATCGCCGCGCGCACCGGAACCCCGATCACCTCGGCAGGCTTGCCCAGTCCAGGGTCGGCGACGGCCGAGAGCACCCGTCGCGCCGAACGGGCACCGACCCGGTTGGCCCAGCCCGCGCGAGCGTTCGCCTCGTGCACCACCACCGGCACGCGCTTGCTTCTGCGCACGCTACGCGCGGCCAGATAGGCGGGCAGCGCGACGTAACCGCCGAAGCCGATCACCACGTCGGCCTCGACCTCGTCGAGCAGCGCCCGGGTCTCGCGCACCGCCCGCCGCACCCGCAAGGGCAGGCGCAGGAGGTCGCCGGATAGTTTTCGCGGCAGCGGCACCGGCGTGATCAGCTCGAGGTGATAGCCGCGTTCGGGGACCAGCCGGGTCTCCAAACCCCGCTCGGTGCCCAGTGCGGTGATCCGCACGTCGGGCACCAATTCGGTCAGGGCGTCGGCCACCGCCATCGCCGGTTCGACGTGTCCCGCGGTACCACCGCCCGCGAGGACCACGGAGACTCCCCGGTCGTCCCCCGGCCGCCGAGGGACGGGACCCGTGTCGTTCACCCGTAACGCTGACCTTCCAGTGCGCGCCGCCGGCTGCTGTCCGCGCGGCCGCCTCCATGATGCCTTGCCGCCCGGGCCGGCTTACCGGCCGTCTGGCGTTTGCGGGCGGACTTGGGCGTCTGTTTGGCCGCGGGCTTGGGTGCCCGGGTGCGCTTTCCCGCCGGCGGTTTGCCGGGTCGCTCCGAACCGCGCCTGTTGAGCCGGTCGCGTACCGCCTCGGTCCGCGACGGCACGTAGGGCGCGGGCAGCGGCAGCCGCAACAGCCTGTTGACCCGGTCGTCGCGCCCGGCCCGCAACGCCGCCACCGCCTCGGGTTCGTGCCGCGCCGCGCTCGCCATGATGCCGATCATCAGAAGCGTTGTCGCCGTTGAGGTTCCGCCCGCCGAGATGAGCGGCAGCTGAAGCCCGGTCACGGGAAGCAGGCCCACCACATAGCCGACGTTGATGAACACCTGGCCCATGATCCACAGCGTCGCGGTGGCGGTGAGCAGGCGCAGGAACGGGTCCGCGGAGCGCCGCGCGATGCGCATCCCGGTGTAGGCGAACAGGCCGAACAGGCACAGCAGGCCGCCGGCTCCGATGAAACCGAGTTCCTCGCCGATGATCGCGAAGATGAAGTCGTTGTGCGCGTTGGGCAGGTAGTTCCACTTGGCAGCGCCCTGGCCCAGGCCGTCGCCGAACACACCGCCGTTGGCCAGCGCGAACCGTGCCTGGCGGGCCTGATAGCCCGAACCCTGCGTGTCGGCGGCGGGGTTCAACCAGGACTGCACCCGCGCGGACCGGTACCCCTCGGCCATCGCCAGCACCGCGGCCGACACGACGACCATGAACAGCGAGGACACGAACACCCGCAGCGGCAGGCCGGCGTACCAGAGCAGGCCCAGCAGGATGATGCCCAGCGACACCGTCTGCCCGAGGTCGGGCTGGGCGACGATGAGCGCCAGCGCGACGAATGCGGCAGGTACCAACGGGATCAGCATCTCGCGCAGCGAGGCCTGCTCCATGCGGCGCGCGGCCAGCAGGTGCGCGCCCCAGATGGCGAACGCGATCTTAGCCAGTTCGGAGGGCTGCATCGAGAACCCCGCGACCACGAACCACCCGCGCGAACCGTTGGCCACGGTGCCGATTCCCGGGATCAGCACCAGGATCAGCAGCACGATGGTGAGCGCGAAGCTGGAGAAGGCCATGCGCCGCATCAGCTGCACCGGGAGGCGCATCGCGATGTAGAACCCGAACAGCCCGATGACCGTCCACAAGACCTGCTTGGCGAAGACGACCCACGGCGACCCGTCCTGGTCGTAGGAGTACACCCCCGACGCCGACAGCACCATCGTCAGACCCAGCGTGGTCAGCAGCGCGGCCACCGCGATGATCAGGTGGAACGACGTCATCGGGCGGCCGAGCCACGCCCCGACCCGGGTCCGATGCCCGGCGGTCGCGGACACCGGCTCGGCCGGTTTGTCTTCGGCGCCCGTCCTGCGAAGCCGCAGCCGGGTCAGGATGGTGGTCATCGGCGTCTAGCGAGTGAGGGCGCGCACGGCGTCGGCGAACGCGTCGCCGCGGTGGCTGTAGCCGCTGAACTGGTCGAAAGAGGCGCCTGCGGGAGCCAGCAGCACGGTGTCGCCGGGCCGGGCGAGGCCGCGGGCGGCGTCGACCACCGCGGCCATGATCTCGTCACCGGATTGCGTTCCCTCGAGCCTGATCACAGGAGCAACAGAATTAACATCCGACCCACTTGTCCCTTGCACCCCAAAATCCTCCCCCGTCACAACCTCGATGACGGGGACATCCGGGGCGTGTCGCGATAACGCCTCGGCGATCAGGGCCCGGTCGCGGCCGATCAACACCGCTCCGACCAGCCGATTCGACATCGAAGTGAGCAGCTCGTCGACCGAGGCGCCCTTGAGCAGCCCACCGGCCACCCACACCACCCGTGGGTACGCGGCGATGGATGCCCGCGCGGCGTGTGGGTTGGTCGCCTTCGAATCGTCGACGTACGTGACGCCGTCGACCGTGCCGATTACCTCGGCGCGGTGTCTGCCCACCCGGAAATCGGCGAGCGCGTCGGCGATGGCCGCCGGTGGCACGTCGACCGCGCGGGCCAGTGCGGCGGCACCGAGCGCGTTGAGCACTCCGACCGGGCCGACCACCGGGATCGACGCGGCCTGGGCCAGTGTCCAGCCGCCCTCGGGTGGGTCGCCGAATGCGTTGTCCACCAGCGCGCCCTCCACCACGCCCAGTTCGCCGGGGCCGGGCTCCGCCAGCCGGAACCCGACGCGAGTCGGGGCGGCCGCCGTGTCCAGCAGGCCTGCGGCCACCGGGTCGTCGAGTCCGACCACGGCGACACGGCCGTCGAGCACGCGGGCCTTGGCACCGGCGTAGGCGGCCATGGACCCGTGCCAGTCGAGGTGGTCCTCGGCGACGTTGAGCACCACGCCCGCGTCCGGCCGCAGCGATGGCGCCCAGTGCAGCTGGAAGCTGGACAGCTCCACCGCGAGCAGGTCGGACGGTTCGGCGAGGACGTCGATGACGGGGTTGCCGATGTTGCCGCACAGCGCCGCGTTTCGCCCGGCGGCAACGAGCATCGCGTGCAGCATCGAGGTGGTCGTGGTCTTGCCGTTGGTCCCGGTGACGACGAGCCAGCGCCGCGACGGCCCGAACCAGCCCGCCCGGTCCAGGCGCCAGGCCAGTTCCACGTCGCCCCAGACCGGTACGCCCGCGGTAGCCGCCGCGGCCAGCACGGGAGCGGTCGGCGCGAAGCCGGGGCTGGTGATCACCAGCGCGTATTCGCCGATGGTGGCCTGGGCCTCGGCGGTGGTGACGACCCTCGCGGGCGTGATCAACCGCTGCAGCGCCAGTGGATCGTCGTCGCAGATCGTCAACCGCACGCCGGTGGGCTCCAGTACGGCGCTCACCGAGCGGCCGGTCAGTCCCGCGCCGGTCACCAGCACCCGGGCGCCGGGGACCAGCGGCTCGAGATGCGTCATGTCAGGCACCGACGGTCGTCAGCCACTCGCTGTAGAACAACGCGACGCCGAGCCCGCAGGCGATCGCGGTGAGCAACCAGAACCGGATGATCACCGTGGTCTCGGCCCACCCCACCAGCTCGAAGTGATGGTGGAACGGCGCCATCCGGAAGACCCTGCGGCCCGTGGTGCGGAACGCCAGGATCTGCACGACGACCGAGACCACCTCGGCGACGAACAGGGCACCGAGCACCACGGCCAGCATCTCAGTGCGGCTGGCCACCGACAGCCCGGCGATGATGCCGCCGAGGGCGAGCGAGCCGGTGTCACCCATGAAGATCTTGGCGGGCGCGGCGTTCCACCACAGGAATCCGATGCAGGCGCCCGCGGTGGCCGCGGCGATGATCGCCAGGTCCAAAGGGTCGCGCACGTTGTAACAGCCCAGGCCCGGACTCGTCGCGCAGGCGTTGCGGAACTGCCAGAACGTGATCAGCACGTAGGCCGCGCACACCATCGCCATCGCGCCCGCGGCCAGCCCGTCCAGCCCGTCGGTGAAGTTGACCGCGTTCGACCACGCGCTGACCACCACGATGCAGAACAACACGAACAGTGCGGGCGGCAGTGTGACCGTGGCGATCTCGCGCACATAGGACAGTTCGGCGCTGCCGGGTGTCAGCCCGTCGGCGTTGCGGAACTGCAGGGCCAGCACGCCGAAGATCACGGCGGCGGTCAGGATGCCGACGGTTTTGGCGGTCTTGTTGAGCCCGAGGTTGCGCGAGCGCCGGATCTTGATCAGGTCGTCGACGAAACCGACGACGGCCAGGGCGCTGGCCAGAAACAGCACGAGAAGGCCGGAAGCCGACGGTCCCCGGCCGTCGATCACGACGCCCACGAGGTGGGTACCCAGGTAGCTGGCCCAGATGCCCGCGACGATCGCCACGCCACCCATCGAGGGGGTGCCGCGCTTCTTGGCGTGGGTGGGCGGTCCGTCCTCGCGGATCTCGTGGCCGAACCCCTGGCGGGTGAACAGCCGGATCAGCACCGGGGTGAGCAGGATCGAGACCGTCAGCGCGATGCCGACGGCGATGAGGATCTGCCTCATGCGTGCGGATCCCGGGATTCGGCGAGCAGCGCTTCGGCCAGCGCGCCGAGTCCGGCCGCGTTCGACGCCTTCACCAGCACCACGTCGGACGGTCGCAGTTCAACGCGCAGGAGGTCCAGCGCCGCGTCGGCGTCGGCGACCATGGTGGCCTCAGCCCCCCACGATCCCTCCATCACCGCGCCGTGGTGCATGGCGCTCATAGTCCTCCCGGTTCCGACGACGATGAGTCGTGACACATCTAAGCGCACGGCCAGTCGGCCGATGCGGTCATGCTCGGATATCGCGTCGTCGCCGAGTTCGGCCATCTCGCCGAGCACCGCCCAACTGCGGCGCCGCCCCCCGCCCACGCGGGCCATCCACGCCAGCGCCTTGAGGCCCGCGCCCATCGAGTCGGGGTTGGCGTTGTAGGCGTCGTTGATGACGGTGACGCCGTCGCTGCGGGTGGCGACCTGCATGCGGTGTTTGGACACCGGACCCGCGGTGGCCAGCGCGGTGGCGACCTGCTCGAGGGAGGCGCCGCACTCCAGCGCCACGGCCGCCGCGCACAGCGCGTTGGACACCTGATGGTCCCCGTGGACGGCCAGCGCGACGTCGACGGACCCGGCGCCGGTGTGCATGCTGAACCGCGGCCTGGCCAGCTCGTCGAGCGTGATCGCTTCGGCCCACACGTCCACGTCGCGGCCGCCCGGCTCCCGCGACACCTGCACGATCCGCGCGGCGGTCTTGGCGGCCATCGCCGCCACCGCGGCGTCGTCAACGTTGAGGACGACGGCCCCGGATGCTGGAACTGCTTGTGGCAGTTCGGATTTGGTTTCGGCGATGGCCTCCCGCGACCCGAATTCGCCCAGGTGTGCGGTGCCCACGTTGAGCACCACCGCGATCGAGGGCGGGGCGATTGCGGCCAGCGCGGCGATGTTGCCGCGATGCCGTGCCGACATCTCCAACACGAGGAAGTCGGTGGACCGCGTCGCGCGCAGCACCGTCCACGGATGTCCGAGTTCGTTGTTGAACGAACCCGGCGGCGCGATCACCTCGCCGAGCGGGGCCAGCACCGCGGCGACCAGGTCCTTGGTCGAGGTCTTACCCGACGATCCGGTGATTCCGATGATCGTGAGCCCGCCCGCGACGAGTTCTGCGGCGACCGCACCGGCCAGCTTCGCCAACGCCGCGAGTACGGCTGCACCCGAACCGTCGGCGTCGTGTTCGAGCACGCCCGCTGCGCGGTCGGACGTCTCCGGCGTCGGGTCGACGACGATCGCAGGCACCCCGACCGGCCGGGCGGCCAGTACCGCCGCCGCGCCGGCCTTTACCGCCGCGGCGGCGAAGTCGTGTCCGTCCGAACGGGCTCCCGGCAGCGCGAGGAACAGACCGCCGGGTGTGACGGCCCGCGAGTCGAACTCGACGGTGCCGGTGACCCTGGTGGTCGCGGCGTCCGCTTCGGAGATGTCGGCGAGGCGGCCGCCGACGATCTCGGCGATCCGGGCCAGCGTCAGGTTGATCACGGCAGAGGTCCCCGTGCCTCGAGGGCGCGCGCCAACTCCTCGCGGTCGTCGAAGGGTCGGGTGATCCCGGCACCGGTTTGCCCTGCCTCGTGGCCCTTGCCCGCGACGAGCACGACGTCCCCCGGTCGCGCCCACGCCACCGCGTGCTCGATCGCGGCGCGGCGATCGCCGATCTCGACGACCTCCGCACGGCCCGCCGCGCCGGCCACGATCGCCGCGCGGATCGCGGCAGGGTCCTCATCGCGCGGATTGTCGTCGGTCACCACCACAAGATCGGCCAATTCGGCGGCGACGCGGCCCATCGGGCCGCGCTTGCCGGGATCGCGGTTACCGCCCGCCCCGAACACGACCGCCAAGCGGCCGTCGGTGTCTGCCCGCAACGTCTCCAGCACGGCCTGCAGGGCACCCGGCTTGTGCGCGTAGTCGACGACCGCCAGGAAGTCCTGCCCGCACTCGACGGACTCCATCCGCCCCGGCACCGTCGCGGTCCGCAGACCGGGCACGGCTTGTTCGGGCGACACCCCGACCGCGTCGAGCAGCGCGATCGCGAGCAGGCAGTTGGCCACGTTGTAGCGCCCCGGCAACCCGATCTGCAGGTGGTGGTGCACACCCGCCGGGTCCACCGCGAAGAACTCCTGTGCGTTGCGACCGACGGTGCGGATGTCCTCGATACGCCAGTCGGCGACCCTGCCCGTCGCGCTGACCGTCACGGGCTCGCGCGCCAGCCTGGCCATCTCCCGGCCGGCGTCGTCGTCGACGCACAGCACGGAAAGCTCTGCGCGGTTGGGAGATTCGGGAGCGAACAGTCGCGCCTTGGCCTCGAAGTAGTCCCGCATCGTCGGGTGGAAGTCGAGATGGTCGCGCGACAGATTGGTGAACCCGCCGACCGCAAAGCGCACCCCGTCGACGCGGCCGAGGGTGAGCGCGTGGCTCGACACCTCCATCACGACAGTGTCGACGCCCTGCTCGACCATCACCGCGAGCAGCGCCTGCAGGTCCGGCGCCTCGGGCGTGGTGAGGACGCTGGCCTGGTCGCGGCCGTCGATCCGGATGCCGACGGTGCCGACGAGTCCCGCCACCCGCTCCGCCGACCGCAGCCCGGCCTCCACGAGATAGGTGGTGGTGGTCTTGCCGGAGGTGCCGGTGACCCCGATGACGCGCAGCCGCTCGGACGGTCGCCCGTACACCTCGGCGGCCACCGCGCCGAGCACCGACCGCGGATCCGGGTGGACCACGACCGGGATGTCCGCATCGGATCCCAGCAGCGCCAGCCCGTCGGGGTCTGTGAGGATCGCTGCCGCACCGCGTGCGACCGCCTCGGCGGCGTAGCGGCCGCCGTGTGACGACGCCCCCGGCAGCGCCGCGAACAGGTCACCGGGTTCGACGTCCCCGCTGCGCAGCGTGACGCCGGTGACGCGGACATCCGGTACGGCACCGCGCGCGGGCACCGCCTGGACCTGCCCGGCCAGCGGCCCGAGCGCCGCGCCGGCGGGATGGCTGGGTCGCAGGTTCATGGCGTTGACACAGTACCCAGTCGCCCTGGCGACCCCCGCGACATATCGGGGCCGCCGGCACCCTCGTCAGTCGGCTACCAGGGTCAACCGCGAGTCGGGATCCGGCGACAGCGGCACGTTCTCGCGCTGCAGCAGCCAGGAGGCGATGTTGTGAAACAGCGGCGCCGACGTGGTGCCGGGCTGGCCGTCGGCCGTGCGCTGCGGGTGGTCCATCATGATGGCGACGACATAGCGCGGGTCGTCGGTGGTGGCGATGCCTGCGAACGTGATCCAGTAGACGTCGCTGTAGTAGCAGCCGCAGGCCGGGTTGATCTGCTGTGCGGTACCGGTCTTCCCGGAGATCTGGTAGCCCTCGACGGCCGCCTGCGAACCCGTGCCCTGCTGCACCCCTGTCGGGTCGCGCTGCACGGTTGCCCGCAACATGTGCCGCACGGTCTTGGCCGTTTCCGGCGAGACCACCCGAATGCCCTCGGGGCGAGGCTCGTCGGTGCGGGTGCCGTCGGAGGCGATAGTGGTCTTGACGATGCGCGGCGGGACGCGCACACCGTCGTTGGCGATGGTCTGATACATACCCGCCATCTGCAGCAGGGTCATCGAAAGGCCCTGTCCGATGGGCAGGTTGGCGAATGTGCTGCCCGACCACTGGTCGATCGGCGGGACCAGGCCGGCGCTCTCACCCGGCAGGCCCACCCCGGTCCGCTGACCGAGACCGAACTTGCGGACCATCTCGAAGAAGCGCTCAGGGCCGAGTCGCTGCGCCAACATCAGCGTGCCGACGTTGGAGGACTTACCGAAGATGCCCGTCGTGGTGTACGGCATCGTCCCGTGCTCCCAGGCGTCACCGACGGTGACCCCGCCCATGTGGATCGACCCCGGCACCTGCAGGACCTCGTCGGGATGCGACAGCCCGTACTCGATGACCGATGCGGCGGTGACGATCTTGTTGACCGAACCCGGTTCATAAGGCGAGGACACCGCGGGGTTGCCCAGCTGGCGGTGTTCCTGCCTGCCGATATCCTGGCTCGGGTCGAACGTGTTGTCATTCGCCATCGCCAGCACCTCAGCGGTTTTCGCGTCGAGGACGACCGCAGAGACGTTCTTGGCGCCGGACAGGTTTTTGGCCTGCTGCACCTGCTGCTGGACATAGAACTGGATGTCGTCGTCGATGGTCAGCATGACCGTGGAACCGTCGACCGCGTCGTGGCGGTTGCGGTAACTGCCCGGGATGACCACGCCGTCGGACCCGCGGTCGTAGGTGATCGATCCGTCGGTGCCCGCCAGCACGGCATCGAGCGAATCCTCCAGTCCCAGCAGGCCGTGTCCATCCCAGTCGATACCGCCGACGATGTTGGCCGCCAGCGAGCCGCCCGGATACTGGCGCAAATCCTGGCGCTCCGAACCGACCTCGGGGAACTTCTTGGTGATCGCCTCGGCGATGGCGGGATCGACCGCACGGGCGAGATAGACGAACGTCTCGTTGCTCTTGAGCTTCTTGAGCACGGTGGCCGAGTCCGGCTTGTTGTTCAGCCGCAGCGCCACCTCGGCGGCGATGTCGCGCAGCCTGCGGTCGGGTTCGGGCGCCTCGGTGCTTTTCGCCCTGGCCTCCTCCAACTGCTTGCGGACCTTCTGCGGCTGGAAGGTCAGCGCGCGCGCCTCGATGGTGAAGGCCAGCTTGTCGTTGTTGCGGTCGACGATCGCCCCGCGAACGGCCTTGTCGACGTCGGTGACCTTGAGCTGGCTGGCCGCCTCGGCCCGCAATCCGTCGGCGCGGGGCACCTGGAGATGGAACAGCTGCCCCGCCGCGACGATCAGGACGAGGAAGATCGCCGCGTTGCCCACTCGATGCCGGAACACGAAAGAGGCACTGCGCAGCCCGGTTTCAGTGATCGGAGCGCGAGTCCGCCGCGCTTTGGCCGAGCGCTCCTGAGGGCCGGCGGCCGGTGCGGCCTTGCGGGGCCGACGCTCGCGGCTCATGCGCCGGGACCCGCCGGAGGAACGACCGCGGGGGGCGCCACCGCGGGGGGCACGACCGCCGGACTGAACTGTTCGGCGCCGGGCACGGGACCCGGCAGCACCTGCGAGTTCGGGATGTGCAGCGCGTCGGTCGGGGCCATCGGTGCCGCGGGCGGGACCGTCGGCCCCGGTGCGGCACCGGGCACCGGCGGCTGACCCGGAAGCGCCTGCGGCACCGCCGGCATCGCCGACGGCACCGCGGCGCCGGGCGCATTCTGGGTGGCCGCATTCGGGGTGGGCACCGTACGCGTCGGCATCCGGACGGTGACCTCGCGGGGATCGACGACCCGCGGTGCGGGCGGCCGCGGTCCCGGTGGCGGCGCCTGCGGCGTCGCGTCGGGCAACGGCGTGTTCAGTGGCGGCGGCGGAACGCCCTCCGCCGGCTTGGGTGTGCCGACCACCACCCAGTTACCCGCCGGGTCCTGCACGAGGTGTGCGGTGTCGCGGGACGGGATCATCCCGAGCTCGCGTGCGGCTTCTGCCAACGCCGGGGCGGCCTGCGCCTCGAGCACATCGCGCTCGAGCGCTTCCTTCTGTTGCAGCAGAGCCTGATTCGTCTCGCGAGCGTTGCCCAGTTGATAGGACCGCTCGGCGGCGTCGGTGGACAGCCACAGCGTCGTGCCCAGTCCCACACCCAGCGCGCCGATCACCAGCACCACAAACGGCACCCTGGCCACCAGTGCCCGCGGGCTGAGCTCCACCGAGGCCAGTTTGACGATGATGCGCTGGCGTAATGGTGTCCGAACGACCTTTGGCGCCTTGGCCTTCCGCGCCTTGGCACGCGCCTTGGCCTGGCTGGCGTTCTTGGGCCTGCTCGGTGCGCCGGTCGGGCGCGGGATGGGGTTGGTCTGCGGCGCTGAGCGCTGCGGTCGCTGCTCGCGGGTCGGCTTGCGGCGCGCCTGCGCGTCGGCTGAGCGCCGCTCAGCGCCGGTGCGCCGCCGTTCGTCGGCGCTGCGCACCGCTTTTGCCCGCTTGGCCGGCTTAGCCGGTTTGCGCTGTTTGGTCTGCTTGGCCTGCTTGGCCTGCTTGGCGTTCACCTGGGTGCCCCCACCTTCTCCAGTGCTCGTAGCCGCACAGGCGCGCTACGCGGGTTCCGTTCGATCTCCTCGGGAGCTGCACGCTCGGCACCGCGAGTCAGTGCGACGAACTCCGGCTCGTGACCCGGCAGTTCCACCGGTAGGCCGGGCGGCGTCCTGGACGCCGTTGCGGAGGCGAAGGCCGCCTTGACGACGCGGTCCTCCAGGGACTGGTAGGCCATCACGACGATGCGGCCGCCGGGAGCCAGAGCATTGAGCGCCGCAGGCAACGCGTCGCGCAGCGAGTCCAATTCGCCGTTGACCGCGATGCGAAGCGCTTGAAACGTGCGCTTCGCCGGGTGGCCGCCGGTACGGCGCGCCGGCGCGGGGATCGCCTGATACAGCAGCTCGACGAGCTCCCCGGTGGTACGGAACGGCTGGCGGGCGCGCCTGCGGATGAGCTGGGCGGCGATCCGGCTCGCGAAGCGTTCCTCGCCGAACTCCCGCAGAAGCCGGGTCAGCGATTTCTGGTCGTAGGTGTTCACCACCTCGGCGGCGGTCAGTTCCGCGTCGGGATCCATCCGCATGTCCAGTGGCGCGTCGGCGGCGTAGGAGAAGCCGCGTTCGGTGCGGTCGAGCTGCATCGAGGACACGCCGAGGTCGAACAGGATTCCATCGGCATGGCCGACCCGGTAGCGGTCGTCGCCAAGCACCCTGCCGATGCCGTCGTACCGCGTACGGACCAGCGTCACCCGGTCACCGAACCGCGACAGGCGCTCGCCGGCGATCCACAACGCATTGGGGTCGCGGTCCAAGCCGATCAGCCGCAGACCGGGCAGTGCGGTCAGGAAGCGCTCCGCATGCCCGCCGGCTCCGAGGGTGGCGTCGACGAGCACCGCACCCTCACCATCGGAACTCCGCCGTGTCAGTGCGGGTGTGAGCAGCTCGACGCAGCGGTCCAGCAGGACGGGGACGTGTCCGTGGTCGCCGCTGCGCCGTTCCATCGCGTTGCCTCCGTCCCACGCCCCTGCACCGGGGTCCCTGTCCGAGAGCGCGGACCTGGCGTCGGGGAAGTACGCCAGGGCCGGTTCGGGCAGAGGCCGCGATGCACGGGCTGGATGCCTGTGCCGGTCGACCGCCGAATCAGATGATGTCGTGCAGAGCTTCATCGGTGGCCGCGGAGAAGTTCTCTTCGTGAGTCTGCTGGTACTCCTGCCATGCGGTGGAGTCCCAGATTTCCAGGTAGTCGACCGATCCGATCACCACGCAGTCCTTCGAAAGGTTCGCGTAGCGGCGATGATCGGCCGACAGCGTGATTCGGCCTTGTGCGTCGGGATGCTGTTCGTCGGTGGCCGCGGCCAGGTTCCGCAGGAATGCGCGTGCTTCCGGATTGCTACGCGATGCCTGCGACGCCCGTCGGGCCAGCTTCTCGAACTCGGCGCGCGGGTAGACGGCAAGGCTGTGATCTTGGCTTTTGGTGACCATCAACCCTCCTGCCAGCGCGTCGCGGAACTTGGCGGGCAGCGTGAGCCGCCCCTTGTCGTCGAGCTTTGGCGTGTAGGTGCCGAGAAACATCTCGCCACCTCCCTGCCGATCAACAGAACCCCGGTCGCTCCGTTGTCCGCCACTTTACCCCACAATCCCCCACCATCCACCATTTGCGTGTCAATTTTCCTAGTGAGTCCCCACTCGTCGCCCCACAGCTGACGTGGCGAGGGCGGCAACGTCCCGGCGTCGACCGCGTCAGTGAAGAAAAGCGCAGGTGGACGCGGCGACGGAGGCGGTGGGGTGAAGTGGGGCGATCAGCTGTCGGACACACGAAAAAGGGGCAGCCCGCGGTGCGGGCTACCCCTGTGTCGCGTCAGCGCCTATTCGTCGAACCGGCGACGGAAGCGATCCTCCATGCGGCTGGCAAACGATCCACCCGAACCCTTGCCCCGCTTCTGCCGGGGAGCGCCGGGTTCGGCGACCGACCGGTCGCGTCCACCGGGGACGCGCGGGCCGGTGATCGCGAACACCACACCGCCGAACATCACGATGAATCCGAGTACCGAGAGCGCTGGGAAGCCACTGATCTGGGTGGCAGGGATCGCGACACCGGACACCAGCATCGCGAGGCCGAGCACGAAGAGCGCGGCACCCTGCAGGCGACGCCGGGTCGAGGGTGCGCGCAGGGTTCCGCCGCGGACACTCGAAGCGAACTTCGGGTCCTCAGCATAGAGCGCGCTCTCGATCTGGTCGAGCATGCGCTGCTCATGATCGGAGAGTGGCATTCGTCCCTCCCTCGGAACCCAGGGGCCCACCGTGGCCATCTCATTGTTCAAAGTCTTGTGTGCCCGCGTTCACGGGCATCTAACAGTCATGATACGAGGTCGATCTGAGCCGTACCACCTTGTTCGACGCCCGATTGTATGACGGACGCCGCCGCATGGGAGGCGCAGGCGGATCCACTCGATAATGGTTGGGACGACACCGCCCCGATACGCGGAGAGGCAGACACAGTTGGCGACATTTCTCATCGATCTGTCGCCGAGCGATATGCAACGCCGGCTCGGTGACGCACTCGCCGTCTACGTCGACGCAATGCGCTATCCGCGGGGCACCGAGGCGCAGCGGGCGTCAATGTGGCTCGAGCACACCCGCAGGCCCGGGTGGAAGGCCGTGGCGGCAGTGATCATCGGCGATTCCGACGACGCACCCGTCGGTGAGGCCGAACTGGCCTCAGCCCCGATGGTCGGCATCGCCTACGGCTACTGCGGCGCCCCTGACCAGTGGTGGCAGCAGCAGGTGGTGGCCGGGCTGCAGCGGGTCGGCACCGACCGCAACTCCATCGCTGCGTTGATGACGAGCTACTTCGAGCTCACCGAACTGCACATCCACCCGCGCGCCCAGGGACAGGGGCTCGGTGAGGCGCTGGCACGCCGACTGCTCTCCGACCGCCAGGAGTCCCACGTGTTGTTGTCGACGCCGGAGATCAACGGTGAGGCGAACCGGGCGTGGCGGCTGTACCGCAGGCTCGGCTTCACCGACGTCATCCGTGGCTACCATTTCGCGGGCGATCCGCGGGCTTTCGCGATCCTGGGCCGGTCATTGCCGCTGTGACACGGATTTGATGTCGCCGACGCCTCGGCTCGGCTCGGTCTGGCACGATGACCACGTGCCGACCCGCCACCGCAGCAGCAGAACCCGCCTGCTCGCACTCGTGATGCTGATCCTCGTCGTGCTTCCGACCGCCGTCGGCTGCGTCCGGGTGCGGGCCTCGATCACGGTCTCCCCCGACGACCGGGTGTCCGGTCAGATCGTCGCGGCGGCAAAGCCGCGCAACGCCGACGACAAGGGCCCGCAGCTGCTGAACAACCTGCCGTTCGCCAACAAGGTGGCGGTCTCGGAGTACAGCCGCGACGACTACGTCGGCTCTCAGGCGGTGTTCTCCGACCTCACCTTCGCCGAACTGCCTCAGCTGGCCAACATGAACCGCGACGCCGCCGGTGTCGACCTCTCGTTGCGCCGGGCGGGTGACCTCGTCATCCTCGAGGGTCGCGCCGACCTCACCTCGCTCAGCGATTCGGAGGCCGACGTGTCGGTGACCGTGTCGTTCCCCGGCGAAGTCACCTCCACCAACGGTGATCAGGTGTCGGCCGAGATCGTCGAGTGGCAGTTGCGGCCCGGCGTGGTCAGCACCATGAACGCCCAGGCCCGCTACACCGACCCCAGCGCACGGTCCTTCACCGGGGCCGCGATCTGGCTCGGCCTCGGCTCCTTCGTGGTGGCGGCCATCATCGGAACCCTGGCGTACATGAGCCGTGACCAATCGCCGAAAGTGGGCGAAGCCCGCGATTAGCGCAGGCTCTACGCTGAAGGCGTTCGGGGCAGGGTGGTCGCACAGAGAAAGGGGCGCCCGCTGAGCGTGCATGCCACGGCACCGTCGGCCGTCGAGTTGGCGGGGGCCGTCACCGATCAGCTGCGAGACTATCTGCAGCAGCGTCGCAGCGAATGCGCCTATATGGGCGACGACTACGCCGAAATGACCGCCGCGTTGGAGGAATTCGTGCTGCGCGGCGGCAAGCGGCTGCGGCCCGCGTTCGCCTACTGGGGGTGGCGGGCGGTCGCCGAGCAGCCCGGGGACCCCCTCAATCCGGACGTCCTGCGGTTGTGTTCGGCGCTCGAGCTGCTGCACGCCTGCGCATTGGTCCACGACGATGTCATCGACGCCTCGGCGACCCGCCGAGGGCTGCCGACAGTGCACCGGCTGTTCACCGAGCGGCATCGCACGCACGGCTGGCACGGCTCGGCCGAGCAGTTCGGCATGTCGGCGGCGATCCTGCTCGGCGATCTGGCGCTGGTCTGGGCTGATGACGTCGTCGCCACGGCGAACCTGTCGACCGAGGCCGCCGTGCGGGTCCGCCGGGTGTGGAGCGCGATCCGCACCGAGGTGCTCGGCGGCCAGTACCTCGACATCGTCGCCGAGGCCAGCGGAGCCGATTCGGTGGCTTCGGCGCTGACGGTCAACATCTACAAGACCGCCTCGTACACGATCACCCGGCCGCTGCAACTCGGCGCCGCCGCGGCCGCCGACCGGCCCGACGTCCATGCCGCCTTCCAGCAGTTCGGCACCGACCTCGGTGTGGCGTTCCAGCTGCGCGACGACGTGCTCGGGGTGTTCGGCGACCCCGCGGTCACCGGCAAGCCGTCCGGTGACGATCTGCGAGCAGGCAAGCGCACGGTGCTGTTGGCCGAGGCGGTCGAGCTGGCCGAAGAGGCCGACCCCGCGGCGGCGAAGCTGCTGCGCACCTCCATCGGGTCGAAACTCTCCGACGCCCAGGTCAAGGAACTGTGCACAGTGATCGAGTCCGTCGGCGCGCTCGCCGCGGTGGAGAACCGCATCTCCGAGCTCACCCGCCGCGCGCTCGACACCCTCGATTCCGCCGACATCGACGCCCATGCCAAGGCGGGGTTGTCCGAGCTCGCCCGATTGGTCGCGAATCGAACCGCATAACGATGACGACCTCCCCATCGACCTCCCCATCGACACGGCCGTCGAAAGCCGGCTTCACTGCCCACCTTTCACGGTTGACCTCGTTTGCGACGTCACCACAGGCCCAACCGGCCCGGCTGGGCTTCCTCGGCGCCGTGTTGATCACCGCCGGAGGGCTGGGCGCGGGAAGCACGCGCCTGCACGACCCGCTGCTGGAGTCGCTGCACCTGTCGTGGCTGCGGTTCGGGCACGGCCTGGTGCTGTCGTCGATCCTGTTGTGGGGCGGTGTGGCACTGATGCTGGCGGCGTGGTTGTGGCTGGGACGCCGGGTGATCGACCGCACCGCAACCGAATACACGATGGTGGCCACCACCGGCATCTGGCTGGCGCCGCTGCTGCTGAGCGTCCCGCTGTTCAGCCGCGACACCTACTCCTACCTCGCGCAGGGGGCACTGCTGCGCGACGGCCTCGACCCGTACGCGGTCGGGCCCGTCGACAACCCGAACTCGTTGCTGGACAACGTCAGTCCCATCTGGACCACCACCACCGCACCGTACGGGCCGGGTTTCATCCTGATCGCCAAGTTCGTCACGATGCTGGTCGGCAACGATGTCGTCGCGGGCACGATGTTGTTGCGGCTGGGCATGCTTCCCGGCTTGGCGCTGCTGATCTGGGCCGCGCCGCGCGTCGCAAGACATATCGGCGCCGACGGTGCGACCGCGCTGTGGATCTGCGTGCTCAACCCGCTGGTGATCATCCACCTGATGGGCGGCGTGCACAACGAGATGCTGATGGTCGGCCTGATGATGGCAGGCATCGCGTTGACGTTCTCCGGCCGCCACCTGTGGGGCGTGAGCCTGATCGCCGCGGCGGTCGCGGTGAAAGCGACCGCGGGACTGGCGCTTCCGTTCATGGTCTGGGTGTGGGCGCGGGACCTGCGCAACAGACGCGACGTCTCGGCGGTCAAGGCGTTCGTGACGGCGTCGGCGGGCTCGGCGTTGATCTTCACCGCGGTGTTCGCCGTGCTGTCGTTGGCCGCGGGGGTCGGGCTGGGCTGGCTGACGGCCTTGGCAGGCTCGGTGAAGATCATCAACTGGCTGACCCTGCCCACCGCGGCGGCCAACGTGATCAACGCGGTCGGCGGCCTGTTCCTGCCGGTGAACTTCTACGCGGTGCTCGACGTCGCCAGGATCATCGGCATCGCGCTCATCGCACTGTCACTTCCGTTCGTGTGGTGGCGGTTTCGGCACACCGACCGCGAAGCGCTGACCGGTATCGCGGTGGTGATGGTGATCGTGGTGCTTCTCGTGCCCGCGGCGCTGCCCTGGTACTACACCTGGCCGCTGGCCGTGGTGGCCGCGCTGGCTCAGAGCAGGCGGTCGATCGCGATCATCGCGGGCCTGTCGACGTGGATCATGGTGATCTGGAAACCCGATGGGGCGCACGGGATGTACTCGTGGCCCCACGTGCTGCTCTCGCTGGCATGCGCGGCGGTGGCGTGGTACTCGCTGAAGAACGCGCCTCAAGGACCGCGGGCGGTCAATAAGCCACGACCGCGGGCGGTCAATAAGCCATCGCCTGGGCCCGGCGCACCACCTCACGGGCCTGATGCGAGTGAAGAGCATCAACGGGCCGAGCGTTAGGCAGTTCGCCGGTCGCGCCGTCGCGCCTGATGGTCAGGGATGCGTCGGGCGTGAACAGCCAGCGCACGATCTCGGTGTGGTGGTAGCCCCCGTCGCGCAGCACGACGAGTAGTCCGGGCAGGCTCTTGGCGACGTGGCCGGTGTCGTCGAAGAACACCTTCGGAACCACGACGACCCCGTCGCGCCGGACGCCGATCAGATGGCCGTCCCGCAGCTGCTGATGCACTTTCGTCACCGCGACACCGAGCATCTCGGCGACGGTGGGTAGGTCGTAGACGTCCTCGGCGGGATCGAGGACATCCTCGGAGGCCGGAATACTGCTCACCGCACCGAGTCTAAATCTCCTAACCGTCGGCCGGAGCCACAAAGCCGCCGGTGTCGTGCTCCGTAACATGTCTCCGGTGGAGGCCTACCCGCGGACGGACCCGCTGCTGGGAACCGTGCTCGACGGTCGGTACCGCGTCGACGTGATGATCGCGACCGGGGGCATGTCGTCCGTGTACCGCGGACTCGATCTGCGGCTGGATCGTCCGGTCGCGCTGAAGGTGATGGACAGCCGCTATGCGGGCGACTCTCAGTTCCTCACCAGGTTCCAGCGCGAGGCGCGCGCGGTGGCGCGGTTGACCGATCCGGGTCTGGTCGCGGTGTACGACCAGGGCGGCGGACGCACGGGCGGTCCTCCCCCGTTCCTGGTGATGGAACTCGTCGAGGGCGGCACGCTGCGGGAGCTGCTGCGCGAGCGTGGGCCGATGCCGCCGCACGCCGCCGCTGCGGTGCTCGGCCCGGTTCTCGGCGGGCTGGCCGCAGCACACCGCGCAGGCCTGGTGCACCGCGACGTCAAACCCGAGAACGTGCTGATCTCCGACGACGGCGACGTCAAGATCGCCGACTTCGGACTGGTGCGGGCGGTGGCCGAAGCGAAGATCACCTCGACCAGCGTCATCCTGGGCACCGCGGCGTACCTGTCACCCGAACAGGTCAGCACCGGTGACGCCGATCCCCGCAGCGACGTCTACGCGGCGGGCATCTTGACCTACGAACTGCTGACCGGCCGCACCCCGTTCGCGGGCGACTCGGCGCTGGCCGTGGCGTATCAGCGGATGGACAACGACGTCCCGGCTCCGGGCTCGGTGATCGCGGGCGTGCCCGCGCAGTTCGACGAGCTGGTGTTGCGCGCGACCGCCCGCGATCCGGCCCGGCGCTATGCCGATGCCCGAGAGATGGGTGAGGACCTCGAAGCGATCGTCGACGAACTCGGCTTGCCATCGTTTCGGGTGCCGGCACCACGCAACTCCGCTCAGAACGCGTCGGTTCCACTTCACCCGCCTGCGGCTGCGGCCCCGCCCGCACCACGCCAGGCGACCCGGACGCTACCGCGCGACGACTGGCAGGCCCCCGAACTCGAATACGAACCGGTGACAGGACGGTTCGCCGGAATCGAGCTCGAGGAGTTCTACTGGGCGCGGCAGCGCGCCAGGCGCGCACTGCTGTTCTGGGTGACCGCGGTGATCACGCTGACGGCACTGGTTGCGGCGGCTGCGTGGACGACCGGCAGCAACCTGTCCAACCTGATCTAGTTGTACTGTCGGACTCCTCAACGCGGCTCGTCCCTCGCCGCTTGATCGTCGTCCGACTAGTCGCGCAGCATCTCCGCGACCAGGAACGCCAACTCCAGGCTCTGCTGGGTGTTCAACCGCGGGTCGCAGGCCGTCTCGTAACGCCCGGCGAGGTCGGCGTCCGAGATGTCCTGCGCCCCACCGAGGCATTCGGTGACGTTCTCGCCGGTGATCTCGACGTGGATGCCGCCGGGATGGGTGCCCAGCGCCCTGTGCACCTCGAAGTAACCCTGCACCTCGTCGACGATCCGGTCGAAGTGGCGGGTCTTGTAGCCGGTCGAGGACTCGTGGGTGTTGCCGTGCATCGGGTCGCACTGCCAAACCACCTGATGGCCGGTGGCCTGCACCTTCTCGATGATCGGCGGCAGCATGTCGCGCACCTTGTTGTTACCCATGCGGGTGACCAGCGTCAGCCGTCCCGGCTCGTTGTTCGGGTCGAGGCGTTCGACGTACTCGACAGCCAGCTCCGGTGTCATGGTCGGGCCGAGCTTGACCCCGATCGGATTCGCAATCACCTCCGCGAACGCGATGTGGGCGCCGTCGAGCTGACGGGTGCGCTCACCGATCCACACGTAATGCGCGGACAGGTCGTAGAGCTTCGAGCCCTGCTCAGTCTCCGACAGCCGCAGCATCGCGCGCTCGTAATCGAGCACCAACGCCTCGTGGCTTGCGTAGATCTCGGCGGTCTCCAGGTTGCGGTTGTCGACCCCGCACGCGCTCATGAACGTCAGCGCGCGGTCGATCTCACCGGCCAGCGCCTCGTACCGGGCACCGGCAGGCGACGTGCGGACGAACTCGCGGTTCCAGTCGTGCACCAGATGCAGCGACGCCAGGCCCGAACCGGTCAGGGCGCGCACCAGGTTCATCGCGGCGCTGGCGTTGGCGTACGCGCGGACCAGCCGCGACGGGTCGTGCTCACGCACTGCGGCGTCGGGCGCGAATCCGTTGATCATGTCGCCGCGGTAGGACCGCAGACCGAGCGCGTCGATGTCGGCCGAGCGCGGTTTGGCGTACTGGCCTGCGATGCGGGCCACCTTGACCACCGGCACGCTGGCGCCGTAGGTCAGCACCACGGCCATCTGCAGCAGCGCCCGCAGGTTCGCCCGGATGTGGGGCTCGGTGTTGTTGACGAAGGTCTCGGCGCAGTCGCCGCCCTGTAGCAGGAACGCCTCGCCACGGGCCACGGCGGCCAGCAGGTCCTTAAGTCGTTCCACCTCGGCGGGCACCGTCACCGGCGGGACGCTCTCGAGCACGGTGCGCATGTTCTTCGCCGCTTCGACATTCCAGGTCGGCTGCTGCACCGCGGGCTTGGCGAGCGCGGCGTCGAGCCGCTGTCGCAGCTCATCGGGCAGCGGCGGCAACGAGGGCAGCTGTTCGATGGGTACGTCGACGGTCCAGTTCACCCGTTCATGGTAACGGCCCGCGACATGTGCTTTTCACCGCTGGCCCGGCGCTTCACCGGTGGTCATCAGCTGGAACCGCCGCAAATTGTGGCGAGCGTCGACCAACGCATCGTGGGCGTCACGCGGGCGCGGGGGCATGCGCGGCGAACCGCGCTCCTCCCAGAACTGGCGCAACTCGCGGGTGAAGCGCGGTATCGCCGGCGGAAGATCGGTCATCGGGCCCCAGAGCTGACACAACACGACGTGGTCGTAGGCGCCCACCCAGGCCCACAGCTCGATCGGCTCGTCCCCGTCGATTCCGAAGAAGTCCTCCAGCTCCGAGCGGATCTGCCGACGCGAGCGCCACAGCTGTGAGGACGGCGGCGGAAGCTTGGGCAACACATGCCTGCGGACCCAGCTGCCTGCCCGGTCAGGGTCGAATTCGGTTGACACCGCGTAATACTCGCGGCCGTCCTCGGCGGCGACACCGATCGAGATCAGGTCGATGGTGCGCCCGTTGTCGATGAACTCCGTGTCGTAGAAGTAGCGCACTACGCGGGTTCCTTCTGGGGCGCGGCCGCGACCGACCGATCCTTCGGGGCGGGTGCGGCGTGGATCTCGCGGTCGAGTTGCTCGTCGACCTTAGCGTCGTCGGGAAACTTGGGCATACCCGCGATGGCGTCCTGCAGCCACAGTTTGGCCTGGACCACCGGGCGCCGCAGCCAGCGCTCGCGCTCCAGCGCCCGATGCATCTTGCGCGGGCGGTTCGTGTAGCGCCAGCGCGCCCACGGCGCATGCGGCCTCGACAACCGGATCGCTCCGATAAACAGCAGCGGCGTCACGAACATCCCCACCAGCCCGGTCCACACCTTGCCCTTGAGCAACACGACGACGGCCAGCATCAGCGTCAGCACGGCCGCCGCGACCACCCCGGCCCGCGCCAGCAGCGATGGGTCGTTGCGCCAGATGTCGATGTCAAAGAACGACAACGGGTTGAAACCCAAGATCAGCAGGCCTGCGACGGCGACGGCGGCGAAGACCGCGTCGACCGAGGTTCTGCCGTCCTCGGCCCAGTACACGTCCTGGAGGTGCAGAATCAGCGCGAACTCGTCGAGCACCAGCGCTGCACCGATTCCGAAAAAGATTGCAGCCACCGAGAACTCGGGTACTCCCCCGTCAACGCCCAACGTCACCATCGTCACACCGGAGATCATGACCAGCACCACGCCGATCACCACGTGGTGGATGTGCAGTCCACTACCAGTTCCGATGTTGCGCGGCTGCCACCACTTGCGGGGCGCGTCACTTCCGGCCTGGCTGCGGATGTACCGCACGATCGTGCGGGTCACGAAGAACGTCAGGATGAACGCGATCAGGCAGTACACGAGCGGCATCCGCGCGTGCGGGATGCCGAACACGAGGTGTAAGTCCGCGAGCACCCAGAAAACTTACGCCGACCTGCGCGTGTCGCGCCCGGGATACCGACCGACGCGCCGGGGCGCCCCGATAGTCTGGTCAGCGACATGAGTACGTGGCGGTCGCCCGGCGGGGCTGGTTGGGGGCCAACGCTCGCCTGGCGGCTGTTCCAGCTGCTGACCCTGGCGGCGTTGGCCTGGGCGGGCTGGCGTGTGCTCGGCCGGGTCCCCTACCGCATCGACGTCGACGTCTACCGGATGGGCGGGCAGGCCTGGCTGGACGGCAGGCCGCTCTACGCCGACGGCGCGATGTTCCATACCAGGGGCGGCCTCGATCTGCCGTTCACCTATCCCCCGCTTGCGGCCGTGGTGTTCGCGCCCTTCGCGTTGCTGTCGCTGGAAGCGGCAAGCGTCGCGATCACGGTGATCACGCTGGTGCTGCTCATCGTCGCGGTGACTATCGTGCTGCACCGGTGCGATGTCTGGTCGACGACGTCGGTGACGACCGAACCCGCGTGGCTGCGGCAGGCGTGGCTGGCCGCCGCGATCGTCGCCCCGGCGGTGGTCTATTTGGAGCCCATCCGGTCGAACTTCGACTTCGGCCAGATCAACGTCGTGCTGATGACGCTGGTGATCGCCGACTGCGTGCCACGCAGGACACCCTGGCCGCGGGGCATGCTTTTGGGGCTGGCCATCGCGCTGAAGCTGACCCCGGCGGTCTTCCTGCTGTATTTCGTGCTGCGCCGCGACGTTCGCGCGGTGGTCGTCACCGCGGTGTCCGCCGTCGTCGCCACGCTGATCGGGGTGGCGTTCGCCTGGCGTGACTCCCTGGAGTACTGGACCGAGACCGTGCGCAACACCGATCGCATCGGCACGGCGACGCTGAACACCAACCAGAACATCGCCGGGGCCCTGGCTCGGCTGGGGCTGAGCGAAGGGCCACGGTTCGTGTTGTGGACCGCGGCCTGCTTCGCGGTGCTCGCGATCACCGTGTGGGCGGTGCGACGCGTGCTCAAGGCCGACGAACCGGTGCTGGCGCTGATCTGCGTGGCGATGTTCGGGTTGGTGGTGTCGCCGGTGTCGTGGTCGCACCACTGGGTGTGGGCGCTGCCGACTCTGCTGGTCACGGCGCTGGTGGCCTATCGGAGGCGCCATGCGGCGCTGGGTGTGGTCGCGGCCGCGGGATTTGCGTTGATGGTGTGGACACCGATCACGCTGATGCCCGAGCACCAGGAGACGGCTGCGTCGCTGTGGCGACAGCTGGTCGGCGGTTCCTATGTGTGGTGGGCGGTCGCGGTGATCGTGGTTGCCGGGTCGCTGACGGCGGCGCCCGCGATGCGCAGTAGGCCGGTCGTCGACGAGGCGCCGGTACCCGCGGTCAACTAGGTGGCCTCAGCCGGCCCCCGTTGAATTACCGGCTCAGCCGGCCCCGGTTGAATTACCGGCTCAGCCCTGCCGGCTCAGCCGGCGGCCACCTCCGGCATGCGGGCCGACGGCTTTGCCGTGTCGTCGGCGTTGCCTTCTTTGACGTCGGCGGCGTAGAGGTCGACGTACTCCTGACCCGACAGCCGCATCAGCTCGTACATCACCTCGTCGATGACCGCGCGCTCGATGAAGCGGTTGCCCGCCATCCCCTCGAAGCGCGTGAAGTCCATCGGCTTGCCGAACTTCACGTGGACCTTGCCGAATCGCCACATCTTGCTTCCGGGCGGGTTGACGGAGTCGGTGCCGATCATCGCGACCGGGATCACCGGCACGCCCGTTTGCAGCGCGAGCCGCGCCAGTCCGGTCTTGCCCTTGTAAAGTCGCCCGTCCGGGGACCGGGTGCCCTCCGGATACATCCCGAGCAGCTTGCCCTCACCGAGGATGCGTTCTGCGGTGGTCAGTGCGGCCTGTGCCGAATCCGCGTCGGTGCGGTCGATCGGCACCTGACCGGCGACGGTGTAGAACCAGCGCTGGAACCAGCCCTTGAGCCCGGTGCCGGTGAAGTACTCGGCCTTGGCCAGGAATGTGATGCGCCGGCTGACAACGAGCGGCTTGTAGAAACTGTCCGCGACCGCAAGGTGGTTACTCGCCAAGATCGCCGCGCCCGAAGGCGGAACATGCTCCAGCCCTTCGACTTTCGGCCGTCCCAACAACGTCAGCAAGGGTCCCATGAAGATGTACTTGAACAGCCAATACCACATGGGCCCTCCCGGTGATCGAACACCGGCCGGTGTTCTGCGCCAACTTTACCCACGCACTGTGGATGCGACCACAGCGCGCAAGACTACTCCTCGACAGTTACCGGAATTTGCTGATATCGCCCCGGCGCAGGAGGCGGAGCCGAGCCGTTCGGACCCGGGTCATCCGGCGGCCCAGGCGGGCCGTCCGGAGGTGTGTCCGGCCCCGTCGGGCCTTCTGCTGCCTGGTCCAGAATCGCCCGAACCACGGCAAGCAGGGCGACGCTGTGCTCGGCGACGACGGTGAGCAACGGATGCTGCTCGCCCGCGGCCAGGGCGGCGAGCGCACACACCGGGCACCAGACCTGCTGACACTTGCCCGCCGTACCGGTCGTCGCGCGCGCCGCGGCCAGTCGCACCGCGGGGTCCAGCCGGTCCAGGATGGCCTGCGCGAGCGCCCGCAGCTCCGGTCCGAGATCGCCGTGTGGCGTCGTCACTTCGGCCACACCTCCGGATTCGGTCGGAACCGCACGATCAACTCACTCCCACGCAGCTGCGCGTCCACGACGATGCATCGCCGCAACACGGACGCCAATCGGACCCGGCGCCGCAATCCGCCCGCGCCGACTATCAGATCGTCGTCGACCCGGCCCAGCGTTAGCGCCGAGGAGTCGACCTGCGGCAACTCTAGCCGTAACCGGTACACCGATTCGAGGCCGGAGCCGGACTCGCGGTCGACGATCGGGCGCAACGGACCGGGCGGGGGCGACCCGTCGCGGCGGCGTGCGCAGTCCAGCAGTTCACCGAGCGCCTTCGCCCCTATCGGCTCGCCTGCCAGATGCGGGACCAGGACCAGTTGCACATCGCCGATGGTCGCGTCGAGCTGCTCGAGGACGGCCCGCTGCTCGGATATCCGCTCGGTGTACCAGTCGAAGGCGGGATGTTCAGGCAGGTTGCGGTATTCGAACGAATCGTCTTGTACGAGTATCTGGTTGACGATCAACTCGGCTACCGAAACGCCCATCAGCGCCAACGAACCCAGTGTCCGCGCGGCCTCGGCGGCCACCACCCGCTCGGCGGTCATCACCAGATGCGCGCTGACCTTCGAACCGTCGGTGAGCATCGCGCTCAATGATTCGGTGCCGGCGCTGATGCGTTCGAACAGGGCGACGACGGCCGCGCTGTGCGGATCGTCGAAGCCGGTGGACAGCCGCCGGTGCCGCGGCCACGCCCGCTCCAGGTACAGACCGAACGTCGCGGGCAGGGTGAGCATGCGCAACGCGTCGGCGGTCGACGCGCAGTCGACCACAATCCGGTCCCAGTCCCCAGAGGCCGCCAGTTCGCCCACCTCGTAGAGGCCGAGCACCTCCTGGACGCCCGGTAGGGCCGAAAGTTCCTCGGGGGCAACGCTTCCTAATTCGGACTCGGGGAACCTGTCGGACAGCAGGCCCGCGATCTCGCGCCACCGCGCTTCGAGCAGGGCCAATGTGTCCAACGCCAGCGCGTCCAGTGCTCCGCCACCGGCGTCGGCGTCGTCGGTGAACACCCGGGTGGGCCGGCGCGTGCCGGTCGGTGTCACGGTCACCCCGAGCACGTCGCCGATGGAGTGCGCCTGATCGGTCGAGACGATCAGCACCCGCAGCCCCGCGCGTGCGTCACGCACGGCGGTGGCGGTCGCCAACGTCGACTTGCCGACCCCGCCCTTACCGACGAACAGGTCGATCTTGGCGACAGGCGGGTCGGGGGCATTCAGCTCACTCAGCCTCGACTCGTTTCTTGAGGTCCTTCAACGCGGTGTCGGTGAGGCGCCGTTCGGCTTTGCGCTTCAACAGCCCGATCATCGGAATGATCAGATCCACCGACAGCTCATAGGTGACATCCGTCCCGGATCCCTTGGGCGACAGTCGATATGCGCCTTCCAGCGACCTCAGCAGGGAGCTCGACACCAGCGACCACGTCACCGACTTGCGGTCGGGCGGCCAGTTGTAGGACAACACCATGGTGTCCTTGAGGACGGCGGCATCCAGCACGAGCCGGGCGGTCTTCGGATAGCCCTCGGCGTCGGCCTCGAGCACCTCGGTCTCCTTGTATTCGGCCACCCAGTCCGGATAGGACCCGATGTCCGCGATGACGTCCATGACCGTCGAGGGATCGGCATCGATGTAGATGGTCTGCGCCGTCTTGTCCGCCACGTTGAAAATCTACCCTCCCCTGTTGTCGGCGGCCGAAGCCTCAGGCCAACGGCGAAACACCCACCGGGCGCGTGGCCTCCAGCCGCTGCTTCACCTCGAATGCCATGTTCTTACCCGCGACCCGTCGCCGGTGGTTCATCTTCGCCAGATTCATCTTGGCCAGCTGCCACGCCGCCACCCCCGCCGGCTCGGCGTGCAGGAAGTAGTGCAGCACGACCCCGTCGAGCACCGGTTCCAGCCAGATCTCCATGGTCCCGACGAGCGCCCCGGTGACAGTCCACCGGTGGCCCTTGTCGCCGCGGTCCTCCACCACGGACAGCCGCAGGTCCGGCCACCAGCGACGCCAGCTCGCGGGTTCGGCGATGTAGCGGCCGACCTCGGCGGGGTCAGCCGCGACGAACGTGTCGTCCGCGATCTGAATGCTGTGCATGGCATACCAGCTTCACATACGAGCCTGCCCACCCGGATACCGGCCGACTAGGGTGGATACGGCAAGAGCAGCCGGATCGAGAGGCCAGGACCGTGCGTGAGTTCAGTGTGCCAGCGTCCTTCACGGTTGAGGAGCACGACAACGTCGTCACCGCCGTGTTCGACCATGAGCGCGACGATCCCGACCATGTGATCTTCCAGCGCCTCGTCGACGGTTCGTGGACAGATGTGACGTGCAGGCAGGCCGCCGACCAGATTCGCTCCGCCGCGCTCGGCCTGATCGCCAAGGGCGTGCAACCGGGCGACCGCGTGGCGCTGCTGTCGGCCACCCGCTACGAATGGCCCATCCTGGACTTCGCGATCCTGGCCACCGGTGCGCTCACCGTGCCGATCTATGAGACCAGTTCGCCCGAGCAGGTGAAGTTCGTGCTCTCGGACTCCGAATCCGTGCTGCTGATCGTCGAGACCGACGCGCACGCCGACAGGATCGAGCACCTCAAGGACGAACTGCCCGGGCTGCGAGAGGTGCTGCGCATCGAGAGCGCGGGCACATCGGCGCTCGACGAACTCGCCGAGGCGGGCATGTCGGTCGACGCCAAACAACTCGACGCCCGGGTGGCCGGTCTGGCGGCCGCCGATCCCGCGACGCTGATCTACACCTCGGGCACCACCGGCCAGCCGAAGGGGTGCCAGCTCACCCACTCCAACCTGGTCTACGAGATCCGCGGCTCCAAGGAGTGCTTCCCGACGCTGCTGGCCAAGGGCGAGCGCATGCTGGTGTTCCTGCCGCTCGCGCACGTGCTGGCCAGGGCGATCACGCTCGCCGCGCTCGCCAACAAGGTCACGTTGGGGTTCACCAGCGACATCAAGAACCTGGTCGCGACGTTCGCGGTGTTCAAGCCGACCGTGGTGGTGTCGGTGCCGCGGGTGTTCGAGAAGGTCTACAACACCGCCGAGCAGAACGCCCACAACGACGGCAAGGGCCGGATCTTCGAGATGGCCGTCAACACCGCGATCGAGTGGAGCAAGTCGCTGGACACCGGCAAGGCCGGCCTGCTGCTGCGCGCCAGGCACGCGGTGTTCGACCGCCTGGTCTACGGCAAACTACGGGCGGCGCTGGGCGGTGACTGCCGCGCCGCCATCTCCGGCGGCGCTCCGCTGGGCGCACGGCTCGGCCACTTCTACCGCGGGGTGGGGCTGACGATCTACGAGGGCTACGGGCTGACCGAGACCAGCGCCGCGATCACCGTCAACCGGATCGACAACGTCAAGGTCGGTTCGGTCGGAACGCCGTTGCCTGGCAACAGCATGCGCATCAACGACGATGATGAGTTGCTGGTCAGGGGCGGCGTGGTGTTCAACGGGTACTGGAAGAACGAGGAGGAGACCAAGGCGGTGTTCTCCTCCGACGGCTGGTTCCACACCGGTGACCTCGGCGCGATCGACGACGACGGCTTCCTGACCATCATCGGCCGCAAGAAGGAGATCATCGTGACCGCGGGCGGCAAGAACGTCGCCCCGGCGATCCTCGAGGACCGGTTGCGCGCGCACCCGCTGATCAGCCAGGCGATGGCGGTCGGCGATGCCAAACCCTTCGTCGGCGCGTTGATCACCATCGACCCCGAGGCGATCGAGGGCTGGAAGGAACGCAACAGCAAGAACGCGGACGCGTCGGTGGGCGACCTGGCCACCGACCCGGACCTGGTCGCCGAGATCGACCTCGCCGTCAAGGACGCCAATCAGGCGGTGTCCAAGGCCGAGGGGATCCGCAAGTTCCGCATCCTGCCGGTGGACTTCACCGAGGACAGCGGTGAGCTGACCCCGACGATGAAGGTCAAGCGCAAGGTGGTGGCGGAGAAGTTCGCCAGCGACATCGAGGCGCTCTACTCGGGGTAGAGCAGGTTCGACAGTCGCCTCGCCTGGGTGTGCCACTGCCAGTTCTCGACCACCCAGCGCCGGCCCGCCGCACCCATCCGCCCAGCACGGTCGGGATCGGCCAGCAGGTCGCTGACAGCCGCCGCTATCGCGCCGACGTCCCAGCCGTCGACCACCACGCCGGTCTCGCCGTCCCGCACGGTCTCCGGCGCGCCACCCGACCGGCCCGCCACGACCGGAACACCTGTCGCCGACGCCTCGAGATAAACGATGCCCAGTCCCTCGACGTCCAGCCCGGCGCCGCGGGTCCGGCACGGCATCGCAAATACATCGGCCATGGCGTGGTGTGCGGGCAACTCGTCGCCGGGGACGGCGTCGGTGAAGACGACGTCGTCGGCCACCCCGAAGCTGCGCGCCAGCTTGTGCAGGGTCGACCGGTAGGGCCCGCCGCCGACGATCACCAGCGCCGCATCGGGCACGCGCTGCCGGATCGCGGGCATCGCCCGAATCAGCATGTCCTGCCCTTTGCGCGGAACCAGTCGCGACAGGCATACGACGACGCGGCGGTTGCCGAGCCGGTAGCGGGCGCGTAGTTCGGCTCGCGCGACCTCGTCGGGCGTGAACCGGTCGGTGTCGACCCCCGGCGGCAGATGCTCGAGCGCGGCGCGTGGCCCGAACGCCGAGGCGAACCGGCGCCGGGTGTACTGGCTGACATAGGTGAGCGCATCGGTGGCGGATCCGATGCGCCGCAGCGCGTTTCGAGCCAGGGGCAACATCGACCAGCCGACCTCGTGACCGTGCGTGCTGGCGATCACCCGGCGTGCGCCCGCGTCGCGGGCCAGCGGCGCCATCAGCGCCAGCGGAGCCGCTGCACCGAACCAAACCGTCTCGGCCCCGGTCTGCTCGATGAGGCGCCGCATCCGGCCGCTCACCGACGGTTCGGGCAGCATGAGGGTGGTCGGGTGCCGCACGACCCGATACGACGCGTCCCGGTCGAACGCGTCGGAACCCTTCCATTTCGGCGCGTACACCGTCAGCGTGTGCCGCCCTTCGGCCTCGAGGTGGTCGACCAACTCCTGCAGATAGGACTGGATGCCGCCGCGCCGCGGCGGAAAGTCGTTGGTGACCAACAGAACCCGCGTCACGTCATCGGCTCGCCCACTGCCGCCACTCGGCCAGCACTGTATCGAGATCCGTTCCGAGGGTGTCGCGCACCGCCGTCGCGACGTCGGGGTGGCCGGCTCCGCAGGCCCGCTGGTACAGCGCGAGCAGCGTGGCCGCGCCGAACCGGTCGGCGACGAACCTGCTGAACCACCACGCCCGGTCGTAGGCCAGCGAACGCTGTGGCCCGGACAGTTCGGCGTCACCGGGCAGCGTGAGAAGCGAAGGGTCCGGCACCGGTGTCGCGGGCCGGGCCACGAAGTCGGCCACTCCCTCGGTGAGCCAACGCGGAGCGTCCGACGCGGTTCGCGTGCGGGCAGCGTAATGAAACAGCTCGTGGCGCAACACGATTCGCAACGCGGCGTCGCTCAGATCGGCAGCGCCGGGGGCGAACATGATCCGCTCGGGCGTGGTGGTGGCCGCGGTGTGGGAGTCACCGCCGCCGATCGCCGCGAACTGCGCGCCGGTGCCTGCGACGGCGATGACGATCTCGCGCGGCCACTCCGGTCCCCAGAACGCGGTGACCGCCGCCGCGGCCCCGTCCGTCTCGGCCGCGATCCGGGACAACAACCGCTCGGTCCGCGGCCCGCCGAGATTCACCAACCGGACCGCACGGCCGTCAGCGAGCGTGTGGACGCGCGATGCCGCGGTCGGCGTGGTCAGCGACGCCGGAGCCGCGGGCGTGGCCACCACCGGACCGGACGGGGCCTCGGAGCGGCCGACGATCAGCAGCGCGAAGATCAGTTCGGCGATGAGCAGCGCCGCGAGCCGAGACCTGCTTCTCGCGTGCGCGACACCCCGGCGGTCAGTAACGGCGGACGTTGTAGATCGGCGCATTGTCCACCGGGGCGACCCGCACCGGCGTGCCGTAGGTCGAGGCGTGCACCATCATTCCGTCACCGATGTAGATCGCCGAGTGCGACGCGTCGGAGTAGTAGTTGACGACGTCCCCCGGCTGCATTTGGTCCTGCGACACCGGCTGACCGCCGCGGGCCAGCGCCTGGCTGGAGTGGGGCAGCGAGATGCCGGCTTGTTGGAACGCCCACATCACCAGCCCCGAGCAGTCGAACGCGCTCGGTCCGGATCCGCCCCAGGAGTACGGCGAGCCGATACGGCTCAGCGCGGCCTGGATCACGGTCGCGGAGTGTCCGGCCCCGGGGGCCGCGACGTCTCCGGGCGGGATGGCGCCGGGCGCGGGCGGCGCGGCCAGGACCGCGGGATCATCGCCGGGTGGCACCGGCGCCGGCGCAGGCACCGGAGGCATGGGCGGGAGGGCGGCGAGCGCCTCACGCTGGTTCGGTGTCAGCGCCTCGTACTGCGACTTCACGACCGCGATCTGCACCTGCAGCGTGCTCTGCTTGGACTGCAGATCGGCCCGGACGGCAGCGGCCTGTTCGGCCGCGGTCTTCGCCTCGGCGGCCGACTTCGCGGAGGCTTCTTCGGCCAGGGCGGCCTGCCTGCCCATTTCGCGGTAGCTCTTCATCTGCGCCGACATCTGGGCGGCCATCACGCGTTGCACGGACAGCTGATCGATGAGGCCCTGCGGCGATCCGGCGGTCAGGATCGCGTCCAGTCCATCGGTTCTGCCGCCCATGTATTGGGCCGCGGCAACCTTGTCGACGGCGATCTGAAACTTTGCCAGCTGTTCGCGGGCCGCGTTCGCCGCTGCCGCGTCGGCGGCGTGCTTGGCCTCCGCATCCCGCTGGATGGCCAGCTTGTTGTCGAGATCGAGCTGCGCCGAGTGCATCGCCTCGGTGGTCTGCTCGGCCTGACGCGACAGTTCGTTGAGCTTCGCCAGCGCGTCGTCGGCCGGATCGGCCTGCACACTGACCGCGAAGAGACTTGCGAAAAAAGTGATACCGACTATCGCGCTGACGAAGGGGCGAAGGAACCCACGAATGGTCAAACGCGTGCGGTCGAGCCTCAAGATTTTGCGTCCTTCAACTTCCGGAACGAAGCCGTGTCGAATAGCCCTTAGGTCTCAGACAGGTTACGAAACGGCATCGGCGTTGTCCAACAGAAGACGCAAATTTAACAGGCAGCTCATATTTCGTTCCGTCGCCCGTCGCGCCGCGTGTCATCAGGCGACACCTGAACTGCCCTCCCGCCGGATGGGTACCAGGCGCAGCCGCGGTGCCAGGCCCACGTCGGCGAGCACCTCCAACGCTCGACGCTCGTCGTCCAGCAAGGTGTCGGGTACGCCCAGCAGAACACTCACGACGCAGTCCTGACAGCCCGGTCCGCGGACCGCGCAGTCGTCGCAGTCGATCTTCACCGTGCCCACGAATGGCTCCTCTCGGTCGGTGCGGTCCGCACGCTATCGGGAGGTACCGACAAGTCCTGCGCGCCCGCGTGGCAACCCGAAGCTGTCGGTGGGGTTTTCTACGGTCGACCCGTGAGCCAGCTCAGCTTCGCCGATGTCGATCGGCAGGCTGACGTCTCACTGCGCGACACCACGTTCGTCGTCGTCGACCTCGAGACCACCGGAGGCCGGGCCAGCGGCGACAACCACGACCAGATCACCGAGATCGGGGCGGTCAAGGTGCGCGGCGGCGTCGTGCTCGGCGAACTGGCGACGCTGGTGGACCCGGGCCGCAGCATCCCGCCGCAGATCGTGGCGCTCACCGGGATCACCACCGCGATGGTGTGCAACGCGCCGCGGATCGAGTCGGTGTTGCCGGCATTCCTGGAGTTCTCGCGCGGGGCCGTGCTGGTCGCCCACAACGCCGGATTCGACATCGGGTTCCTGCGGGCCGCCGCCGAACGCGCTCAGATCGCCTGGCCGCGGCCGCCGGTGCTGTGCACGGTCAAACTGGCCCGCCGGGTCCTCACCCGCGACGAGGCGCCCAGCGTGCGCCTCTCCGCGCTGGCCCGCTTGTTCGGCGCGAGCACCACCCCGACGCACCGCGCACTCGACGACGCGCGCGCCACGGTCGACGTGCTGCACGGGCTGATCGAGCGCGTGGGCAACCAGGGCGTGCACACGTACACGGAGTTGCGTTCGTACCTGCCCGACGTCACCCCGGCGCAGCGGCGCAACCGCCACCTCGCCGCCGCGCTGCCCCACCGGCCCGGCGTCTACCTGTTCCGCGGCCCCGGCGCCGAGGTGCTCTACGTCGGCACGGCCGTCAACCTGCGACGACGCGTCGGGCAGTACTTCAACGGCTCCGACTCGCGCACCCGCATCAAGGAGATGGCGTCGCTGGCCACCGCGGTCGACCACGTCGAGTGCGCGCACGATCTCGAGGCTGGCGTGCGCGAGCTGCGCCTGCTGGCCGCGCACGCCCCGCCCTACAACCGCCGGTCGAAGTTCCCGCACCGATGGTGGTGGATCACGTTGACCGGCGAGGCCTTTCCCCGCTTCTCGATCGTGCGCACCCCCAAGCACGACGCGGTGATCGGCCCGTTCCGCGCGCGTGCCGACGCCGTCGACACCGCCGCCCTGCTGGCTCGGTTCACCGGGGTGCGGACGTGCACCAACAAGCTGGGGCGCGCCGCGGTGCACGGCCCGGCCTGCCCCGACCGGGAGTTGTCGCCGTGCCCGGCACCCCGCGACGTGGGCGCCGACGAGTACGCGGAGACGGTCGCGCAGGCGGCCGACCTGATGGCCGGCCGCGACGGCCGGGCGCTGGCCGCGGTGCTGGCCCACGTCGCCGACCTCGCCGACCGCGGCCGCTACGAGACCGCGGCGCGACTACGCGATCACGCCGCCGGCGCGATCGACGGACTGTGGCGAGGCCAGCGACTGCGGGCGCTGGTCGCCGTCACCGAGTTGGTGGCGGCCCGCCCCGACGGCAGCGGCGGATGGCACCTCGCGGTGATCCGCAACGGCCAACTGGCCGCGGCGGGAAACGCGCCGCGCGGGGTTCCTCCGATGCCCGTTGTCGACGCGATTTGCGCAGGCGCACAGACCGTTCTGCTGTCGACGGCACCGTTGGGCGGCGCGCTGGTCGAGGAGACGGCACTGATCGCGCGGTGGCTGCACCAACCCGGGGTGCGTATCGTGCGCGCCGACGAGGGCTACTGGTCGCCTGCGCATGCAGCGGGCCGGTGGGCGGCGTGGGCCGCGTCGGCGCGCTCGGCGCGGCTCGCCGCCGACCAGGTCGAGAGGACAACCCGCTCAGGCTTTTTGAGTGAACCGCACCCAACGCGCGAGGAGCTGTTCGGCCGCCCCGGAGTCGATGGCCTCGGCCGCCTTGGCGAGCCCGCTCTCCCAGGCCGGCAACCATTTGGCGTCGCTGGCTAGGCCCGCGTGCGCCACCAACGCGCCCGCGGCGTTGAGGATCACGGCGTCGCGCACCGCCCCCGGCGCACCGCCGAGCACCGCGCGCACCGAGGCCGCGTTGGCCTCGGCGTCGCCACCGACCAGTTCGGAGATCTCGGCGCGCTTGAAGCCGAACGCGGCGGGGTCGAACTTCAGTTGCTCGACCGTGCCCGCCTGTACGCGCCAGATCGTGCTGGTTGTGGTGGTGGTGAGCTCGTCGAGACCGTCGTCGCCATGGACCACCAGCACGCTGGACCCGCGGGCCGCGAACACGCCGGCCATCACCTCGGCCAGGTCGGCCCATGCGCAGCCGACCAGCCCGGCCCGCGGCGCGGCCGGGTTGGTCAGCGGGCCGAGCAGGTTGAACACCGTCGGCACCCCGAGCTCGCGGCGCACCACGCCGGCGTGCCGGTACGACGGATGGAAGTGGGGCGCGAACGCGAACCCGATGCCGATCTCGGCGACGCTGCGCGCGACTTCGTCGGGACCCAGATCGATGCGCACCCCGAGCGCCTCGAGCGTGTCGGCGCCGCCGGACAGCGACGACGCGGCACGGTTCCCGTGCTTGATCACCGGCACGCCCGCGGCCGCGACGATGATGGCCGCCATCGTGGACAGGTTCTGGGTGTTGGCGCCGTCCCCGCCGGTCCCCACGACGTCGACGGTCGCGGTGCCGATCTCGTCGGTGGGGACACGGCGCGCGTGTTTGAGCATGATGTCGGCCAGCTCCGTCACCTCAGCCGACGTCGGGCGTTTCATCCGCATCGACACCCCGAAACCGGCGATCTGGGCAGGGGTGGCCGCGCCGGTCATGATCTGGTCCATCGCCCACGCCGCCTGGCCATTCTCCAGCGACTGACCGGTGGTGAGGCGGCCAAGGATCCGGGGCCAGGTGAAGGAATCGGGGTTTTTGGGAGAAGCCACCACGCGATTATTGACGAAACTGCGGACCCGGGTGGTGATCGACAACTACAAAGCGTCATACTTGCTCCTGTGACGAGCGCTGTAGGTACCTCCGGAACCGCAATCACGTCGCGAGTACATTCGCTGAACCGGCCGAACATGGTCAGTGTCGGCACCATCGTCTGGCTGTCCAGCGAGCTGATGTTCTTTGCTGGCCTGTTCGCGATGTACTTCACCGCGCGTTCGCAAGCGGCGGGCGAATGGCCGCCGCCGCCTACCGAGTTGAACCTCATGCAGGCCGTACCGGTCACGCTGGTTCTGATCGCCTCGTCGTTCACCTGCCAGATGGGCGTGTTCGCCGCCGAACGCGGCGACGTGTTCGGGCTGCGCCGCTGGTACACCCTCACCTTCGCGATGGGGTTGTTCTTCGTCCTCGGCCAGGGTTACGAGTACATCGAACTGGTCAAGCACGGCACCACCATCTCCAGCAGCGCCTACGGCTCGGTGTTCTACCTGGCCACGGGCTTCCACGGATTGCACGTGATCGGCGGCCTGGTCGCCTTCCTCATCCTGCTGGCCCGAACCCGGATGAGTAAGTTCACTCCGGCTCAGGCCACCGCCGCGATCGTGGTGTCGTACTACTGGCACTTTGTCGACATCGTCTGGATCGCATTGTTTGCCGTCATTTACTTCGTCCGTTGATCGGCTCGCCGATGAATCCGATGAGAAGGAGTTCGATGACCGACAAGTCGCGCCGTCGGCTACGCCGGCGCCTGTCAGGTGCTGTGCTGCTGCTGCTCGGACTGGGCGTCGCCGGCGGTCTCGCCGCGACCCTGACGCCCGCGCCGCAAGTCGCGGTCGCCGACGAATCGCAGTCGGCGCTGTTGCGCACGGGTAAGCAGCTGTTCGACACCTCGTGCGTGACCTGCCACGGCGTCAACCTCCAGGGTGTGCCCGACCGCGGGCCCAGCCTCATCGGCGTCGGCGAGGCGGCGGTCTACTTCCAGGTCTCCACCGGCCGCATGCCCGCGATGCGCGGCGAGGCGCAGGCCCCGGAGAAGCCCCCGCTGTTCGACGAGGCGCAGACCGACGCGCTCGGCGCCTACGTGCAGGCCAACGGCGGCGGCCCGGTCGTTCCGCGCGACGACAACGGACGCGTCGCACAGGAGTCGCTGCTGGGCGACAACGTCGCACGCGGCGGCGACCTGTTCCGGCTGAACTGCGCCTCGTGTCACAACTTCACCGGCAAGGGCGGCGCCCTGTCGTCGGGCAAGTACGCGCCCGACCTCGGCGCCGCCACGCCCGCGCAGATCTACACCGCGATGCTCACCGGCCCACAGAACATGCCGAAGTTCTCCGACCGGCAGCTGTCGCCGGATGAGAAGCGCGACATCGTCGCCTACGTCCGCGAGTCGGCGGAGTCACCGAGCTACGGCGGCTACGGCCTCGGCGGGTTCGGCCCGGCGCCCGAGGGCATGGCGGCCTGGATCATCGGCATGGTGGCCGTCATCGCCGCGGCCCTGTGGATCGGAGCGCGAGCATGAGCGAGCCGGGCAACGGCACCGAGAACACCCCGAAGGGCACCGACGCACCGGGTCAGGCCGGTGTGCCGGGTCAGCCCACCGACGCCGAACTGGCGGCGATGTCCCGCGAGGAGCTGGTCGAACTCGGCGGCAAACTCGACGGCGTCGAGATCGTCTACAAGGAGGATCGCTGGCCGGTCCCCGACACCAAGGCCGAGAAGCGCGCCAGCCGCGTGGTCTCGTACTGGCTTCTGCTGGGCGGCTTTTCGGGCCTGGCCCTGCTGCTGGTGTTCCTGTTCTGGCCGTGGGAGTACGTGCCCTACGGCGGCGAGGGCGAGCTGCTGTTCGCCCTGACCACGCCGCTCTACGGCTTGACGTTCGGGCTGTCGATCCTGGCGATCGGCATCGGTGCGGTGCTGTACCAGAAGAAGTTCATCCCCGAGGAGATCTCGATTCAGGAACGCCATGACGGCGCCTCCCCCGAGATTCACCGCAAGACGGTCGTGGCCAACCTGACCGACGCGCTGGAAGGCTCGACGATCAAGCGGCGCAAGCTGGTCGGCCTGTCGCTGGGCATCGGCCTCGGCGCGTTCGGCCTCGGCACGTTGGTGGCGTTCGCGGGCGGTCTGATCAAGAACCCGTGGAAACCCGTCGTCCAGACCGCCGAAGGCAAGAAGGCGGTGCTGTGGACGTCCGGATGGACGCCGCGGTACGAGGGCGAGACCATCTTCCTGGCCCGCTCCACCGGCAGCGGCACCTTCGTCAAGATGCGACCCGAGGACATCGACGCCGGCGGTATGGAGACGGTGTTCCCGTGGCGCGAATCCGACGGCGACGGAACCACTGTCGAGTCGCACCACCACCTCGCCGAGATCGCGATGGGTGTGCGCAATCCCGTCATGCTGATCAGAATCAAGGCGCAAGACCTGCCCAGGGTGGTCAAGCGCAAGGGTCAGGAGAGCTTCAACTTCGGCGACCTGTTCGCCTACACGAAGGTCTGCTCTCACCTGGGATGCCCCTCGTCGCTGTACGAGCAGCAGTCGTATCGCATCCTCTGCCCGTGCCACCAGTCGCAGTTCGACGCGTTGCACTTCGCTAAACCCATATTCGGCCCGGCTGCGCGCGCGTTGGCGCAGCTGCCCATCACCATCGACCAGGACGGGTACCTCGTCGCCAACGGCGACTTCATCGAACCCGTCGGGCCGGCCTTCTGGGAACGGAAAACAGCATGAGTCCGAAATTGCCGAAACCGCCGAACCTCGCCGAAGTCGCAGCGGGCCAAGGGAATGCGATTGATTCGCGCTACCACCCGTCCGCGGCGGTGCGACGCCAGCTGAACAAGGTGTTCCCGACCCACTGGTCCTTCCTGCTGGGCGAGATCGCGCTGTACAGCTTCATCGTGCTGCTGATCACCGGCGTGTACCTGACGCTGTTCTTCGACCCGTCGATGGCCGAGGTCACCTACGACGGCGTGTACCAGCCGCTGCGCGGTGTGCAGATGTCGAAGGCCTACGAGTCGACGCTCGACATCAGCTTCGAGATCCGCGGCGGACTGTTCGTCCGCCAGATACACCACTGGGCCGCACTGCTGTTCGCCGCGGCGATCATGGTGCACCTGGCCCGCATCTTCTTCACCGGCGCCTTCCGGCGCCCGCGTGAGGCGAACTGGGTGATCGGTGCGCTGCTGCTGATCCTGGCGATGTTCGAGGGCTACTTCGGTTACTCGCTGCCCGACGACCTGCTGTCCGGCATCGGACTGCGGGCCGCCCTCTCGTCGATCTCACTCGGCATGCCGGTGATCGGCACCTGGTTGCACTGGGCCCTGTTCGGCGGCGACTTCCCCTGCGGCGGCGTCGGTTACGAGTGTGCGACCGACGGATTCTGGATCCCCAGGATGTACGCACTGCACATCCTGCTGCTCCCGGGAATCATGTTGGCGCTCATCGGGCTTCATCTCGCGCTGGTGTGGTTCCAGAAGCACACCCAGTTCCCCGGCCCCGGCCGCACCGAGACCAACGTCGTCGGCGTGCGCGTCATGCCCGTGTTCGCGGTCAAGTCCGGCGCCTTCTTCGCCATGACCGTCGGCATCCTCGGTCTGATGGGCGGTCTTCTGACCATCAACCCGGTCTGGAATCTGGGGCCGTACAAGCCATCTCAGGTGTCGGCGGGTAGCCAGCCGGACTTCTACATGATGTGGACGGAGGGTGTGGCGCGTATCTTCCCGCCGTGGGAGCTCTACTTCGGCAACTACACAGTTCCGGCGTCCACCTGGGTGGCCTTGTTCATGGGCCTGGTGTTCATGCTGCTGATCGCCTACCCGTACATCGAGAAGAAGCTCACCGGCGACACCGCTCACCACAACCTGCTGCAGCGTCCGCGTGACGCCCCGGTGCGAACCGCGTTGGGGTCAGCGGCGATCGCGCTGTACATGCTGTTCACGCTGTGCGCGATGAACGACATCATCGCGCTGAAGTTCCACATCTCGCTGAACGCGACGACGTGGATCGGCCGCATCGGCATGGTGGTGCTGCCGGCGATCGTCTACTACATCGCCTACCGGTGGGCCGTCGGCCTCCAGCGCAGCGACCGGGAGGTGCTCGAACACGGCATCGAGACCGGCATCATCAAGCGGCTGCCGCACGGTGCCTACATCGAGCTGCACCAGCCGCTGGGTCCGGTGGACGAGCACGGTCATCCGATTCCGTTGGAGTACCAGGGCGCTGCCATCCCGAAGCGGATGAACAAGCTGGGCTCCGCGGGCGCGCCCGGCACCGGCAGCTTCCTCACGGCCGATCCGATCGAAGAGCACGACGCGCTGACCGCGGCTCTGCACGCCGGCGAGCGCAAGGCGCTCACCGCGCTGGCCGAGCACCAGGAGCGCAACGGCTCGTCGAACGGGCATGGCTCTCGCGAAGGAGACTCGTCCAACGGCCACCACTGAGGCAGCCGGCACCCTCGAAAAGTGCCTGCTGTAAAGGACTTACGCGCCCTGCTGATCGAGCAGGGCGCGTAGTTCTTTGAGGTAGAACCACGGCAGAACGGGCATGGCGAGCGTGACCAGAGCGGTCAACCCATAAAAGACCCAGGCCGCGACATTGCTGTCGACCGCCATCAGATAGGTGGCCACACCGATGGCCACCATGGCGACGCCGATCGCGCAGGCGATCGCCACGGCGCAGCGCAGCCCCAGCAGGTCGACGGCCGCGGACGCGGGCGTCGGCGCAGGCGTCGGCGCAGCCGCCTCGAGGGTGCGCTCCTGGCGCGGCGCCGCGTACGGCAACTTCTCCGTGGGCGGTGTCGGGTCGATCGGCCGCCCCCGGCCGGACGCCGCCGAGGCGGCCGGCGCGGGTCCGGCGGGTTGGGGCTGCGGCGATTCGGCCAGCGCGTCCCGGCGGGCGCGCAACAGCAGCGGAACCGCGCCGATGATCACCACGGCGGAGATCCCGATGACGGTGTAGAGCAGCCACGGCGTGCCGGCATCCCCGGACGACTCGGCCGGCCCTCGCCCGAGGTCGACCAGCGCGACCGTCGCGGCGACCCCGGTGCCGAGCGCCACCAGCCAGATCGCCGCGCACGAGCCGAGCAGGATGCGATCGGTGCGGTCGAGTTCGCGGGGATCCAGTGCCGGGGTCAACCGCGAGCGCCCCGACGCGTCCGTTTCGTATGTCATCAGCAGCTGGTCTGTGCGGCGTTGTTGGTGTTCGACGACAGCACCGTGCCGTCGCTCGTGGTTATCGAGCAGTTCAACCGGCTGACCAGGAACAGGCTCGACGCCTGCACCGAGCCGACCTCGGACTGCGAGATCGGTGTCACGGTCAGGGACCACGGAATGTAGACGTTGCGCTGGGTCCGGCTTCGGCCCGACGCGTCGATGTAGGTCACGGTGATGATGTCTCCCGGTGCTTTGGTTCCCGTCACCGAATAGGTGACCTGTCGCGGGCCCGAACGGGTCGTCGTGGGTGGTGGTGGCGCCGGCGGCGACGTGGTCTCCGGAGGCGGTGGCGGCGGTGGCGGTTCGGCCGGTGCGGGCGGCGGAGGCGGCTCCTGGGTCACCGTCACCGTTTCGGGCGGTGGCGGTGGTGGCTCTTCGCTCGGTGGAGGCGGCGGAGGCGGTGGCGGCGGCGTGGTGGTCGTGATCTCGTCCTGCACCGGGGGCGCCACGGTCGTGGTCGAGGTCTCGGGTGTTGCGAGGTTGTCGGTGTCGGTGCGGGTCACCAAGACCGAAACCGAGACCACCAGCGCGATGGCCGCGATGATGGCCGCCACGCCGACGACCCACGGCCACCGTGGCGGTGCGGGTTGGTCGACCGGTTCGGCCGGCTCGTAGTTGTCGTAGTCGTACAGCGACGAGTCGGCCGGTACATAGGGGCCCGCCGTGAACTGCTCGGACTCTGGCGCCGAATAGGCCCGCGAGTAGAAGTCGGTGTCGCTGCTATCGGGCGCGGGCTGGTCACCGCCGGTCTGGTTTGGTTCTTGACTCGGCTCCCGACTCGGAAAATCCGACCCTTCGTCATCCGGGGGATTCGGCCCGCTCATTTACGCCTATCCTTCTCGACTACTCAACCGGCGCGGCACGCCACAGACTCCCGGCTCAGCGGCGGCGACTGACCGTGCCTCGGCAACATTACCCAACGCCGTAACCGGGCGTGATCACCCGCCACGGTTCCCGCCGCAAGTGGTGGCCCGATTGTGACCTTGACTGTGGCCTTGGCCGTCCGCACCGAACGGCAGGGCAGCCGATTCGACGGTCAGTGCTTCTCGGGGCCGGTGTAGTACTCGAAGGTCAGGCCCGCAACCGTTGCGATCACGAAGCAGGCACCGGCCACGATGAGCCACGGCAGCCAGAGCGCCACACCGACCGCGGCGATCGAGGCCGACAGCGCGATCATCACCGGCCACCAGCTGTGCGGGCTGAAGAAACCCAGCTCACCTGCGCCGTCGCTGATCTCGGCGTCCTCGTAGTCCTCGGGTCGGGTGTCCAGGCGCCGTGCCACGAACCGGAAGAACGTGCCAGTGATCAGGGTCAGGCCGGCGGTCAACACCAGCGCGGTAGTGCCGGCCCACTCGATGCCGCCGTACTGGAACATCGCCGTCAGCACCGCGTAGACGACGGCAGCGAGAACGAAGAACGCGGTCAAGAACTCGAAAAGCCGGGCTTCGATATGCATGTGGTGTCCCTACTTGCTGGCCTGCGATAGCTGGGGCGCCAGTTCACCGCGACGGGTGTCGAACGGCTTCGTGGTGACGGCGGTCGGCGGCTGGTTGATCGCCTGCAGCGCCTGGGCGTTGGTCCTGCCGTCGATGCGCTGCTGCAGATAGGCCTTGAAGTCGTTGGGCTCCACCACGCGCAGTTCGAAGTTCATCATCGCGTGGTAGGTGCCGCACATCTCGGTGCACCGCCCGACGAACGCCCCGGTCTGGGTGATCTCGCTGATCTGGAAGGTGTTGTCGGAGTTGTTGGCCCGCGGGTTCGGCATCACGTCGCGCTTGAACAAAAACTCCGGCACCCAGAATCCGTGGATGACGTCGGCGGAGGCGATCTGGAACTCGATGCGCTTGCCGGACGGCACCACCAGCACCGGGATCTCCGAGGACGTACCGAGCGTCTCGACCTTGTCGAACGCCAGGTACGAGCGGTCCTGCGGGTGCTTGCCTGCGATCACGCCGAATGCCGGGTCGTGTGAACCGAATTCGCCGCCGTGCTCACCCTCCAGACCCTCGGGGCCGGACGCCACGGCAGCCGCGCGCTCGGGGTCGGCGCCGTCATAGGTGAGGGTGCCGTCGGAGAAGTTCACCGACTTATAGCCGAACTTCCAGTTCCACTGGAAGGCGGTGACGTCGACGACGACTTCGGGGTTGGACTCCTCGTGCAGCATCCTTTCCTGCACCACCACGGTGAAGTAGAACAGCACCGAGATGATCAGGAACGGTATGACGGTCAGCACCAGTTCCAGCGGCATGTTGTAGCCGAACTGGCGGGGCAGCTCGGTGTCGGTCTTCTTGGCCCGGTGGAACGCCGAGGACCAGAAGATGAGGCCCCAGACGATCGCGCCGACAACCAGCGAGGCGATTACCGAACCGATCCACAGTTCGCGGTTGACGTGCGCTTCGGGCGTGATGCCCTTCGGCCATCCCAGGCCCAGCACCTCCGACCAGCTGCAACCGCTGAGCAGCAACGCCGTAGCACCCAGGACGATTGACAGCGACGCGGTTCGCGCCACCGCCTTCAGCCCGCGAGGTGTCACGTTGGAGCCTCCTAGAAGTCAGTGACGCGCGACCGCGGTGCGGTCAATTTCTGGAGCGAATACTACGCAGCGTAGACCACGCCCGGGTGCAGGTCTCAACACACCTCACGATTAGGCATACTGGCGCCGTGTGCGGACTGCTGGCCCTGGTACGTGACCCGTCCGCTGACGTCTCCCCCGCGCTGATCGACGCGGTGTCCGGTGCGTCCCACCTCATGCGTCATCGCGGCCCCGACGAGCCCGGGACCTGGTCCGACGACCGCGTCGTGCTCGGGTTCAACCGGTTGTCGATCATCGACATCGCCCACAGCCACCAACCCCTGCGGTGGGGGCCGCCGGACACGCCCGACCGCTATGTGCTCGTGTTCAACGGCGAGATCTACAACTACCTCGAGCTACGCGAGGAACTGTCGGCCCGGCACGGCGTGACGTTCAACACCGACGGTGACGGCGAGACGATCATCGCGGCCTACCACCACTGGGGCACCGAGGCGCTGACCCGGCTGCGCGGCATGTTCGCCTTCGCGTTGTGGGACACCGTCGGCGGTGAGCTGTTCTGCGCCCGGGACCCGTTCGGCATCAAGCCGCTCTATCTGGCCACCGGCCCCGGCGGCACGGCGGTGGGCAGCGAGAAGAAGTGCCTGCTCGAGCTCGCCGACGAGCTGGGTCTCGACCTCGACATCGATCAGCGCGCCGTTCAGCACTACACGGTGCTGCAGTACGTGCCCGAACCCGAGACGCTGCACGTCGGGATCCGGCGGCTGGAGTCGGGTAGCTACGGGCGCGTGCGCCCCGGCGGTGAACTCGAGGTGACCCGCTACTTCCACCCGCGGTTCACCGCTGTGCCGTTCATACAGGGCCGCGAGCAGGAGCGCTACGACGAGATCACCGCGGTGCTCGAGGATTCGGTGGCCAAGCACATGCGGGCCGACGTGACAGTGGGCGCGTTCCTGTCCGGCGGCATCGACTCGACGGCGATCGCCGCGCTGGCCATGCGGCACAACCCGCGGTTGATCACGTTCACCACCGGATTCGAGCGGGAAGGTTTCTCCGAGGTCGACGTCGCGGTCGCCTCGGCGGAGGCGATCGGCGCCAGGCATGTGGCCAAGGTCGTCAGCCAGTCCGAGTTCGTCGCCGCGCTGCCCGAAATCGTCTGGTATCTCGACGAACCCGTGGCCGACCCGGCGCTGGTTCCGTTGTTCTTCATCGCCCGCGAAGCCCGCAAACACGTCAAGGTGGTGCTCTCCGGCGAGGGCGCCGACGAGTTGTTCGGCGGCTACACCATCTACCGGGAACCGTTGTCGCTGAAGCCGTTCGAATACCTGCCGCGGCCGCTGCGACGGTCGCTGGGGCGCGCGTCGCGACCGCTGCCCGAGGGGATGCGGGGCAAGAGCCTGCTGCACCGCGGTTCGCTCACGCTCGAGGAGCGTTACTACGGCAATGCGCGCAGCTTCTCCGACGAGCAACTGCGCGCGGTGCTTCCCGGCTTCCGCCAGGAGTGGACGCACACCGACGTGACCGCACCGGTGTACGCCGCGTCGCAGGGGTGGGACCCGGTCGCGCGCATGCAGCACGTCGACCTGTTCACCTGGTTGCGCGGCGACATCCTGGTCAAGGCGGACAAGATGACGATGGCGAACTCGCTCGAACTGCGGGTGCCCTTCCTGGACCCCGAGGTTTTCGCGGTCGCTTCCCGTCTGCCGTATGACCAGAAGATCACCAGGGCCACAACGAAGTTCGCATTACGGCGGGCATTGGAGCCGATCGTTCCCGAGCACGTGCTCAACCGGCCCAAGCTCGGCTTCCCCGTCCCGATCCGGCACTGGCTGCGGGCCGGCGACCTGCAGGACTGGGCGTACTCGATGGTCAGCTCGTCACAGGCCGGCGATCTGGTCGACCTGGCGACCGTTCGCGCCATGCTCGACGAACACCGCGACGGCACAAGCGATCACAGCCGCCGGTTGTGGACCGTGCTGATCTTCATGCTGTGGCACGCGATCTTCGTCGAGCACGCCATCACTCCGCAGATCGGCGAGCCGACCTACCCGGTGCAGCTCTAGCTACTTGAGCGCCTGCGATATCTCGGCGGCCGCTTCGTCGCCGTAGGCGTCGCCGAGGCGCTGAATCGCCTCGTTGCGGTCCCAGCCCCATTCCTGCGGGCCGGGCGCCTCAAACACGAGCACGGCCACCAGCGAGGCGAGCTGCGCCGAACGCTCCAGGTTCAGCCCGGCGCTGCGACCGGTCAGGAAGCCGGCACGGAACGCATCCCCGATACCGGTCGGATCGGCCTGGTGCTTCTCGGGCACCACCCCGACGTGAATGAAGGTGCCGTCCGAACTGACCAGGTCCACGCCCTTGGGGCCGAGGGTGGTGACGCGAATCCCGATCTGGCTCATCACCTGCGCCTCGCTCCAGCCTGACTTCTGCAGCAGCAGGTCCCACTCGTAGTCGTTGGTGAACAGGTACGTGGCACCGTCGATCAGCCTGCGGATCTCCTCACCGGAGAGCCGCGCCAGCTGCTGGGAGGGGTCGGCGGCGAAAGGCAGGCCGAGATTGCGGCACTCCTCGGTGTGCAGGAACATCGCCTCGGGGTCATTGGCACCGATGATCACCAGCTCAGGCGTACCGATCCGCTTCGTCAGATCGGCCAGCGAGATATTGCGCGCCTCCGACATCGCACCCGGATAGAACGACGCGATCTGCGCCATGGCGTCGTCGGTGGTGCAGACGAACCGGGCGGTGTAGGCGGTCTCGGAGACCAACACGCACTCGGTGTCGACACCGACGGCCTCCAGCCAGCTGCGGTAGTCGTCGAAGTCGCGCCCGACGGCGCCCACGAGTGCGACGTCACCGCCGAGCACACCGATCGCGAAGGCCATGTTGCCCGCGACGCCGCCGCGGTGCACGACGAGGTCGTCGACCAGGAAGCTGAGCGAGACTTTCTGCAGGTGTTCGGGGAGCAGCTGTTCGGAGAACTTTCCGGGGAACCGCATCAGATGGTCGGTTGCAATCGATCCGGTCACCGCAATTGTCACGAACTACACCCTTCATTTATTAAGTCGCCTAGGTATTCTAGTGCGCTAACCTGCGTACAAAAGCCCGCCAGCAACTGTAGACAGGCGCATTCCGACCCACATCTCGGGGGAGCAAATCTATGACCGGCCCGTACCCGCCCGAATACGGCGCTGGACCGACCGGCCCGCAAATGTATCCGCAATCACTTCCGTATCCGGAAAACGTGCCGTCGGCGTATCCGGGCATGCTGCCGCCGCCGGTGCCGTACCGGAAGAAGAAGCGCTGGCCGATCGTCCTGGCAGCGGTGGTGGCGGTCGCGTTGGTCGCAGCGGTCGTCGCGGTCATCGCCATGGCGGGCGGGGACGAGGAGCCGGCCAGTTCGAACGCGCTGAGCGAATCCTCGGCAACGGCGGCCATCCAGGACTACCTGGATGCGCTGACCAATGGTGACGACGAGACGGTCGCCCGCCACACCCTGTGTGGGCTGTTCGATGCGGTGAAGGAGAAGCGCTCGGATCTGGCGCTGGCGCGCCTGTCGGGTGACGCGTTCCGCAAGCAGTACAGGCAGGCCGAGGTGATATCGATCGACAAGATCGTCCAGCCCTCGCCCCATCAGGCGCAGGTGCTGTTCACCATGCGGGTGACGCCGGCAGGCGGATCGCGCCGAGGACAGAACGACACCCGGGAACAGCAGGCCGTCGCCCAGCTGTTGGCCCAAGACAACGAAATCCTGGTGTGTTCCTACCTGCCGCGCACGTCAGGTCAGTACTGACCGACCGGGTCAAAAATCAGTTGAACGAGTCGCCGCAGGCGCACGAGCCGGTGGCGTTGGGGTTGTCGATGGTGAAACCCTGCTTCTCGATCGTGTCGACGAAGTCGATGGTCGCGCCCTGCACATACGGGGCGCTCATCCGGTCCACCGTCAGGTTCACGCCGCCGAACTCCACGGACAGGTCGCCGTCGAGCGACCGGTCGTCGAAGAACAGGTTGTAGCGCAGTCCGGCACACCCACCCGGCTGCACGGCGATGCGCAGGGCGAGGTCGTCGCGGCCCTCCTGGTCCAGCAACGCCTTGGCCTTCGCGGCAGCGGCGTCGGTCAGGGTCACGCCGTGGGCGGCGGTCGCCGTCCCTGGAGTTCCTGCCGACTCTTCCTGAACTGTCATTACGTCTCCTGTAGGCCTCATTGTCGTGGCGCGTACAAATCAACGGTACCTCGTCTCGACGCTATTCCCGAGTTTGTCCCCAGGCCTCCTCCCCTGGCAGTACCGCTCCTCGCGACGGAAGTAACCTGGCAGGCGTGAAGCTGCTGGGCCGCAAGAAAGACGACAAGCCGACCGCCGACGCGTCGAGCGCCGATGTGTCGGAGAACACCTCCGCCGACGCGCAGGAAACCGCCCGGCCTGGCACCACCCCACCGAAGGGCAGGCCGACCCCCAAGCGCGACCAGGCGGCCCGCAAGCGCGGCCCGGTGGCACCCGCCCCGATGACGGCCGCCGAAGCGCGTCGCCGCCGCAAAGAGATGCGCAACACGATGAGCCGTGAGGAACGCCGCGAGGAGAAGGCGGCGCGCCGCGAGCAGATGACCGAGCGCCGCGAGAAGATGATGGCCGGCGAAGAGGCCTACCTGCTCCCCCGGGACAAGGGACCGGTACGCCGCTATGTCCGCGACGTGGTGGACGCCCGGCGCAATGTGCTCGGGCTGTTCATGCCGTCGGCCCTTGGCCTGATCTTCGTGATGCTCGCGGTGCCCTCGGTCGAGGTGCAGCGCCTGCTCTCCCCCGCGATGCTCGTGCTGGTGCTGATCATGGTGATCGACGGCTTCATCCTCGGCCGTCGGGTCAACCGGCTGGTCGACGAGAAGTTCCCGGACAACACCGAAGGTGGCTGGAAGCTCGGTTTCTACGCGGCCAGCCGCGCCTCGCAGTTGCGTCGCATGCGCGCACCGCGCCCGCAGGTGAACCGCGGCGACAAGGTCACCTGAGCCCGGTGCGCACCCTGGTGCTCGGCGGCATCCGATCGGGTAAGTCGCAGTGGGCTGAAACCGCGCTCGCCGCCGAGGCGACCGACGCGCAACCGGTGTGCTACCTGGCCACCGGGCCTTCGACCGTTGACGATCCCGAGTGGGCGGCCCGGGTGGCGGCCCACCGCTCGCGCCGTCAGGGCCGGTGGTCCACTGTCGAAACCACAGACGTCGCAACGCGATTACGTGCGCACCCCGCCGCAACACTGGTCGACGACATCGGTACATGGCTGACCGCGGCGATGGACCGCTCGGGCGCGTGGACCGGCGGCTCGGTCGCCGCGGACGTCGATGACCTGCTCGACGCGGTCGACGGCTTCCCCGCTCCGCTGGCGGTGGTGAGCCCCGAGGTGGGGCTGACCGTCGTGCCGGCGACGGCGGCCGGTCGCCGTTTCGCCGACGAGCTGGGATCGCTCAACCAACGGCTCGCGACGGTCTGCGATCGGGTCGTACTCGTCATCGCCGGGCAGCCACTGGCCGTGAAGGACCCGGTGTGACGGGCTTCCCGGCGGTCAAGCCACCCGATGCCGAGGTCGCCGCCGCCGCCCGTGCGCGCCAGGGCCAACTGGCCAAACCTGCAGGCTCCCTGGGCAGGCTCGAAGACCTCGCGGTCTGGATCGCGTCATGTCAGGGGGTGTGCCCGCCGCGGCCGCTCGAGCGGCCCCGAGTGGTGGTGTTCGCCGGTGACCACGGCGTCGCCTCGGCGGGAGTTTCGGCCTACCCGGCGGATGTCACCGCGCAGATGGTCGCCACCTTCGACGCCGGCGGCGCGGCGATCAACGTGCTGGCCGAGGCCGCCGGCGCGACCGTGCGGGTCGTCGACATCGCGGTCGACACCGAAGAACCGCACTCGCCGTCGATCGGTGCGCACAAGGTACGCCGGGGCAGCGGCGACATCACGGTCGAGGACGCGTTGAGCGCCGACGAGGTCACCGCCGCGCTCGAGGCCGGCCGCCGCGTCGTCGACGACGAGGTCGATTCGGGTGCCGACCTGCTTATCGCGGGCGATATGGGCATCGGAAACACCACCCCGGCAACGACTTTGATCGCGGCGCTCACCGACACCGAGCCGGTCGTACTGGTCGGGCGAGGCACCGGGGTCGACGACGCGGGCTGGGCACGCAAGGCCGCCGCCGTCCGTGACGCGCTGTATCGGTGCCGCAACAGCCTCACCGATCCCGTTGCGCTGCTGCGTATCTGCGCCGGCGCCGATCTCGCCGCGATCGCCGGCTTCTGTGCGCAGGCGGCCGTGCGGCGGACGCCGGTGCTGCTCGACGGCCTGGTGGTGACGGCGGCGGCCCTGCTGGCCGAACGCCTGGCACCCGGCGCCCGCCACTGGTGGCAGGCCGGGCATCTGTCCACCGAACCCGCCCACGAGGTGGCGCTGAACCGGCTCGGACTCGAGCCGATCGTCGACATGCGCATGCGTCTCGGCGAGGGCACCGGGGCCGCGGTAGCACTGCCGGTCGTGCGCGCGGCGGTGGCCACGCTGACGTCGATGGCGACGTTCGACGAAGCCGGCATCACGCGCGTGACCCAGGAGAACTAACCGGTGATCCGTTCGCTTGCAGGGGCTTTCGCGTTCGGCACCGTCGTACCGGTACGGAGTTCGACCGCGATCGGTCGCGGTGTGTTGACGGCGTTGCCTGTGGCCGGCGCGGCGGTCGGCGGGCTGGCGGCGGCCACGGTGTGGGCGGCGTCGTGGGCGTTCGGGCCTGGAGCCCTGGCCGGGGCGCTGGCGGTGGCCGTCGTCGTCGCCGCGACGCGTGCCCTGCACATCGACGGTCTCGCCGACACCGCCGACGGTTTGGGCTGCTACGGCCCGCCGCAGCGTGCCCTCGAGGTGATGCGGGACGGCTCGGCGGGCCCGTTCGGCGTGGCCGCGGTGGTCTTGGTCATCCTGTCGCAGGCCTTCACGTTCGGCGGCCTGACCGCGATCGGGCTGGTGGTGGCGGTCATGGCGGGGCGGGTGGCGGCGGTGCTGGCGTGCCGTCGAGGCGTGCCCGCCGCGGCGGGAAGTGCGCTGGGCGCTCGCGTCGCGGGCACGCAATCGGCGTTGGTGGTCGCCGCGTGGGCGGTCGTGGTCGCCGGGTTGGCCGCGCTCGCGGCTCCCCGGCTCTGGCAGGGGCCACTGGCCGTCGTCGTCGGACTCGCGTGCGGCGCGGTGCTCGTGGCGCACTGCGTGCGGCGCTTCGGCGGCATCACCGGCGACGTACTCGGCGCCGCGATCGAGGTGACGACCGTGATCACGGCGTTGGGGCTCGCGATCCGCTGAAGCCGCCGGAGCGCCCCGGCTCAGCCGAGCCGGGCCATCCAGCCGTGCGTATCGGCGAACGTGCCGCGTTGGATCCCGGTCAACGTGTCGCGCAGCGCCATCGTGATCTCCCCCGGCCCGCCGTCGGCGATGGTGAACTCGCCCTCGGCGTGCTTGACGGTGCCGACGGGGGTGATCACCGCGGCGGTCCCGCACGCGAACACCTCGGTGATCTCACCCGCGGCCGCCTTCTTCTGCCACTCGTCGACGTCGATCTTGCGTTCCTCGACCGCGAAGCCAGCGTCGGATGCCAACTGCAGCAACGAATCCCGCGTCACACCGGGCAGGATCGAGCCGCTCAGCTCGGGGGTGACCAGCCGTGCCGACCCGCCGCTGCCGAAGACGAAGAACAGGTTCATCCCGCCCATCTCCTCGACGTAGCGGCGTTCGGCGGCGTCCAACCACACCACCTGGTCGCAGTCGTTGTCCGCGGCCTGGGCCTGGGCGAGCAGCGAAGCGGCGTAGTTGCCGCCGAATTTGGCGGCGCCGGTACCGCCCGGGCAGGCCCGCACGTATTCGGTGGAAAGCCACACGGAGACCGGTTTGATGCCGCCCGTGAAGTAGGCACCCGCAGGAGAGGCGATGACCATGTAGCGGTATTCGGTCGCCGGCCGCACACCGAGTCCGGGCTCGGTGGCGAATACGAAGGGCCGCAAATACAGCGACTCTTCACCACCGGCGGGTGGGACCCATTGCTCGTCGACGGCAATGAGTTGGCGCAGCGACTCGATGAAGACGTCGTCGGGCAGTTCGGGAATGGCGAGCCGCCGCGCCGACGTGCGCAGCCTGCGCGCGTTCGCCTCGGGGCGGAACGACACGACCGAGCCATCCGCCCAGCGGTAGGCCTTGAGCCCTTCGAAGATCTCCTGCGCGTAGTGCAGCACGATCGCCGACGGGTCGAGTTCGATCGGGCCGTAGGGGATCACGCGCGCGTTGTGCCAGCCTTCACCCTCGGTCCCGTCCTTCTTCCAGTCGATCGAGACCATGTGATCGGTGTGGTAGCGGCCGAATCCTGGATCGGCCAGGATCGACGCCCGTACCTCGTCGCTCGCCCGGTTCGCATTGCGCTCAACCGTGAACTCGAGGGGGCCGTCAGTCATGCGCCGATTGTATATCCGGGCGCTACCGGGTTTTTGCCGCGACGAACGGGGGCTTGACCACCTCGCACTCGACCGCGCGGCCGCGGACGTCGACCGCGACGCGGGCTCCGTCGGCGATATCGGCCGCGGTGTCGAGCAACGCCAGCCCGATGCCGACTTTCAATGTGGGAGAGAAGGTTCCCGATGTCGTCACCCCGACGGGCCGATCCCCGTCGAGCACGGTGAGATCGGCGCGCAACACTCCCCGGCCGACGGCCTTCACACCGCGCAGCAGCCGGGGCGGGCCGGCCTCCTTCTCGGCGAGCAGCGCGTCGCGCCCCCAGAACGCGTCCTTGCGCCAGCCGATGGCCCACCCGCAGCGGGCCTGCAGCGGCGAGAAGTCCGGCGACAGTTCGTGGCCGTGCAGCGGATAACCCATCTCGGTGCGCAGGGTGTCGCGGGCCCCCAGCCCCGCGAGCTCGCCACCGGCGGCGGTGACGGCCTCGAGCAGTGCGTCGAAGACCACGCCCGCGCTGTCCCACGGCGGCAGCAGCTCGTAACCGTGTTCGCCGGTGTAGCCGGTACGGCAGACCCGCAGGGGTACGCCGGCGAACTCGGCGTCGGCGTAGCCCATGTAGTCCATGTCGGTGGGCAACCCCAGCGCGCCGACCGTCTCGGCCGATTTCGGTCCCTGAACCGCAAGCACCGCGTACGACCGGTGTTCGTCGGTGATGGTGAGGCCTGCAGGCGCCCGCTCGCGCAGCGCTTCGACGACCGCGGCGGTGTTGGCGGCGTTGGGCACCAGGAAGATCTCCTCGTCGGAGACGTAGTAGGCGATCAGGTCGTCGATCACCCCGCCGGAGTCGTTGCAGCACAACGTGTATTGCGCCTTGCCGGGGCCGATCCGGCGCAGGTCGTTGGTGAATGCGGAGTTGATGTAATCGGCGGCGCCCGGACCGCGCACCAACGCCTTTCCCAGATGGCTGACGTCGAACAGCCCGACGGAGGTACGCGTCGAGTTGTGCTCGCTGACCGTTCCCGCGTACGAGACGGGCATCAGCCAGCCGCCGAACTCGGCGAAGTTCGCTCCGAGTTCGCGGTGGCGGTCTTCCAGCGGGCCCTTGGACACGTCGTTCATCTCACCGTGCGTCACGCCGATCCACCCTAATGGGGCCGCGAAGTTGGCACACTTGTGCAGGTGGTCGACCTCGACGCGCTGCAAGCCGCCGGGATCGCCGACGCTCATGCGCGGGCCGGGCTGATCGCCTACCTCGACTCGCTGGGCTTTTCCGCCGAGGAGATGGTCGAGGCCGAACGCCGCGGCCGGCTCTTCGGTCTGGCCGGCGACGTCCTGCAGTGGTCGGGGCCCCCCACCTACACCCTGCGGGCGGCCGCCGAACAACTCGGCGTCGACCTCGCCGACCTCGCCCACGCCTGGCAGGCGCTCGGTCTGCGCGTCGCCGGCCCCGACGTGCCCGCGCTGAGCCGCGCCGACGTCGACGCGCTGGCGTCGTGGCGGACGATCAGCGCGGTGACCGGCTCGGACGCCGCGCTCAACTTACTCCGGATCATCGGTGCGACGATGGCGCGCCTCGCCGAGGCCAGCGGAACGATGATCCGGCTGGCGCAGCCCGATCTGTTGATGACGCACACCCACGACGAGCTGACCACCGCACGCGCCTACCGTTCGGTCGCCGCGCTGGTGCCCGGAATCTCGGCGCTGATGGATGCGGTGTGGCGCCACCACATCACCAGCGCCAGGGCTTACTTCGAGGACGTCATTCACGACGCGTCGGCGATGGTGACCTGCGGCGTCGGGTTCGCCGACCTGTCGGGGTTCACGGTGCTGACCCAGCGGCTGAGCCCGACGGAGCTGTCGGATCTGCTGGTCGAGTTCAGTGGCGCGGTCAGCGATGTGGTGCACGGCGACGGCGGCCGGGTGGTCAAGTTCATCGGCGACGAGGTGATGTGGGTGAACTCCAGCCCGGAGCAGCTGGTCAAGGCCGCGACCGACCTGGTCGAGTATCCAGGGGCGCGCGAGAGCGGCCTGGGGGTTCGTGCCGGCCTGGGGTATGGGCTGGTGCTCTCGATCGGAGGCGACTACTTCGGCACCCCCGTCAACCTGGCAGCCCGACTGGTCAGCGCGGCGGCGCCCGGCCAGATACTTGCCGCGCGTGATGTGCGCGGTGCGCTGCCCGATCACCCTGCGGCCCAGCTGGAACCCTTGACGCTCAAGGGGTTCGAGGGTCCGGTCACGGCCTACGACCTTCACGCGGGCTCCTGAAGCTAGGGTTGGGTTTCGTGAGCCCTGCAACCCCCGGATATCAGACCCCGACCGTCACCGTCAGCACCTCGCTGCCCAAACGCAAAGCCGATGGCTCGGTGCTGGTCGTCCCCGTGGTGAACGGGGACGACGACTCAGCGGTGAAGGTGGTGCCCAGCCCGCCCCTCAACGCCGCGGCGGTCGCCGAGATCGAGTCCGCGCTGGCGGCGCTGAACGCCAAGGGCGGCTGCGAGCAGGTCACGCGTGTCGTCGCACCGTCGCTTCCGGTGGGCAGCGTGCTGGCCGTCGGGCTCGGTAAGCGACGGGACGGGTATCCGGCCGATGTCATCCGCCGCGCGGCCGGGGTGGCGGCGCGGTCGCTCAACGGCACCGAGTCGGTGCTGACCACGCTGTCGGGCGTGGACCTCGCGGCGGCGGTCGAGGGCCTGATTCTGGGCGCATACCGGTTCAGCGACTTCCGCAGCGACAAAACCGCACCCAAAGACGCCGGCCTGCGCGAGATCACCGCGCTGACCTCGGACAGCAAGTCGGCCACCAAGGAGGCCGCACAACGTGCGGCGGACATCGCGACCGCGGTGGCCACTGCCCGCGATTTCGTCAACACTCCGCCCAGCCACCTGTTTCCCGACGAGTTCGCCCGGCGCGCAAAAGCTTTGGGCGAAGCAGCCGGGCTTGCGGTCGAGGTTTTCGACGAGAAGGCGTTGGAGAAGGCCGGTTACGGCGGCATCATCGGCGTCGGCAAGGGTTCGTCGCGGCCACCGCGGCTGGTGCGGCTGACCCACAAGGGCGCCCGCCGTAAGGGGAAGCGCGTCGCGTTGGTCGGCAAGGGCATCACGTTCGACACCGGCGGCATCTCGATCAAGCCCGCGGCGAACATGCACCACATGACCTCCGACATGGGCGGTGCGGCGGCCGTCATCGCCACGGTGGTGCTGGCGGCCAAGCAGAAGCTGCCGATCGACGTGATCGCCACGGTTCCGATGGCCGAGAACATGCCGTCGGCGACCGCGCAGCGGCCCGGTGACGTGTTGACGCAGTACGGCGGCATCACGGTCGAGGTGCTCAACACCGACGCCGAAGGCAGGCTGATCCTGGCCGACGCGATCGTGCGCGCGGGTGAGGACAAGCCGGACTATCTGATCGAGACCTCGACGCTGACCGGCGCCCAGACCGTCGCCCTCGGCGCCCGGACGCCGGGCGTCATGGGCAGCGACGAGTTCCGCGACCGGGTGGCCGGTATTTCGCAGTCGGTCGGCGAGAACGCCTGGGCGATGCCATTGCCCGAGGAACTCAAGGACGATTTGAAGTCGACGGTCGCCGACCTCGCCAACGTCAGCGGTTCGCGCTATGCCGGCATGCTCGTGGCGGGTACCTACCTGCGCGAGTTCGTGCCAGAGGGCGTGCAGTGGGCCCACATCGACATCGCGGGCCCGGCGTACAACACCGGAGGGCCGTGGGGCTACACGGGTAAGGGCGGCACGGGTGTGCCGACGCGGACGATGTTCGCGGTCCTGGAGGACATAGCCGCGAGCGGCTGATCAGACGGAGGCCGCGAGCGGCTGATCAGGAAGTAGCCGCGAGCGGCTGATCAGACGGAGGCCGCGAGCGGCTAATCAAGCAAAAGCCGCGAGCGGCTGATCCTCTCCGTGAGACCGACGAAATGGCGGCTTTTACGCGCAAAAACCCGCCATAACGTCGGTCTCGGCGCTTCGTCTCGCTCGGCGCTGATCGGTCTCGGTGCTGCTAGACGACCTTGCCGCGCGCGGCGCTGCGCATCACCTGCGGAAGCAGATGTGCGACGCCGTAGACGATGTGGGCCTCCGGGGCCACAGGGCGGATGGGCTTGTTCTTCTTGACCGCCGACACGATCGCGTTGGCGACCTTATCCGGACCGTACCGCCGCCGGGAGAACGCCTTCTCGAGCTGCGCGCGACGGGCTTCGGCCTGCTCGCGCTTGGCGGCCGGTATGTCGAACCGGGTGGTGTGCACGATGTTGGTGTCGATGACGCCGGGACACACCGTGGTCAGCCCGACACCCGCCTGGTCCAGTTCGGCGCGCAGGCAGTCGCCGAACATGAAGACCGCGGCCTTACTCGTGGCATAGGCGTTCATCGACTGCTGCGGTGAGTACGCGGCCATCGAGGAGATGTTGACGACGTGCCCGCCAAGCCCGCGGTCAACCATCCTGCGCCCAAAGGCCCTGCAGCAGTTGACGACTCCGCCGAAGTTGATGGCCAGCACGCGGTCGTACTCCTCGCGCGGGGTATCGAAGAACATGCCAGCGTGCCCGACGCCTGCGTTGTTGACCACGACGTCGGGCACCCCGTGTTCTGCGCACACCTTTTCGGCGAACCGCTCGACGGACTCTGCGTCCGACACGTCCACGGTGTAGGCGTGCGCGATTCCGCCGCGCGCGGCGACGTGGGCCGCGGTCTCCTTCGCGGTGCCCTCGTCGATATCGCTGACCACGATTTCAGCGCCCCCGCGGGCGAATGCCAGCGCCGTCGCACGGCCGATGCCGCTACCCGCACCTGTGACGGAAACCAGTGTGTGGCTGAAGTGTTCGCGTGGCGTGCCGACCTGCGCGCGCAGGAGTTCACGCGCGGGTGGCTTGCCGGCGAGAAAATCGACGAGCTGTCCGACCGACAGGGCGATGGCTCGCGGATGCGACATCGGCGACCAGTGCCCGGCGGCGAGGTCGCGCCGCCACAGCCGAGCCACCCATTTCTTCGTGTCGTCGTAGACGTGCGGCCGCACGAACGGATCTTTGGTGTTGACGATGAGCTGCACCGGGACGTCGACGTAGTGATCGCGACGTCCGGGCTTCATCGACCGCAGGTAGTTGGCGCCGTAGACCTTGACGCTCTTCGCGGCGTCGGCCTTGTAGGTCGCGGAATGGTGCAGCTGCTCACGCGGGATGCCGTCGCGCACCAACAGGATCTGGCGCACCAGGTTCGCGACGAAGCCACGCACCGCCAGCGGTGCGGTCACCGGGATCGAGAAGAAGCCCATGTAGGCGAAGGACAGGAACTGACTCAGGGCGCGAACGAATCGGCGCGGATGCCACGGGCGCAACAGGCTGCTGGTGACGAAGGCGTTGAGATGGTCGATGCTGGGACCGGAGATCGAGGTGAACGACGCGACCCGGTCGCCGGCACCGGGTCGGGCCAGGAACTCCCACATCGCCGCCGAGCCCCAGTCGTGGGCGAGTACGTGCACCGGCTCGCCCGGGCTCACCGCGGCGACGACCGCGTCGAAGTCATCCGCGTACGCAGACATGCGGTAGGCCGAAACCCGTTTGGGCCCAGTCGAGTTCCCGACACCGCGATTGTCATACCGCACGATGCGGAACCGGTCGGACAGCAAAGGCACAACGCCGTCCCACAGCACGTGCGAGTCGGGCCACCCGTGCACGAAGACCAGGGTCGGCCCCTGCGGATCGCCTTCTTCGTAGACGGCGATTCGCACGTCGCCGGTGCTGTCGACGAACCGCGTAGCGATGTCCCCCATCGCACCTCCCGTGACTTGGCGGAACCGCCGGTACCGTATCAGTGCCTTCTGTCCCTCACGCAAGCGTTCGTCAGCGCTCGTCGAGTTCCCGTCGAGCAGCGCGCCGACGCTCGATGCGGCGCTTCTCGTCGTAGTCCCGCATCCGCTGCGGGTAGCCGACTTTCTGCACGTCGTACACCGGGATCTTCAGTCGGTCGGATAGCCGCCGCGCGCCGGCGTCTCCCCCGGCGCGTCGCCGCGTCCATTCCCCGTCGGCGGCAACCAGCACCACGGTGACGTCGGTGACGGTGGTCTTCGGTTCGACGAACGCTTCGACGCCGGTGTGCGTGGCGACCCACTGCCGGAGATAGTTCAGATCGGCGGCGGGGTCGGCACCCGAACCCCTGCCTTTACGCTTCCCGCGCCCAAACCTGTCGAGGACTCCCACTCGCGTCCGCGCTCCCTCCGGTCATCTCTTTTCGATAGTGCCAGAACAGTGGGTCGGACGGTCTGCGGCGAACTGCGCGTCCGGACGTGACAGGATGGGTATGCAGACAATCACCCAGCACGACTGACGACCGTTCAAGGGAGCGAGGTAGTCAATCACATGGCCATCACCGTTGAGATGCCCGCACTCGGTGAGAGCGTTACCGAGGGGACTGTCACCCGATGGCTCAAGCAAGAGGGTGACACGGTCGAACAAGATGAGCCATTGCTCGAAGTTTCCACCGACAAGGTCGACACCGAGATCCCCGCGCCCGCTTCCGGTGTGCTGAAGAAGATAATCGCCCAAGAGGACGACACCGTGGAGGTGGGCGGCGAGTTGGCGGTCATCGGTGATGCCGACGACGACGGCGACTCCGGAGGCTCCGACGACTCCGAGGAAGCGTCGGAGGAGGACCAGGGGTCCGGCGACGACGAGCAGCCCGCCGAGGAGGAGAAGCCCGCCGAGGAACCGGCCGCGCAGCCCGAGCCCGCAGCCGAGGAGACCGAAGAAGAGCCCGAGTCCGACGACGAGGACAAGGAAAAGCCCGCCGCGAAGTCGTCGGGTAAGTCTTCGGGTAAGTCGACTCCGGTGCTGATGCCCGAACTCGGCGAGTCGGTGACCGAAGGCACCGTGACCCGCTGGCTGAAGAAGGTCGGCGACAGCGTGGAGGTCGACGAACCGCTGCTCGAGGTGTCGACGGACAAGGTCGACACCGAGATTCCCTCGCCCGTGGCGGGCACCTTGATCTCGATCACCGCCGAAGAGGACGACACCGTCGAGGTGGGCGGCGAGCTGGCCAAGATCGGTGATGCCGACGCAGAAGCCGAGCCCGAGCCCGAGCCGGAACCCGAACCGGAGCCTGAGCCTGAGCCTGAGCCGGAACCAGAGCCTGAGCCCGAACCCAAGGAAGAGAAGAAGCCGGAGCCGAAGGAAGAGAAGAAGCCGGAACCGGCGCAGGAGTCCAAGCCGGAACGGAAGCCAGAACCAGAGCCAGAACCCAAATCCGAGCCCAAGTCCGAACCGCAGCCGGCGAGCGAGTCCGGGCCCTACGTCACTCCGTTGGTGCGAAAGTTGGCCGCGGAGAACAACGTTGACCTCGCCAGCGTGAAGGGCACCGGGGTCGGCGGCCGCATCCGCAAGCAGGACGTCCTCGCGGCCGCGGAGGCCGGCAAGGAACCGGCGGCGTCGACCGAACAGGCGGCCGAGGCCCCGGGCAGGTCGCCCGCAGCGAAGGCGCCCGCGAATACCGACGCGTCGGCGGCGTCGCTCGCACACCTGCGCGGCACCACCCAGAAGGCCACCCGGATCCGGCAGCTGACCGCGAAGAAGACGCGCGAATCCCTGCAGGCGACAGCGCAATTGACGCAGACCCACGAGGTCGACATGACCCGGATCGTGTCGCTGCGGGCGCGGGCGAAGGCGGGGTTCGCCGAACGCGAGGGCGTCAACCTGACGTACCTGCCGTTCATCGCCGTCGCCGTGATCGACGCGCTCAAGGCGCATCCCAATGTCAACGCCAGCTACAACGAGGAAACCAAGGAGATCACCTACTACGACGCCGAGCATCTCGGTATCGCGGTCGACACGGAGCAGGGTCTGCTCTCGCCGGTGATCAAGAACGCCGGTGACCTGTCGCTGGCCGGGCTGGCCCGCGCGATCTCCGACATCGCCGCGCGCGCCAGGTCAAGTGACCTCAAGCCCGACGAGCTGTCCGGCGGGACGTTCACCATCACCAACATCGGCAGCCAGGGCGCGCTGTTCGACACGCCGATCCTGGTGCCGCCGCAGGCGGCGATGCTGGGAACCGGCGCGATCGTCAAGCGGCCGCGGGTAATCGCCGACGAGTTCGGCAACGAGTCGATCGGTGTGCGTTCGGTGTGCTACCTGCCGCTGACATACGACCACCGGCTGATCGACGGTGCCGATGCGGGGCGCTTCCTGACCACCATCAAGCGTCGCCTAGAAGAGGGCGCGTTCGAGGCCGATCTGGGTCTCTAGAACGCCTCGAGAGAATCTCGTGTCCGAACCCGTCATCGCGATCGCGGGATCGTCCGGTCTGATCGGCACGGCTCTGGTCTACGCGTTGCGCGCCACCAACCACCGTGTGCTGCGCATCGTCCGGCGCGCACCGTCGAACGCCGACGAGGTGTTCTGGAATCCCGACACCGGCGAATTCGACCCGGCGATGCTGGCCGGGGTGGACGCCGTGGTCAACATGTGCGGGGTCAACGTCGGCGAGAAGCGATGGTCGGGCGCCTTCAAGCAGAGCCTGCGGGACAGCCGCATCGGCCCGACCGAGGTGCTGGCCACCGCGGTCGCCGAGGCCGGGGTTCCGGTGCTGGTCAACGCCAGCGCGGTCGGCTATTACGGCGACACCGGTTCCCAGATCACCGACGAGACGGCCCCGGCAGGTGACGGGTTCCTCGCCCACCTGTGCGTGGACTGGGAGGCCGCCACCTGGCCAGCTCGTCAGGACGGCGCCCGGGTGGTGTTCGTGCGCTCGGGGCTGGTGCTGGCACAAGCCGGAGGCATACTCGGCAGGCTCAAGCCGCTGTTCTCCGTGGGACTGGGCGCTCGGCTGGGCAACGGCCGCCAGTACATGCCGTGGATCAGCCTCGAGGACGAGATCCGCGCGCTGCTGTTCGCGATATCGCACGACGAGCTGTCGGGTCCGGTGAACCTCACCGGCCCGGCGCCTGTCACCAACGCCGAGTTCACCACGGCGTTGGGCCGCGCCGTCAACCGCCCGACACCGCTGATGGTGCCGGGGTTCGCGTTGCGCGCCGCGATGGGCGAGTTCGCCGACGAAGGTCTGCTCGGCGGTCAACGCGCCATCCCCGCCGCGCTCGAGCGGGCCGGATTCGTTTTCCACCACAACACCATTGGTGAAGCATTGGCGTTCGCCACCGCGCGCCCGGAGTAGCGTCGAGGGCATGACGCATTCGATCCGGTCGGCGACGGTGCCGGTCGAGGTGCGCCGACTCGGTTCGGTCGACTACGAGAACGCCTGGCAGCTGCAACGAGCGATCGCCGACCAGCGCGTGGCGGGCGGCCCGGACACCCTGCTGCTGCTCGAGCACCCACCGGTGTACACCGCCGGGCGACGCACGCTCGCCGAGGAGCGGCCGAACCCCGGGGCCGACGGCACTCCCGTCATCGACACCGACCGCGGCGGAAAGATCACCTGGCACGGCCCGGGCCAACTCGTCGGCTATCCGATCATCGGCCTTGCCGAACCGCTCGACGTCGTCAACTTCGTGCGACGGCTCGAGGAGTCGCTGATCAAGGTCTGCACCGACCTCGGTGTGCGGACCGGCCGGGTGGAGGGCCGCTCCGGAGTGTGGGTCGCTGCCGATGAGAACGGCCCGGCCCGCAAGATCGGCGCCATCGGCATCCGGGTGTCGCGGGCGACCACCCTGCACGGATTCGCGCTCAACTGCGACTGTGACCTGACGGCGTTCAACGCGATCGTGCCGTGCGGCATCGCCGACGCCGGGGTGACTTCGCTGTCAGCCGAACTGGGGCGCCGCGTCGCGGTCTCCGACGTCATCGACCGGGTGGCCGACGCCGTGTGCGATGCGCTCGACGGTCGGCTAGAGGTAGCGTTGACGTAGTGACTGTCGTTCCTGAAGGTCGGAAACTGCTGCGTCTCGAGGTCCGCAACGCCGAGACGCCGATCGAGCGCAAGCCGCCGTGGATCAAGACCCGCGCCAAGATGGGCCCGGAGTACCAGGAACTCAAGGCGCTGGTGAAGCGCGAGGGTCTGCACACGGTCTGCGAAGAAGCCGGCTGCCCCAACATCTTCGAATGCTGGGAGGACCGCGAGGCCACGTTCCTGATCGGCGGTGAGCAGTGCACCCGTCGCTGCGATTTCTGCCAGATCGACACCGGCAAGCCCGCCGAACTCGACCGCGACGAGCCCCGCCGCGTCGCGGAGAGCGTGCAGGCGATGGGATTGCGCTACTCGACCGTGACCGGGGTGGCCCGCGACGACCTGTCCGACGGTGGGGCGTGGCTGTACGCCGAGACGGTGCGCGCAATCAAGACGCTCAACCCCAATACCGGTGTCGAGTTGCTGATCCCCGACTTCAACGGTGAGCCGGACCTGCTGCAGCAGGTGTTCGAGTCCCGTCCAGAAGTGTTGGCGCACAACGTCGAAACGGTCCCGCGGATCTTCAAGCGCATCCGGCCCGCGTTTCGCTACGAGCGCAGCCTCGACGTGCTGACCGCGGCGCGCGACTTCGGGCTGGTGACGAAGTCGAACCTGATCCTCGGGATGGGCGAGACGCCCGAGGAGGTGCGGGCCGCGCTGACCGATCTGTACGACGCGGGCTGCCACATCGTCACGATCACCCAGTACCTGCGGCCGTCGGTGCGTCACCACCCGGTGGAGCGTTGGGTGCACCCCGACGAGTTCGTCGAGCATGAGCAGTTCGCGCAGCGCCTCGGCTTCGCCGGTGTGTTGGCCGGACCCCTGGTGCGCTCGTCGTACCGTGCGGGTCGGTTGTACGCCCAGGCCAAATCGGCGTCCGTATCCTGAAGCAATGGCGAAATCCCGCGATCCAAAGGCACTGAAGGCTGCGAAGGCCGAAGCCAAGGCGGCTCGTAAGGCGGCGTCCAAACAGCGCCGCAGCCAGCTGTGGCAGGCGTTCCAGATTCAGCGTAAAGAGGACAAGCGTCTGCTGCCGTACATGATCGGCGCATTCGTGCTGATCGTCGCCGCTTCGGTGGCGCTCGGCATCTTCGCGGGCGGCTTCACCACCTACATGATGATTCCGCTCGGCATAGTGCTCGGGGCGCTGGTCGCGTTCATCATCTTCGGCAGGCGCGCGCAGAAGTCGGTGTACAGCAAGGCCGAGGGCCAGACGGGCGCAGCGGCCTGGGCGCTGGACAACATGCGGGGCAAGTGGCGGGTGACGCCCGGTGTCGCGGCGACGGGCCACTTCGACGCGGTGCACCGGGTGATCGGCAGGCCGGGAGTCATCTTCGTCGGTGAGGGGTCGCCGTCGCGCGTGCGACCGCTGCTGGCGCAGGAGAAGAAGCGCACGGCTCGACTGGTCGGCGACACCCCGATTTACGACGTCATCATCGGCAACGGCGAGGGTGAAGTACCGCTGGCCAAACTGGAGCGCCACCTGAACAAGCTGCCCGCGAACATCACCGTCAAGCAGTTGGACGCTCTGGAGTCGCGGCTGGCCGCGTTGGGCACCAAGGTCGGGCCTGCCGCGATGCCCAAGGGCCCGCTGCCGGCGCAGGCCAAGATGCGGGGCGTGCAGCGCACGGTGAGGCGGCGGTAGGGCAGCTCCGGCCGGCACGCGGTATGTGCACCGCATGTGAGTGGGCAGGCTATTTCGCGAATCGACGCACCGTCCTGCGCGCGGGCGCGGTGGTCCTCGCCGCGACCGCAGCCAGCGCCTGCTCTCTGAGTGACCCGTCCGGGGCCGGCTCCGAGACCACGGCTGCCGACGGCGTCGCCGACTACGTGTTCCGCAACGGCCCGATCTACACCGTCGCAGGCCCCGCGCGGTGGGCGCAGGCGGTGGCGGTGCGGGGCAACACCATCACCCACGTCGGCGACGAGGCGGGCGCGATGGCGCTCGTCGGTCCCGACACCCGGGTGGTCGACCTGGAGGGCCGGCTGCTGATGCCCGGCTTCGTCGAGGGCCACACCCACCCGTTCCTCGGCGCCTTCCTCACGTCGGGTGTCGACCTGCAGGTGCCCACGGGTGCCGACGCGCTGGCCGCGATCGAGCAGTACGCGAAACAGCACCCGACCGGACCGGTGCGCGGATTCGGTTGGCGCGTCGACATGTTCGGTCCCGACGGACCTAATCGCGCCGACCTCGACCGTGTGCTGCCCGACCGGCCGGGCTTCTTCTTCGCCATCGACGGGCACAGCCTGTGGGCCAACAGCAAGGCGCTTGAGATCGCAGGCGTCGGCCGCAACACGCCGGATCCGATTCCGGGTTTCAGCTACTACGTACGCGACGGCAACGGCGATCCGACCGGCTATGTGCTCGAGGTCAACGCCGTTCTCGGTCTCGTCGATGCGATCGAGCCGATCTCACCGCAGACCATGGGGCGGCTGCTCGAAGAATGGCTGCCCAAGGCGTCCGCGGCCGGCATCACGTCGGTGTTCGACGCCGGCGTGCCACCCATCGGCTCGGATCAGGGCGCGCTGATCGGCTTGTACACCGACGTCGAGGACCGCGGTCAGCTGCCGTTCCGCGTGGTGGCCTCGTACAGCGTGCGATCGGCGCCGGTGGACGACGTCGTACAGGCGATGACCGACATCAGGGATCGGTTTACGACCGACCTGGTGCGCGCCGACGTCGTCAAGATCGTCGGTGACGGAACACAGGGCGGATACACCGCATGGCTTATCGAGCCCTATGCGGACAAACCCGATTCCACGGGCGGGTCCCCGTTCACCGAGCAGCAGTGGCACCAGCTCATCGGTCAGATCGACGCCGCGGGTTTCGACGTGCACGTACACGCCTGCGGGGAACGCACCGCCCGCGTCGCCCTCGATGCGATCGAGCGCGCCGCGGCCGCCAATCCCCCGCGCGACCGCAGGCATGCGATCGCCCATCTGGTCTACGTCGAGGACCCCGACAGCCGTCGCTTCGGCCAACTCGGCGTCGTCGCCCAGTTCTCGGCCAACTGGATGTCCGCCGATCCGGACACGCTGCAGAACATGGCTGCCCGGTACGGGCCACCACGACAGAACCTGATGTATCGCCCCCAAGACGTCTTGAAGTCGGGCGGGCGCATCTCGCTGGGTACCGACTGGCCGGCCGCGGGCTATTTCTCGACCTACAAACCGCTCGATGCGATCCAGATCGGTGTCACCCGTCAGCTGATCGGCCAACCGGATGCGCCGGTGCTGGCGCCCGCGAACCAACGGCTGACCGTCGCGGAGGCGGTGCACGCCAACACGCTGGGCGCGGCCTATCAGATCCGGATGGACGACAAGGTGGGTTCGCTCGAGGTCGGCAAGCTCGCGGACATGATCGTCGTGAGCGAGAACATCCTCGCGATCGACCCGCACGACATCGCCGGGGCGAACGTCACGATGACGATGATGAACGGCCAGATCCGCCACGAGGTGTGACGTTCGGCCGCCGAAAGTGAACTTCTGTGCGAGATCCGGCCGGTGTTTCGAGCACAACTTCAGAATCGCGCGCAGGAACGGTAACGGAACAGCGCGGCCCTACCGCCGGACCACCGCCGTGTTGCTGAAGCGGTCCTGGTAGCCGCGGAAGTCCCTATCGGTGAACAGCGCGGGTATGACGAAGAACACCAGCAGCCCGCGCACCGCGGCACGGCCGACGCCGACGTGCTGGCGGTGGTCGACCGAGGCGACCCGCAGACCGAGCGCCCACTGCCCGGGGGTGAAGCCGTACAACCGCACCGAGACGATGCCGAGCAGCAGCCACACCGCCGCGATGGACGTCGACCCCAGCGGTGAGTACAGGAGATCGTCCTTGCTGATGAATCCGAGGTTCACGGCGAGCCCCACCAGCCCGTATGCGATGAACCAGTCGAGCATCAGCGCGCCGATTCGCCTGCCGAACCGGGCGATGGACCCGGGGCCGGTCTCCGGTAAACCGAGGCGCTTGCCGGGATAGTCGTTGGGTCCCGCGTCGCTGGTCGGATCCGGTCCCGACAGCCAGGACCCGAGTGTGCGGGCCATACACTGAAGGATATGGGACTGAAAAGAAGTCCATTGGCCGCCTGCGACTGGCCCTGATGTGATTGCGTAACTTCAGCGCAACATTCGGTTGACGACCGTGCAACATCGTGTCCTTAGCGTCAACGCGCGAGTTACTGGATAAAGGAGACAACTCAGTGGCAGAAAAGACGGCCGACGACATTCTCAAGCTCATCAAGGACGGGGAAGTCGAGTACGTCGACATCCGATTCTGTGATCTGCCCGGCGTCGTCCAGCACTTCTCGATCCCGGCTTCGGCCTTCACCCAGGACGTCTTCGAGGACGGCCTGGCCTTCGACGGCTCGTCGGTCCGCGGCTTCCAGTCGATCCACGAATCCGACATGATGCTGCTTCCGGATCCCGAGACCGCACGCATCGACCCGTTCCGCGCCGCCAAGACGCTGAACATGAACTTCTTCGTGCACGATCCGTTCACCCGCGAGGCCTACTCGCGCGATCCCCGCAACGTCGCACGCAAGGCGGAGAACTACCTGGCCAGCACTGGCATCGCCGACACCGCGTACTTCGGCGCCGAGGCCGAGTTCTACATCTTCGACTCGGTGACCTTCGACTCGAGGATCAACGGCACCTTCTACGAGGTGGACTCGGAGTCGGGCTGGTGGAACACCGGTGAGCCGCTGGAGGCCGACGGAAGCCCCAACCGCGGCTACAAGGTCCGGCCCAAGGGCGGCTACTTCCCCGTCGCGCCCTACGACCACTACGTCGACCTGCGCGACCAGATGGCGACCAACCTGCAGAACGCGGGCTTCGTTCTCGAGCGTGGCCACCATGAGGTCGGCACCGCGGGCCAGGCCGAGATCAACTACAAGTTCAACACCATGCTGCATGCGGCCGACGATGTGCTGCTGTTCAAGTACATCATCAAGAACACCGCCTGGCAGGCCGGCAAGACGGTGACGTTCATGCCCAAGCCGCTGTTCGGTGACAACGGCTCCGGTATGCATGCGCACCAGTCGCTGTGGAAGGACGGCCAGCCGCTGTTCCACGACGAGTCCGGCTACGCGGGACTGTCCGACCTCGCCCGCCACTACATCGGCGGCATCCTGCACCACGCGCCGTCGCTGCTGGCGTTCACCAACCCGACGGTGAACTCCTACAAGCGGCTGGTTCCGGGCTACGAGGCGCCGATCAACCTGGTGTACAGCCAGCGCAACCGGTCGGCGTGTGTGCGTATCCCGATCACCGGCAACAATCCGAAGGCCAAGCGCCTCGAGTTCCGCTGCCCGGACAGCTCGGGCAACCCGTACCTGGCGTTCGCGGCCATGCTGATGGCAGGCATCGACGGGATCAAGAAGAAGATCGAGCCGCTGACGCCGGTCGACAAGGACCTCTACGAGCTGCCGCCGGAGGAGGCCGCCAACATTCCGCAGGCGCCCACCTCGCTGTCGGCGGTCATCGACAAACTCGAAGAGGACCACGACTACCTCACCGAGGGCGGGGTGTTCACCGAGGACCTGATCGAGACGTGGATCTCCTACAAGCGGGAGAACGAGATCATGCCGATCCAGATCCGGCCGCATCCGTACGAGGTTGCGCTGTACTTCGACGTGTAACCGGTAAACAGCAGTCGACACTTCGGGCCGGGCGAGTCAAATCGCCCGGCCCGAAGTGCGTCTGCGCGTAGGGTAAACGCGCATGACGACCACCTTCGATGCCCGTCTTGCCAGATACTCCTCACCTGTTCTGAGCATCTTCCGGATCATCTTCGGTCTGCTCTTCACACTGCACGGCTCGATGAAGCTCTTCGGCTGGCCCCTCGGTGCGGCCGTACCGGTTGGAACCTGGCCCGCGTGGTGGGCCGGGCTGATCGAATTCGTCGCGGGCCTGCTGATCACCGTGGGTCTCTTCACGCGGATCGCCGCGTTCATCGCCGCGGGCCACATGGCCGTCGCGTACTTCTGGATGCACTGGCCACCGCTGGAAGGCCCGGCCGCCAGCTTCTGGCCGTTCGACGCGCAGATGGGCGGCAACGGCGGCGAGGCGGCGATCCTGTACTGCTTTGCGTTCCTGCTCTTGGCGACGACCGGTCCAGGTGCCTGGTCGGCCGACGCCCGCCGCCGCACCCGAGTCGGTGGCGCGGCGCCCGGACGCGTGGTCACCGGCACCGCCGCACCGGCCGCCACTGCGGGGCCGGCCGCCACTGCTGCGCCGGTTCGGCGTCGCGGCCTGCTGAGCCGCTTCCGGCGGTGACGTGATCGCTGGCTGGGGTTAGCTGTCGAGCCGAAGGTCCTTGCGGAACCGCTTCATCCCGTCGATCTTCTCGGCCAACGAAGCCTGCGGGCCGGCGTAGAACATCCACGGCATGGTGATGATGCCGGTGATGCCGCCTGCTTCCGCGCGGTCGAAATGATCGGGGGTGAACGCGTCGGTCAGCGGGGTCAGCACCTCGAAACCGTCCATGGTCAAACCCTTTTCGGCGCGTAGATCGCGCAGCGTGGCGACACGTTCGAGGGCACGGTCGGTGGTGATCAGATCGCCGATCCAGCCGTCGTGGCGCGCCGCGCGGCGAAGCGCGATATCGGAGAGCCCGCCGACGTACACCGGGATCGGCGGCGGTGTCGGCTCCATCTCCAGCTTCGGCGTTGTGTAGAACGCACCGTCGAACTCCGTCCAGCCCGGTTTCCAGAGTTCCTTCATCAGCTCGAGCATCTCGTCGGTGCGTTTACCGCGCCGCGCGAACTGCTGACCCATCAGCGTGAACTCCTCCTCACACCAGCCGACGCCGATGCCGAGTTCGAGTCGGCCGCCGGCCAGGACGGCTGCGGTGCCGATCGCCTTCGCCGCCGAGTAGGGGTCGCGCATCGCGGGCAGATACACCGTGGTGACGAACCGCGACCGTGACGTGACGAGGGCCAGCCCGCCGATCAGCACCCACGGATCGGGCCAGTCGGTGAACGGCTCCCAGCGCCTGCTGCCGTCCTTGGTGTAGGGGTACGGGGTCTCCAACGTCTCGAGGTTGACGACGTGATCCGGGATGCCGAGGCCTTCGTAGCCGAGGTCGTCTGCCGCCTTGGCGATCTCGACGACCTCTGCGGCGTCGAGGAAAGCCAGGCTGACATAGAACTTCATCCGGCGTCCCTCGCCCACGCCGGCTGGATGAACACACCCTCAGCCTCCACCGTGGCCCCCTGTGCGTCGAGCAGATATCCGCGGGCGAACGTCTTGACCCCCTCGGACCGTTCCACGAACGCCTCCGCACGCAGCGGTCCAAGCGGTGTGCCGCGCAGATAACGCAGCGAGATGGTGCCGGTGAACTTCGGCTGGGTAAGGCCGTCACTGGCGGCCTCGCCCAGTAGATGATCGAGCACCAACGCGCAGATGCCACCGTGCACCCACCCCGGCGGCCCCTCATAGGCGCCGCTCAGCGTGAACTCACTCCAGCAGCGACCATCCTGTTCGTGGTGGATCACCATCGGCGGTGCGATCGCATTACGCAGTCCCACAGCGGGATTCGCCCACGCCAGCGGGCGGCCGGTGACCTCGTGCCGCAGGGTGGAGGACACCGGGCGCTGTGTGCTCTCGAGAATCTGTGTGACGGCCTCGATCTTGGCCTGCGCGTCCGCGACGGCGGTCTCGTCGATCTCGGTGTGCAGGCTCGCATAGATCAGTCGGCGCACTGCCTCGGTCAGCGGACCGTACAGCGCACGCTGGCGCTCGTACTCCTCGTCGGTGATCACGTCGAACCCGAAATCCATGCTCACGCATCGAACACTATAAAGAGCAACTGGCCGGTGCGCACTCAGCCACTCGTCGAGTGCCCTCCCCACCGGAATCCGACCGGGTTGGTCTCGAGCGGCTGTGACATCGAAAATTTCCTTCTCAATAAAATGCCGAGCCGAATTATTGCCTCAGCAACATTTCTTCATAGGTATTCAGCAACATGCGTTCGCCGCATCTTGAGAAAGAGAAACCGTGAATCCGATGTTTGCCAACAGAAGGGTTTCCTTTTCCTAGGCGTCAGAATAGGGAAACACCCGATTCCTCCAAGCAAATTCACAGGTAGCGTCCGGCCCTGGACCAGCTGTATCAATAAGGGGGCGTCATGGGCTACGCAAAGCATGTCGGTCGGGTCGGGGCGTTGGCCGTCGCGTTGGGCGTGGGCGTAGCTATGGCAAGCGGCACAGGCGTGGTATGGGCTCAAGATGACAGCGCTTCGGTCGGTACAGATAACGAAAGTCAGCAGACGAATTCGGTGAATTCCCCGGAGGCAGAGACTGCTACGGACCTGCCCAAAGCCGCGCAACAGCCGGATGCCTCGTCCGACGAACGAATCGCAGCACCCCCTGAGCCGCCAGCCGACTCGAAAGGCTCTCTAAAGCTCGACGATGGTGTTGTCATCTCGGCGAACGGGGAGGTTCGCAGCGGCGCCCAGACTAGCCAAAACGACGGCCAGACTAAGCAGGACGACGAGTCGGCTGAGGAGACGGTCGCAAAGGGCACAAGCGATGAAGAAGAGCCCGGCTCAAGCGCACAGCCAGCGCCGCCCCAGATTCCTGAACCCATGATCTCCGAGCCGCTTCCTGAAGCGGCGCCGAAGCGGAGCCAATCGGAAGCCGTCGTTACTGTGAAAGACGATGGTAGGCCGCTAGGCGCAGTCGCGATGAGCATCGAACCCCCGGCGTCATTCACTTCGTTCAACGATCCGCCGGCTCGGATAGCCGTCCCAGTCGTGAATTCGACGCCGCTTCTCGGCGCGCGTATCGAGCCGATTGTCACTTCCCTAGCCCACACGGTGCCCGCCAGTGGGTCCATCGTGGTCGGCGCAGCGCCGACAACACCCACCGAGCCGGCAAGTGTGGTAACTCGGGTGCTCGCGACGCTGTTGGACGCCTTCTCGTCAGGCTCGCCGGAGCTTCCGGTGAACTCCCCTGTCATGTGGGTGCTGGCGGCGGCTGCGAGCCGTCGGTTCGGCGCCGGCCCGGACATAGCCGAGGCCGAAACTTTCAAGATCGACGATATCGACAACAGCCTCATGCTCGCCGCCGCCGCGAACGGCGCCCCTACGGTGGATTTCGTGGCGTCCTCGCCCACCAAGACCGGTGTGATCAAGGGCCAGTTGATCGCGAACGACCCCGAAGGTGATCGTCTCACCTACGCCGGATCCACCATGACGGCCAAAGGCAGCGTGGTCGTCGACAGGAAGGGCAGAGTCACCTATACGCCCACTACTGTCGCCCGCCACAACGCTGCGGCTCCCGACGCGGCCCTGACGGGTGCCGGCGAAGACAACTTCACCGTCACGGTCGATGACGGCCAGGGAAACTCCGTGCAGGTTCCGGTTTCCGTCACGATTCTTCCTGCTAATTCGGCGCCCACCAACGGCGCTGTGTCGCTGGGGAAGCCGAATCCGGTGACGGGCGAGGTGACGGGAACCCTTACTGCGAGAGACCGCGACGGTGACGACCTGAGCTTCAGTGGCCCGCTGACAACCAGCAAAGGGTCGATCGCGTACAACAGCGCCAACGACACCTTCACGTACACACCAACCCTCGAAGCTCGCCAAGCCGCGAGCGTTCCGAAAGCAGCCAAGACCGCTAAGACGGACACGTTCACCGTGACGATTTCCGACGGCTACGGGGGTACTGGAACCGTCACGGTCAATGTGGCCATCGCTCCGATCGCCCCGAACCAGCCACCGACGGTCACCACCTCGTCGGGTGCCACCTCCTACACCGAGCAGGCGGCGCCGAAGACGATCGACAGCGGACTGACGCTCGCCGACGCCGACAACAGCACGCTGACCGGCGCAACGGTATCCATCGGTAGCCCGAATTCCGCTGAAACACTTGCGTTCACTGCGCCAGCGGGCAGCGGCATCACCGGTAACTACAACAGTGCCACGGGACAACTGACCCTCACCGGGTCGTCCAGCGTCGCCAACTACCAAACCGCGCTGCGCTCGGTCACCTACGAGAACACCAGCGACACCCCGCCCGCGACGCGCACCGTCACCTTCACCGTCGCCGACGGCACCGCCGCCAGCACACCGCGGACCAAAACCGTCGCCGTCACCGGTGTCAACGACGCACCCACGGTCACCACGTCGGCGGGTGCCACCTCATACACCGAACAGTCCGCGCCGAAGGCGATCGACAGTGGACTGACGCTCGCCGACCCAGACAACACGACACTGACTGGCGCGACGGTGTCCATCGGCAGTGCGAGTTCGGCTGAGACACTTGACTTCACCGCACCAGCGGGCAGCAACATCACCGGCAGCTACAACAACACGACCGGAGTGCTGACCCTCACCGGCACCTCCAGCGTGGCCAACTACCAAACCGCACTGCGCTCGGTCACCTACCACAACACCAGCGATACCCCGTCCGCGACGCGCACCATCGGCTTCACCGTCACCGACGGCACCACTCCCAGCGCTGCGGGAACCAAAACCGTCGCGGTCACCGCAGTCAATGACGCGCCGACAATCACCACGTCGGCGGGCGCCACCAACTACACCGAGCAGGCCGCCCCCACAGCAGTCGACACCGGCCTCACCCTCAGCGACGCGGACTCCGCGAACCTGACCGGGGCAACGGTGACCATCGGTAGCCCGAATTCCGCTGAGACACTTGACTTCACCGCACCAGCGGGCAGCGGCATCACCGGCAGCTACAACAAAACGACCGGAGTGCTGACCCTCACCGGCACCTCCAGCGTGGCCAACTACCAAACCGCGCTGCGCTCAGTCACTTACCACAACACCAGCGACACCCCACCGGCCACACGCACCATCAGCTACACCGTCACCGACGGCACCACCCCCGGCACCACCGCCACCAAAACCCTGGCCATCACCGCGGTCAACGATGCACCCACACTTTCCAGCAGCAGCGGCGATGTCACCACCGCCCCAGGCACACCGGTCACCCTGGACTCGATGATCACCATCACCGACCCCGACGACACCACCCTGACTGGGGCCACCGTCACCATCACGTCTGGTCTGCAAACCGGCGAGGACGTCTTGGAGTTGAGTCCCAACCCACAAAGCGGGATCACCGGCACCTACAACGCGGCCACCGGAGTGCTTACCTTGACCGGCCCCGCCACCGTCGCCGACTACCAAGCTGCCCTGCGCGCCGTCACATACACCAATACCGACACAACCCCCATCACCAACCCACGCACCGTTTCCATCACCGTCACCGACGGCGACGTCTCAAGCAATGCCGTCAACCACCAAGTCGCAGTCACCGTCAGCAATCTGGCACCTGCGGTGACAACTTCGGCCGGCCCTACCGACTACATCGAGCAGCAGCAGCCCGTGGAGGTCGACAACGGGTTAAGCATCAGCGATGCTGATTCGACAACCCTGTCGAGTGCAGTCGCGGAGATATCCACAGGCTTCCAGTCCGGTGACACGTTGGCGTTCACCGCCCCCGCGGGCAGCGGCATTATGAGCAGCTACAACAACATGACAGGCGTGCTAACGCTGACCGGCACCTCGAGTGTTTCCAACTACCAGCAAGCGCTGCGCTCCGTCACGTTCGCGTCAACCACCGATGCCCCCGTCGCGACCAAGGTGATCACCTTCAAGGTCAACGACGGGATAGCGGCCAGTTCACCGGCGACCAAGTCCATCTCGGTGGAGGCCGAAAACGACGCGCCACGGCTCACCAACAGCCCAGGCGCTACGACGCTTCACCTAGGATCACCGGCGGTCATCGACAGTGGCCTGACCATCACCGATCCGGACTCATCGACGCTCGAGGCTGCCGTCGTCGCGATCGTTTCGCCGAGTGACGGCGACACGCTGACATTTACCGCACCCGCGGGCAGCGGCATCATCGACGCTGACCAACGGGCCGAAATCCTGGTGCTGACCGGCACCGCGTCCGTGGCCGATTATCAGGCCGCGCTGCGGTCGGTGACCTACCAGAACACCAGCGGGAATCCGCCAACGGAACGGACTATTGCATTCCAGATCAGTGATGGTGCGGACGTCAGTCAGATCGCGACCAAGGTCGTCTCGACCACCGCGAACAACGTTGCACCCCAAATCATTACCACTGTCGGCAACACCTTGTACACCGAGCAATCCGCACCCGTGGCAGTCGATGGCGGCCTGACACTGATTGACACCGATTCGGCGTCGCTGACGGGGGCCACCGTGCGACTCGACGAGGTGCAACTGGGTGACACCCTGGCATTTACCGCACCCGCGGGCAGCGGCATCACCGCCACTTACAACGAATTCACCGGAGTGCTCGCGCTGACCGGCACTTCCAGTGTGGCCAACTACCAGCAGGCGCTGCGCAGTGTCACGTTCACGTCAACAAGCGATGCCCCGGAGACAAGCAAGACTTTCATCTTCGCAATTAGTGACGGTGTTGCCACCAGTGCAGCGGCGACCAAGACCATCACCGTCACCGCGGTCAACGACGCACCCGCCCTGTCGAGCACCAGCGGCAACGTCGCCGTGCCGCCAAACACAACGGTCAGGCTGGATCCCACCATCACAGTGTCCGACCCAGACGGCGAAATCCTCACCGGCGCCACCGTCGCCATCACCGGCGGGTTCCAGTCCGACGGAGACGTCCTCGCCCTGACGCCCAATCCGCAAAACGGCATCACCGCGGCCTACAATGCTGGCACCGGTGTGCTTACCCTGACCGGCGCCTCCAGCGTCGCCAGCTACCAGGCCGCGCTGCGCGCGATCACCTACACCAACACCAGCGCCACACCCACCCCGACACCACGCACCGTCGCGTTCACAGTCACCGACGGCAACCTCCCAAGCAACGCCGTGGTGCACCAAGCCACGATCAGCCCGGTTAATGCGCCACCGACCGCGATGGCGACGTTTGGCGCACCCGACGCGAGTCGTGCGGTCAGCGGCAACCTCAATGCCACTGATCCCAACAACGATACGTTGACCTACACCCTCACCGGCGCACCGTTGCGGGGTGAGATCGACCTCGGCTCCGACGGAGCCTTCATATACCGTCCGAACCCGGAAGCCACCCTCGCCGCCTACCTCGGGTCGGGTCCAGGCGCGGACTCGTTCACCGTCGCGGTGTCCGACGGACACAACCCGCCGGTCGAAATCACCGTCAACACCCTGCCGATCGAGCCATCGCCGGGCGTGGTCGAATCGTCCTTCTCTGTTGGCGTCGGGATGTTGGATCCATACATTGAGGTGTTCGGCTCAAGGGTCTACGTAGCCGGCAACGGCGTATGGGGAGTTTACGATGCCGCGACTGGAGACCCAATCGCCCAAATCGTTATGGGCGGAGTCGCCGCCACCGTTCAGTCGGCGATCAGCGAGGATGGTCTCGTTTACGTAGCCTCGGCGTACGACGACAGGGTGTTCATATACGACGCGATCAGCGGCGAGTTCATCGACGCTATAGAGCTCGAGGAGGCGCCGCAGTCAATAGTCGTGCGGGGAGGCCGTGCCTACGTCGCACACGCTAACTCATATTCAGTCATAGAAAACGGCACCGTGACGACGCTGCCGCTGGACGCCGACGGCATCCCCGTCGACACGCGGGGATTCGCCATCGGAGTCAAGGGGATTTACAGCCCCTCTGTCGACGGTGTGGCTATCTTTGACCGGCAGACCTCGACCGTTCTCGGCACTGTTCCAATCGACTCTCTCATCGATCCGGTGGACATGGCCCTCAGCAGCGACGGCAAACGCCTGTACGTGCTCCTCGGCAGCTCGACGGTAGCCGTAGTGAAACTCGCCAAACCGGACATTCCGGATCCGACGGCGAGCACGCCGCCGCCGGGCCAGCCACCCGGTCAGGGTCCCGGTCCAAACTTGACCCCGCAATACACTGTGCACACTACGAATTACGTCACAGGCGCAATCTCCGGAAGTGTGTCGGTTCCGCCGCCCGCCAGCGATCCTGGTGGCACGACGACATACGGAGGTTCAACGACGGGGCCGTTCGGTACCTTGGTCGTCAACCCCGACGGCGGCTTCGTGTTCACACCCAACTCCGACGCGCGAGACTTTGCCGGGGAAACTCCCCAGACGGACAGCGTGGTTGTCTTCGTCACAGCGACAGACAGCTACGGCAATACAATCGCCATCCCGGTGACCATCCAACTGATCCCCGCCGGTTTCACCCCACCCGGCGTGTCGAGCCCAGTCCGGTTCGTCAACCTCCTCCAGAGGAAAGAGGCAAGTTCAGCCAAGGACGTCGGGTTCAACCTCGTCGACATCCAGGTGTTAAGGACCGAGCCGAAGCCGTTCCTTGAGGGAGACCATTGGGAGTATCAGGTCCAACACTGGACTCTCACCGGGCAACCACCTCAGGTCTATGACCCAGAGACGGATTCGATGGTTACCCCGGAGGTGTATGTCGTCTCACTTCTCAATCCTCTGGAGGACGACTTCACCGGTAATGGCTACGTAATCGGCTATCGGAAGATGGAACTCGGGGAAAGCATCCACATCAAATACGATTACGTCCCTCCAGCGGGGGCGTATGTCACCTATGCGGTGGTGGCTTTCCGGCCTGGCACTTTCCCCGAAGAACTGTTCCACACCCGGATACCCGGCCAGGTCGGTGGCTACATCTTCGATAACGAGATACCCACTGAGGTGTATAACTCCTGGTTATACGACTTCAATTACACCGAAGAAGAGTTATCAATGCAGGAGATCAGGGCTGCCTATGAAAGGCAGCATGGGGCCCTCGTAATGACCGCACAGGTCGCGAAGAACTTCGCCAAGAGTTTCTATGGTGTGAACCCGCCAAGCACCGGCAAGCTGTTGCTGTTCGCCGTGAAAAACGGAGACATCTTCACTCTCGTCGAGAATCCCGAAGAATGGCCCGACAATACCAACATGCTTCTTCTACAAAGTCCGACCCTCGTTGGCGATCCGCCTACAATCGGCATACCGTAGATCGGCGGCCGGTGCATCAACAAATAATGGCGCTGCCGACGACTTCGTCAGCCCGACTCGTACTTCTAGTCGCTATTCAAGTCGACCCGACGTAGATACTCATTCGTTGAACCTATCCTCCGAAAACCTTGCGCACCACTGCTTTTGCACGCCTCGTCACCCGCAGGTAATTGTCGAGGAACTCTCCCCCGTCGTCGGTGTCCCACCCCGCGGCCACCGCGACGGCGTTCAGCTGCCGCCCGGGCCCGGGCAGCTGATCGGTCGGCTTACCCCGCACCAGCACCAGCGCGTTACGCGCGCTGGTCGCCGTCAGCCAGGCCTGCCGCAGCAGTTCGACGTCGCCCTCGGCGATCAGTTCCGCGGCGCCGATCGCGTTCAGCGACTGCAGCGTCGAGGTGTTGTGCAGCGCGGGCACCTTGTGCGCATAGCGCAACTGCAGCAGCTGCACGGTCCACTCGATATCGGCGAGGCCGCCGCGTCCGAGTTTGGTGTGGGTGTTCGGGTCGGCTCCGCGCGGCAGCCGTTCGGCGTCCACCCGCGCCTTGATCCGCCGGATCTCCTGCACCGCTTCGGCAGACACACCGCCGGGTGGGTAACGGATCTTGTCGATCATCAGCAGGAACCGCTCCCCCAGGTCGAGGTCGCCGGCCACGCGATGGGCCCGCAGCAGCGCCTGCACTTCCCACGTCTGGACGTAGCGCTGGTAGTAGGCCTGATACGAGGACAGGGTGCGCACCAGCGGGCCGTTGCGGCCCTCGGGGCGCAGGTTCGCGTCGACCTCCAGCGGCGGATCCGAACTCGGCGTCCCGAGCAGGGCGCGCACCTGCTCGGCGACCGTCACCGCCCATTTCACCGCGGCCGATTCCTCAACGCCCTCTTCGGGTTCGCACACGTACATCACGTCGGCGTCGGAGCCGTAGCCCAACTCGCCACCGCCCAGCCGACCCATGCCGATCACCGCGATGCGGGCCAGCGGACCCTTGTCGGTCGTCTGGGCGCGGATCACCGCCTCCAGCGCGGCCTGCAGCACCGCCACCCACACCGAGGTCAGCGCGCGACACACCTCGGTGACTTCGAGCATGCCGAGCAAATCGGCCGACGCGATGCGCGCGAGCTCACGCCTGCGCAATGTACGCGCCGCCGCGATGGCTCGCTGCGGATCGGAATACCGTGCGGCCGAAGCGACCAGAGCCCGTGCCACCGCTTCGGGTTCGGCCTCGAGCAGCTTGGGCCCGCTCGGACCGTCGGCGTAGGACTGGATGACTTCCGGCGCCCGCATGAGCAATTCCGGGACGTACGCCGAGGTGCCGAGCACCTGCATGAGGCGCTTGGCGACGGCCCCCTCGTCGCGCAGCGTCGCCAGGAACCACCGCTGTTCGGACAGGGCATCGCTGATGCGGCGGTAGGACAGCAGCCCCGCATCGGGATCGGGCGTGTCCGAAAGCCAGTTGAGCAGCGTGGGCAACAGCACCTGCTGCACGCGGCCCCGGCGGGCGCTGCTGCCCGTCAGGGCGGCCAGATGCGTCAACGCGCTCTGCGGGCCTTCGTAACCCAGCGCGGCCAGCTGTCGCTCGGCGGCCTTCTGGGTCATCCCGTCCGAAATGCTCACTGCCGGTTGACCGACCGACTCCAGAAGCGGTTGGTAGAACAGCTTTTCGTGCAACCGCGACACCCGCAGGCTCTGGCGCTTGAGCTCTTCGCGCAACACGCCAAGCGCATCGCGCGTGCCGTCGGGCCGCACGTGCGCGGCCCTGGCCAGCCAACGCAGCGACTCGTCGTCGTCCTCGTCGGGAAGTAGGTGGGTGCGCACCATCCGCTGCAGCTGTAGCCGGTGCTCGAGCAGGCGCAGGAATTCATACGACGCGGTGAGGTTGGCGGCGTCGTCGCGCCCGACGTATCCGCGCTCACCGAGTGCGGCCAGCGCGGCCACGGTCGACGCGACGTGCAGCCGCTCGTCGTTGCGGCCGTGCACCAATTGCAGGAGCTGCACGGCAAATTCGACGTCGCGCAGCCCGCCGGTGCCCAGTTTGATCTCCCGCGAGCGTTGCCCTGCAGGCACGAGCTCCTCGACCCGCCTCCTCATCGCCTGCACTTCGGGGACGAAGTCCTCGCGCTCGCTGGCCGTCCACACCATCGGCATCAGGGCGTCGACGTACGCCTGACCGAGTTCAGGGTCGCCCGCGGCCGGCCGCGCCTTCAGCAATGCCTGGAACTCCCACGTTTTGGCCCAGCGCTCGTAGTAGGCGACGTGCGAGTCCAGCGTGCGCACCAGCTGGCCGTGTTTGCCTTCGGGCCGCAGCGCCGCGTCGACTTCGAAGAACGCGTCGGCCGCGAACCGCATCAGCTCGCCGGCCACCCGGGTAGCCAACGCGTCAGCGGGCTCGGCGACGAAGATGACATCGACGTCGCTGACGTAGTTCAGTTCGCGCGCACCGCATTTGCCCATCGCGATGATCGCGATCCGGGGCGGTGACTCGCCCCCGGTCGTCTTGATCGCGAGGTGCAGCGCGGCGGCCAGTGCCGCGTCGGCGAGGTCCGACAGGTGCTCGCCGATGGTCGGGAAGGGCAGGACCGGTTCGTTCTCCACCGTCGGTGCCAGGTCCAGGCTGGCCAGCACCAGCACCCGGTCGCGGTAGAGCTTGCGCAGCGGCTGCAGCGCGGTCGACGTGTCGGACGCCTCGTCGGCCAGCGCGACGAACATCTCGCGCAGCGCGTCACGGGTCGGCAGGGCGACGTCACCGGCGAGCAACCGCCAGTTCTCCGGAGTCGCGATGAGGTGGTCACCGAGGGCCAACGAGGAACCCAGCAGGCTGAACAGCCGGCCCCGCAGGCTTTTGTCGGTGAGCAGAGCCCGGTTGAGTTCGTCCCAGCCATCGCCCAACGCCTCGGCCAACCGGACCATCGTGCGCAGCGCGGTATCGGCGTCGGGGGCACGCGACAACGACCACAGAAGCTCGACGTGCGCGTCGGTGTTCCAACCCAACAGGTCGAGTTCCGCGGGCGCGGTGGGTTCGACGAGCCCCAACCGGCCTGCGCTCGGCAGCTTCGGACGCTGCGTCGCTGGTTTGGCCACGCCTAAAAGGTAGCGCAGCACCTATGTCGGCTAACCACCTACAGAGACAGGTAGGCCTTCAGCTCGAACGGTGTGACATGGCTGCGGTAGTTCTCCCACTCCGCGCGCTTGTTGCGCAGGAAGTAGTCGAAGACGTGCTCGCCCAAGGCCTCCGCGACAAGTTCGGAGTTCTCCATCTGCTCGAGCGCGGCGCCGAGGCTGCCGGGAAGCTCCTTATAGCCCATCGCGCTGCGCTCTTCGGGGGTCAGCGTCCACACGTTGTCCTCGGCCTCGGCAGGCAGCACGTAGTTCTTCTCGATACCGCGGAGCCCCGCAGCCAGAAGCACCGCGAACGTCAGGTACGGGTTGCACGCCGAGTCGGGGCTGCGCACCTCCACGCGCCGCGACGAGGCCTTGCGCGGGGTGTACATCGGCACGCGCACCAGCGCCGAGCGGTTCGCCGCCCCCCAGGACGCCGCCGTCGGCGCCTCACCGCCGTGCACGAGGCGCTTGTAGGAGTTCACCCACTGGTTCGTGACGGCGCTGATCTCCTTGGCGTGCTCGAGGATCCCGGCGATGAACGACTTGGCGACGTCGGAGAGCTGCAGCGGGTCGTCGGGGCTGTGGAACGCGTTGGTGTCGCCCTCGAACAGGCTCATGTGCGTGTGCATGGCCGAACCGGGATGTTCGGCGAACGGCTTGGGCATGAACGACGCCCGCACCCCGTCCCCGAGCGCGACCTCCTTGACGACGTAGCGAAACGTCATCACGTTGTCGGCCATCGACAGCGCATCGGCGTAGCGCAGGTCGATCTCCTGCTGGCCGGGCGCGCCTTCGTGGTGGCTGAACTCGACCGAGATGCCCATCTGCTCGAGCGCGTCGATGGCGTGCCTGCGGAAGTTGGGCGCCGAATCGTGCACGGCCTGGTCGAAGTAACCGCCGTTGTCGGCGGGCACGGGCGGGGTGCCGTCGTCCTCGCCCGGCTTGAGCAGGAAGAACTCGATCTCCGGGTGGACATAGCAGGAGAACCCGAGATCGCTGGCCTTGGCCAGCTGCCTGCGCAGCACGTGGCGCGAGTCCGCCCACGACGGGGAGCTGTCGGGCATGGTGATGTCGCAGAACATCCGGGCCGAATGATGACGGCCCGAATCGTCGGCCCACGGCAGCACCTGGAAGGTGGACGGGTCGGGGCGGGCCACCATATCGGCTTCCGAGACCCGGGCGAAGCCCTCGATCGACGAGCCGTCGAACCCGATCCCCTCTTCGAAGGCGCCCTCGAGTTCGGCCGGGGCGATCGCGACCGACTTGAGGTATCCGAGCACGTCGGTGAACCACAGCCGGACGAAGCGGATATCGCGTTCCTCCAGCGTGCGCAGCACGAATTCCTTCTGCCGATCCATGATCGCAGCGTAGGCACCGGCTGTTAAATCGGTGTTACACGGCGGCTGCATTCGATGGGCTGATCACCAGATCCGGCGCATCTGCGCACCCGTTCGACGGTGCCGCAGCTGGGCTCGGCGCTCATCTGGGGTGAGCACCTGTGTGCCTTCCGGGAGATGGTCGAGCACGTCGGCGACCGGCACCTTCGTGACCGTGACGTCGGGGAACTCCTCGGCCTTATAGAACCGTGCCTGCAGGATCCCCCACGGCCAGTCGGCCTTGTCGAGCCAGTTGTGCACGCCGGGGTCGCGCTTGGACACCACGCCGCGAAACCAGCCGTCGGGGTCGATCCGCGCCTGAACGTCGTTGAGACTGGATTGCCGGTTCACCCAGTCCACCGTCGAGAACCGGTCGTCGGCCACCAGGATCTGCCAGTAGTAGCAGTTGGCCGGCACGGGGAACTCGACGATCAACGCCTCCTCGTCGGCGATCTGATGGATGCCGTCGTAGTAGGCCTGCTTGGTGGCCAGGCCACCACCCTGCTGGATCCACTGCGACCGCAGGAGCACATTGAAACCGTGGTGCTCCCGGTAGTACCGGACCAGCTCCATGTCGAAGTCGATCATGCCCTTGATCCAGTCGCCCAGTTCCGAGAACCGCCGCGCGATCTCGGCAGGTGACATGTCCTCACCTGCGTCGTCGAGGCGGTTGATCGCGACCTGGGCGTCGATCTCTGCGTTCCAGTCGCAGGCGCATTTGCGCATCAGCAGCTTGCCGACGTCGGGGTTGAGCGACCACCAGTCGCCGTCGTAGGAGTCGGGACGTTCGGCGGACATGATCACGCGGAAGGAACCGTCCTCGGCGATCGTCAGGTCATCCAGGTCGTGGGTGATGGCCTGGAACTTCATCTGCCGCTCGACACCCTTGAGACTCTTCATCATTCCGGGTGCCTGCTGGGTGACCTCGACGAACCGCACTGTGCCGCGACGACCGACGAGTTCGTAGACGCCCGACCCGTCGACTTCGGCGCTCAGGTACACGTAGTCCGGGTTGGGCCCGCCCTGATTGCACGCGTAGTTCCACAGCGGCATGAACACCGGCCGCCGCGAGTCGGTGTAGACGTGGCAGAGGTAGCCGCACGCGAGGATCGACAAGGCGAGCTTGTTCATGTCCTGCACTTCGGCTTCGGAGGCGCCGTCGGGCCGCCACGTCGCCAGCAGGTGGTCGGCGACCCCCTTCAGCGCCTCCATCTGGGTGTCCCAGCTGGGTAATGCGGTCATCGTGTCAGCCCTCCACCGTGACCTCGAAATGACGGATGTAGAAGTCGTAGTCGGATCGGATCTGGTCGACCGAGAGGCCGAACTGCTCGGCGGTGTACCTATGCGTTCCCTTGGCGCCCATGGCGTTGGCGTCCTGCCAGTCGAAAATTGCCTGTGCGACATCGGGTTTCAACTCCAGTCCCAGCCAGTCATAGAGACGGCGCACGGTGCCCCTGGGATCGGCGACCAGCTCGCGATGATGTACGTCGAGGAAGCGGTCCTCACCGATGCGTGCGCGGTCGGCGATGGCGCTCTCCATGCCCTCACGCAGGTGATCGCACACCTCGCGGCCAAGGGCACACAGGTCCCGTTCGCCCGCCGCGGGCGGGAAGATCGTGGACACCAGGCTGGTGTAGGACGGCACGACCTTGGCCGGGTCGCGGTGTGTCATGACGAAGCGCATGTCCGGGTAGGCATTAGCGAGCGCCTCCAGGTGGAACTTGTGGTGAGGTGCCTTGAACAGCCACAGCTGCGGTGGGCACGTCGACCCGAGCAGCTTCACGACCCTGCGGTGGTAGGCGTAGGTCTCGGTCAGATCGGCGCGCCGCCACCACGATCGGTAACCCGCCACCGGCAAGGTCATTTGCTGGCCGTGGAACGCCATCCCGAGGATCTCGGTGTCCTCCATGGTGGCGTCGACCTCGAAGATGTGCATGGCGGCTTGCGCGGCGGGTCGCTCCTCGTGCATCCGGATGAACGCCTGCCTGCGCGGGTCGTCCGCCTCGCCGCCGGCCAGCGGCGGCGGAACGGGTTGGTACTGCTCCCATCCGCGCAGGCACCGGAACTGCGGATCGAGCGACAGCATGTCAGCAAGGGCGGTGGTGCCGGTGCGCGGCAACCCGTTGATGTCGATGGGGCCTTCGATGCCGACGTCCTCGACCTCGGGGTGTGCCCGGTAATAGGCCTCGACCTCGAGGCGATTGATCAGCCTGCGGCGCAGATCGCCGATGACGGCGGCATCGGTGGCGGGGTCCAGATCGCCGTCCCGTTGCAGGCTGTCCAGCAGCACGGTGAGCCCTTCGCGGAAGTCTCCGGGTCCAAAGTCCGCGTGCCCGCATTCGGCGACCGCTTCGTCGAGCAACTGTTGCGGATCGGGATAGCGCATGCGCGTCACGCCTCGACGCGGTCGGGATAGTGGTGAGCGGCCATCGCGCGAAAGCCGTCTCGCCAGTCCACCGTGCAGGGTCCGGTGATCGATGTTCGCTTGGTGTGGTCGCCGACCGAACCGACCGAGGCACCGGGGACAGGCTGCACATCCACCCGCGGCGACACGCCGAGAAGTTCACCGAAGTACGTGCACCACTGCTGGACGCTCACTGGGGTGTCGCCCGCGAAGTTGACGATGGTGGCGGGAACGCTCGCCGCGTCCAGCAGCGCCGGAACCTGGGCGTTGATGTCGTCGTAGTGGATCGGGCTGTACGGCAACGGGTCCCATCGGGCGACGACGGGTCGTCCGTCCGCGACGGCCTGCAGGTGCCACAGCGGCAGACCGCCCCGCTCGCCATACGCGCTGCCCATCCGGGCGATGACTGTGGGTATGCCGAACTCGCGTGCACAGTATCTGGCGACGGCCTCCTCGGCGATCTTGACGATCGAATACGGTTGCGGGCTGGGCAATCCGGCATCGCCGATCGGATCATTCTCCCGGAATGGGTGCCACGGGTCAGGGTGGGGTTTGTAAACGGTGACCGTCGACATCACCAGCGCCGCCTTGACACCGCGGCAGTGGGACAGCAGCAGCCCGGTTCCTTCGGCGTTGACGCGTAACCCACGCTCGTAGTCTTCGCCGAAATCGGCGGCGATGTGCAGGAGATAGGTGAAATCGGTTGGCAGCTGGGAGAAATCCCCGTCTGAAAGATCGGCGCTGCGGGTGGTCACACTGAGGGCTTCGACCTCCTCGCGCGCTGCCGGGTCGGAGAACCGGGCAATCCCCCACACCTCGTTGTCCCTAGCCAGCATCCTCGTGATGCCGTAAGCGATGCGACCGGCCGGTCCCGTGATGAGGACGCGTTCCCCGCTCAGCATTGCGCGGCCGTGCCATGATCGTGCGCATGGATCTGTTCGAACAGCCTTGGCCCGAAGGAGATTTTCGATTCTTTCAACTCGGGCACGTCGTCTTGGATGTCCTCGAAGCCGCCGCCAGTTGGGCGCGCGTGTTCGGGGTCGGACCGTTCCACGTGCTTCCGGTCGCCGATCAGGTGGCCAACTACGGGGGTGAGATCCGCACGGTCCGGATCCAGGTCGCGGTGGCTCAAGCCGGCCCCGTACAGATCGAATTGATCCAGCAGCATTGCGACACACCCAGCATCTACTCTGAGTGGAGTCGGGGCGGAACGAGCTCGTTTCACCAAATAGCCACAATCACAAGATATTACGATGTCAAGACGGCGCACTTCGCGTCGCTGGGCTATCGGATTGCCGCACAGAGTACGGGTGGCGGTTTCCGCGTCGCCTACATCGACACCGTCGCGGATTTCGGGTTCTACACGGAGGTCGTCGAGGCTCCGCCCAGCTTTCTCGACCAGGTGCACCGCATCTCCGAAGCCTGCTCTGACTGGGACGGCAACGATCCGGTCCGCATCATGACCCGCGACGGCTACCGGGTGCCGGCGGATTCCAGGGGCCACCCCCGGACTCTAAAGTCTTAGAGACAACGGTGGCAAGCATCTGGCAGGATCCACCCGTGATGGCCACCGATGAGATCGACCCGTTGACCGACCTGTCCGGCCCGCTGCAGGGAACCGCGCTGGAGAAGGCGGTGCTCGAGTCCCTCGACACGCTCGAGCGGGCGTTGGAAATGACATCGTTGGGCGACAACCGCTTTCGGGCGACCAACGAACGAGACCGCTTCGGCCGGATCTTCGGCGGCCAGCTGCTCGCCCAAGCCCTGTACGCCGCGTCGCACACCGTCGACGAGCACGCGCCGCATTCCCTGCACGCCTACTTCGTCCAGACCGGCGCCTCGGACACGCCGGTCGACATCGCCGTCGAGGCCGTGCGCGACGGACGATCGATGGCGACCCGTCGGGTCACCATCGCCCAAGGCGACCGCACCCTGCTCACCGCCCTTGCGTCGTTCCACACCAATGCCGCCGAACCCGAACTCGAGCGCCCGCAGCCCGACACCCCGGCTCCGGAGGAGATGCCGCTGCTGCAGCACTGGGTGCACCAGGTCCCCGCGCAGCTGAGGAAGAACGCGCAGAACTGGGTCGACGTTCCACCGGCAGTGGAGATGCGCATCGCGGAGCCGACGAACTTCCTGGGTGGCAGGCAGACGCCCGAGCCCCGGTCGCACTGGATGCGGTTGCCCCGCCCCGTCGGTGACGAACCCGCACTGCACAGCGCGATGCTGGCGTACGCGAGCGACTACCTGCTGCTGGACATGGCGTTGCGCAATCACCCGCACCCCGCCGATTACGCATCGATCGCGGCGGTCAGCCTCGATCACGCGCTGTGGCTGCACCGGCCCGTCCGCTTCGACGAGTGGCATCTGTACACCCAGGACACCGTGGCCGTCACCGGACATCGTGCGCTGATCCGCGGCACCATCCGCGACGCGGCGGGGCGCACCGTGGCCAGCACCTCGCAAGAAGTGCTGATCCGCCCGATCGCGAAGTAGAGATGGCCGCGCGTCGGGCGCCAGACAGCCGTCAACGGCGCCGCGAATTGTGTGACGCCGGCATCGAGTTGCTCGCCGAGCTGGGCGCCAAGGGCCTCAGTCATCCGCGAGTCGACCGCCGGGCGGGGGTGCCCGATGGGAGCGCGTCGTACTACTTCCGGACCCGCACCGCGCTGATCCACGCCGTCGCCGAGCGGGTGGCCGAACTCGACCTCGCGGACCTGCGTTCGGTCACCGAAGCCCACGTCGACACGTCCCGGCAGGCCGCCGTCGCGAGGCTGGCCGAGGTGGTGATGAAGTCGCTGACCGGCACCGGGCTCACCCGGACACGCGCGCGAATCGAGTTGCTCCTGCAGGCCAGCCGCGATTCGGCGATATCCGCTGTCTTCCATACCAATTCGCAGACCTATCTCAGATTGCACCGAGAGCTCGCGGAGCGATCACAACCGGACGCGGCCGACCCCTCCGCTGTCGACGACCGGGCTCTGCTCACGGTGATGTTCATCAGCGGGCTCATGCTCAGCGCCGCGGCGGGCAGTGAGCCGGCCATCGAGCGCGATCGGCTGGAGTATTTGCTCGCCCAGATCGCTGCGAGCCGACCCTGAGGCGTCGCATGGGTTTCGACGGCACACCCCGCGGGTAGTCGGCGTTCATTCGGGGGGTCGCGCCGCTGAGCCGATGCGAGGAGCGACCATGAATCTCAAGAAAACCGCAATATCGATGAGCTTGGCCGGGGCGGTGGGGGGCTTCGCCGCACTCGGGTTGGGTGTGGGCGCCGTGCAGGCCGACCCGAAGTTCCCGTCCCCGCCGGTGCCTCCCATTCCGGGCCCACCGCCGGTTCCCAAGGTCGACGTGCCAAGGGTCGAGGTACCGCGAGTCGAGGTACCGCGGGCACCCGAGGTGAATGTGCCACGGGTCGAGGCTCCGCGGGTCCCGGACGTCGACGTGAACGTGCCGCCGGTCGAGGTGCCGCCGCTGCCCAAGGTGGACGTGCCGCCTGTTCCGGCCCCCGTCGTCGATGTCGACGTGCCCAAGCTGGAGCCGAACCTGCCCGACGTCGACGCCTACTTCGGCCTGCCGGGCGCTCGCATTCCGCCTGGACAGCTGATGAACTCGGCAACCATAAACGGGGTCCCGAATCCGTTCTTCAACATCCCACCCGGACAGCTCAAGAAGATGCGCACGGTCCAGGGTTATGAAAACCCGTTCTTCGATAAGGCACCGGGCCACTGGGAGATCCCTGCGTCGGTCGTGCCCGACGCCTGGCCGGGCGTTCCGGGGATCGACGACTACTTCGGCCTGCCGGGCGAGCAGATCGGCGCGGTACAACTGAGGGCATCGGCCACCATCAACGGGGTGCGCAACCCCTTCTACGGAATCCCGCCGGATGAGCTGAGGAAGCTTCCGACGGTGCAGGGTTTCGAGAACCCGTTCTTCGACGGCGCCCCCGGCCACTGGGAGATTCCGTAGCGGTCACAGCGCAGCCGAAGACGCCCCGCCTGTGATCAGTCCGAGGAGCAGGTGGTGTCGGTCGGCGGCAGCGTCAGGTCGACGAGGTAGTTGGCCGCGATGTCGTCGACGCAGTTGTTGCCCTGGAACACCACGGTGTGCTGGGTGCCCTGGAACGTCACCAGAGTCCCACCGAGTTGCTTGGCCAGCTCCACACCTGCCTGGTACGGCGTCGCGGGATCGTTGGTCGTCGACACCACCAGCGTCGGTGGCAGCCCCTCCACCTGAAGTTCGTGCGGTTCGCTCGTCGGCGGCACCGGCCAGAACGCGCACGTGCCCAACGGTGCGTGCCCGGTGAACTCGCCATAGCTCATGAACGGTGCCGCCTCGCGCACCCGCCGGTCCTCCTCGACGACCTTCGCGCGGTCGGTGACGGCGGGCTTGTCCACGCAGTTGACCGCGACCCGTACATCGGTCGAGTTGTTGTAGTGGCCCTGGGCGTCGCGGCCCATGTACAGATCGGCCAGCGCGAGCATGGTGTCACCGGCGCCCCGCTCCATCTCGCTGAGCGCCTGCGTCAGGTGCCGCCACAGGTCCGGCGAGTACAGCGGCAGGATGGTCCCGACGATGGCGTCGGAGTAGCTCAGCCCCCGCGGATCCCGCGTTCGCAGCGGCTTTTCCACCAGCGGGTCGACCAGGCTGTGGTAGACGTCGTTGGCCTTCGCCGGGTCGGTGCCCAGCGGGCAGGCGGGGTTCTGCGCACAGTCGGCGGCGTAGTCGTTGAACGCGGTCTGGAAGGCCGCGGCTTGGCGGACGTTGGCCTCGGTGGGATCGGCGTTGGGATCGACCGCCCCGTCGAGGACCATGGCGCGCACCTTGTCCGGGTAGTTCTCGGCGTAGGTGGCGCCGATGCGGGTGCCGTAGGAGTAGCCGAGGTAGGTCAGTTTCTCGTCACCGAGCGCTTGGCGCATCGCCTCGAGATCCTTGGCCACATTGACGGTGCCGACGTTGGCGAGGAACTCCTTGCCCATCTTGTCCTCGCAACGCTGGACGAACTCCTTGGTCTCCTTCTCGATCTCGGCGACCCCCTCCGGGGAGTAGTCGACCTGGGGTTCGGCGCGCAGCCGGTCGTTGTCGGCGTCGGAGTTGCACCACAGCGCCGGGGTGGAGTTCGCGACGCCACGGGGATCGAAGCCGACGAGGTCGAAGCGCTGGCGCACCGACTCGGGCAGCGAGCCGACGATGCTCGCGGCGGCCTCCACCCCGGACTCCCCCGGCCCCCCGGGGTTGATGATCAGCGAGCCGATCTTGTCGCCGGTGGCCTTGAACCGGACCATCGCGATGCGGGCGACGTCGCCGTCGGGCTCGTCGTAGTCCACCGGGACCGACAACATGCCGCACTCGGCGTCGGCGGGAATCCGCGACTCGTCGGACTGTTCGGTCTGGCATTTGGCCCATTCGATCGGGGTGCCTGGTGGCGGCACCGCGACGACGGCGCGGCCGTCGACCAGTTGGCTGCATCCGGTGGCCGCGAGCAGCACAGTGGTCGCGAGGACCCCGATCTTGGCGTTCATGGCTCAACATGCTGCCATGAACCCTCATCGCCGCTGGCTAGGGCGCTATCGCGTGGCGGCCAACAGCTCGTCGAGGGCGGCGGAGAAGTCGTCGGCCATATCCCACAGGTCGGGCAGCAGTTCCGGGCAGGACACGATGCCGACGTTCAGCGAACCGGACAGGGACATCACGGTGATGTTGAGGCCCGACCCGTGGAAGATCGGCCCGAGCGGATACATCGCCTTGGCCTCGCAGCCCAGGTAGTACAGCGGCACCTGCGGGCCGGGAACGTTAGAGATGACGAGGTTGTGCACCGGCCGCGCACCGCTGAGCCGGCTCGAGGCGTAGACGCGCATCGCGACACCGAACACCGCCGGGGCGGCGAACTGCGTCCAGTCCTGCAGCAGCGTCGCCCCAATCGCCGAACTATGTTGCTTGGCAACCGAATTCGCCTCGGCGATCGATTTCAGCCGAGCCGCCGGATCCTCGATGTGGGTCTCCAGCCGCGAGAACATCCCCGACACCTGGTTGCGCCCGGGCCGGTCGGACTTGTCGTGGACGGAGACCGGCACCATCGCGACGAGGGAGTTCTCCGGCAGTTGGCCGCGGTCGGCGAGGTACTTGCGCAGCACGCCGGAGACCAGCGCCATCACCACGTCGTTGACCTTGACCCCGAAGTGGTTCTTGACGGTCTTGATGTCCTCGAGATCCAGTTGCGCGAACGCGACGTTGCGGTGCCCGGTGACGTTCACGTTGAACACCGTCCTCGGGGCGGCGAACGGCGGCGCCATCGAGAGGCCGGAACGGGCGCGACGGACCGTGTCGACCACGGAGGAGACGGTCATAGGCACCGCGCTGGCCAGCTTCAGCGGCCGGGTGGCGAACTTGACCGCACCGGAAACCGCGATCTCCAGTGAGCTTGCGTCCCCGGAACCGTCGACGGGATCCGGTGGCGGCGCGTCGGGTTCGGTGCTGCACAGCTGCGACATCATGCTCGCGCCGGTGACGCCGTCGACGCCTGCGTGGTGCACCTTCGTCATCACCACGAGACGCCCGCCCTCCTGCGGGTTGGTTCCGTCGATGTTCTCGATCACCCACTTCTCCCACAGCGGGCGGCTGCGGTCGAGCGGCAGCGACGCGATATGTCCGCAGATCTCTGCGAGCTCGCGGGGGCCGCCGGGCGCGGGCAGGCCGATGCGATGCAGATGGCGGTCAACGTCGAAGTCCTTGTCCTCCACCCACACCGGATGGTCGAGGTTGAACCGGCTGTCGGCCAGCTTGTCGCGGAACTCCGGCATCGCCTTGATCCGCATGTTCAACTCGTCCCGGAACCGGTCGAACGTGTAGCCGCCGGGCATCGTCGAGGTGTCCAGTTCGAGGATCGAACACACATGCAGCGGCTGCTGCGCGGTCTCGAGGTACAAGAAGCTGGCGTCGAGCCCGCTGAGCCGTTGCATGTCGGAATGCTATGCCCGGTGACGGCGGGTGTGAGCAAATCCACTCAACAGGCCTTTTAACATCTCGCGCACAGAGTGGCAGACTGAGGGGCGTCAGCGAACCCGGGGACCGATTTCGGCCTCGAGGATTCGACCCGACCCACCCAATTGGGGGACAACGATGTCTGAGCAGACCGTGTACGGGGCTGCCGAGGCCAAACCACGCACCTCAGCCGAATTGTCCGCTCCGCGGACGAAGGTCCGCACCCTGCATCTACAGAAGTGGAAGGCCGAAGGCCACAAATGGGCCATGCTCACGGCCTACGACTACTCCACTGCCCGCATCTTCGACGACGCAGGCATCCCGGTGCTGTTGGTCGGCGATTCGGCCGCCAACGTCGTCTACGGCTACGACACCACCGTGCCCGTGTCGATCGACGAGCTGATCCCGCTGGTACGCGGCGTCGTGCGGGGTGCGCCGCATGCGCTGGTCGTGGCCGACCTACCGTTCGGCAGCTACGAGGGCGGGCCCCAGCAGGCGCTGGCCACCGCGACCCGCTTCCTGAAGGAGACCGGTGCGCATGCGGTCAAACTCGAGGGCGGCGAGCGCGTGACCGAGCAGATCGCAACGCTGAGCGCGGCCGGCATCCCCGTGATGGCCCACATCGGGTTCACCCCGCAGAGCGTCAACGGTCTGGGCGGCTTCCGGGTCCAGGGCCGCGGCGACGCCGCCGAGCAGACCATCCACGACGCGATCGCCGTGCAGGAAGCCGGCGCGTTCTCCGTCGTCATGGAGATGGTGCCCGCCGAACTGGCCACTCAGATCACCGGCAAGCTGACCATCCCCACCATCGGCATCGGTGCCGGCGCGAACTGCGACGCGCAGGTGCTGGTGTGGCAGGACATGGCCGGTATGACCAACGGCAAGACCGCGAAGTTCGTGAAGCGCTTCGGTGATGTCGGTGCCGAATTACGCCGCGCCGCAGAGCAATACGCCGACGAGGTGGCCAGCGGGGTGTTCCCCGCCGACGAGCACTCCTTCTAGGCGAACTCGGCTTTTCGCTTGGCCAGGAAGGCGTCGACGCCTGCTCGGCCGTCGTTGGAGACAGCGCGGGCGGCGATCAGCCGTCCCTCGAGTTCCATCTGTTCCTCGAGCCCGTTGCCGAACGTTCCCAGCAGCAGCTGCTTGACCCCACCGTTCGAACCGGCCGAGGTGGCCGCCATCTGATCGGCCAGCTTCGAGGCCCGGTCGGCCAGCTCGGCGTCGGGGACCACCTCGGTCACCAGGCCCCACTGCGAGGCCTCCTGCGCGGTGAGGGTCCGGTTGGTGAGCATGAGTTCCTTGGTCTTGGTGATCCCGATGAGCCGCGGAAGGTAGTAGGAGGCGCTGCCGTCGGGGCTCAGACCGACGCGGGTGTAGGCCATCGTGAACGATGCCGACTCCGCGGCCAGCACCAGATCGCCGGTCGCCGCGAGCGAGAACCCCGCGCCGGCCGCGGTGCCGTTGACGGCGGTGATCACGACCGCGTTCATCCGGGCCAACGTCGAGATCGCCCGATGCAGATCGTCGGCGACGCCCTTAATCTGCGCGCCGCGATCCGGCGCCGAGGCGAAGTCCTTCAAATCACCACCGGCGCAGAAGAACCGGCCCGACCCGGTGAGCACCACGACCTTGGTCGCGTCGGTGTCGCACTGCTTGGCCGCCGCGGCCAGTTCACGAGTCATGGTGCCGTTCATGCCGTTTGCGGCATCCGGCCGATTCAGCGTGATGCGGGCGATGGCACCGGTCTGCTCGAAGGTCAGCGTTTCGTATTCGGTCACAGAGGGACACTATCTTCTCCAGCCTCGGCCTCCGTCCCCCCGTGTTCACCTGCATGTGGCAATCTGTCTCGCACCATGGGCAAATCCAGCGACACGTCGACGCGGCATCTGGAGGTCGAGCGCAAGTTCGACGTCGGCGAATCGACCGTGTCACCGTCGTTCGAAGGGTTGTCGGCGGTGGCCCGGGTCGAAGGATCACCTGCGCACCATCTGGAGGCCGTGTACTTCGACACCCCCGATCACGACCTCGCGGCGCGGCGCATCACGCTGCGCAGGCGCACCGGTGGTCCGGACGAAGGATGGCATCTCAAACTTCCCGCAGGCCCCGACGCCCGCACGGAGGTCAGGGAGCCCCTCGGCGATGAGAACGAGGTGCCCGAGGCGCTGCGCGACATCGTCCTGGCCATCGTGCGCGATCATCCGCTGCGTCCCGTCGCGCGCATCTCGACCCGGCGCACCGTCAACATGCTCTACGGTCACGACGGCACGCCGGTCGCGGAGTTCTGTGACGACCAGGTGACGGCGTCGGCCGAACCGGGCGGTCCGGAGCAGGCGTGGCGCGAATGGGAGCTCGAACTCACCGACGGCGCCGACCGGGAACTGCTCGACCGGCTGTCGAACCGGCTGATCGACACCGGCGCCGAAGCCGCGGCCAGCGGTTCGAAGTTGGCGCGCGTCTTGGCGGAGTCGTCGGCGCCTGAGACTGCCTCCGCATCGAGCGACGCCGTGCACCGGGCGGTGGCCGAACAGGTCGAGCAGCTGATCGAGTGGGACCGCGCGGTTCGCGCTGACGTGCCGGACTCGGTGCACCAGATGCGGGTCACGACGCGCAAGATCCGAAGCCTGCTGCAGACCTCCCGGGACGCGTTCGGCATCTCCGACGACGCCTGGATTCTCGACGAGCTCAAGCAACTGGCCGCAATTCTGGGAGTGGCGCGCGATGCCGAAGTGCTGGCCGAACGCTATGAGGAGGCCCTCGATGAGTTGCCGACGGAGTTGGTCCGCGGGCCGGTGCGGGAGCGGCTGGTCGACGGGGCCAACCGGCGCTATGCGGCTGGACTGCGCCGGTCGCTGATCGCCATGCGGTCCCAGCGTTTCTTCCGGCTGCTCGACGCGCTCGAAGGGTTGGTCGCCGCGGAGCCGGCGCTGTCACAGGACGAAGATGAGCGCACCCAGGCGACGATCGACGCGGCCTACAAGCGGGTACGCAAAGCGGCGAAGGCGGCCGCCGCGGCTGAAGCCGACGACGACAAAGACGAGGCGTTGCATCGAATTCGCAAGGGCGCTAAACGTCTTCGATACACGGCCGCGGCGACCGGCGAGTCCAAGGTCTCGGATCGGGCCAAGAGCATTCAGTCGCTGCTCGGTGACCACCAGGACAGCGTCGTCAGCCGGACCCACCTCAGCCAGCAGGCCGATGCCGCGCACGCCGCGGGCGAGGACACGTTCACCTACGGTCTGCTCTTCCGGATGGAGGAGGAACTCGCACACCGCTCGCGGGAGCAGTTGGACGGCGCGCTCAAGAAGCTTGCCAAGGCGGTGCGCAAGGCGCGCTGACCCTTAGCGGCTCGCCCGGTCAGGGGGCGGATGAGTTGGCCTGTAAGCCGGAGTATGACCCCTGCACGTTTGCCTTCGGGGGATGTGTTTGTTGGTCCCCAAAACTCCTGTTCAGGGTGTTGGATCCGTTGACACTCGACGGCGGCTGCTGAAGCTGCTGCGGACGCACTGCGGACGATGACCCCGCGTCCTAAGTGCCGCGGGCCCCATCTGAACGGGCGCGCGACGCTCGCTTCACACATCTTCGCGCCGCTGCGACCGTGCTAGACGTGAAGTCACCGGAGCGACGCCGCGACCGCTCCAGCCTGGTCAACACGCACTCAAGCTAAAAAACGAACACCGCGGGGCTTGGTAAGCATCGATTTGTCGGACTCCGGCCGTACCTTAATCAGGACGTTGAGAGGAGGTCGGCCCGTGCCGGTCGAAATTGGGCTCCGTGAGCAAGTGGAGGGTGGCGCGGGCTTAGCGCGCACTTCGACAGCGAGCGTGTCGCCAGCAGCGGAGGCGGCCTCACTGTTCGAAACGCGGCTCAGCCAAACCATCGAATCTTACGACTCGAACGCAGAGATCTACGCAGAGCGATTCCAGTTCGTCGATCTCGGCGAGGATCGCCGGCGGTTTTTGCAGCACCTCCCTAAGTCGACTGGTCTAGTCCTGGATGCCGGGTGCGGCCCAGGACGAGATCTTGGATTCTTCATGCGTGATGGGTTCCCGGCGATCGGGCTAGACAAGTCAGCCGAATTGCTTCGAATCGCACGCAGTGCTGGACATGCTGTTGTCCACGGAGACCTCCGTGAGCTCCCATTCGAGTCAGGGTCCTTTGCAGGGATATGGGCATGCGCATCGCTCGTTCATCTCCCCAACGCCGAATTAGCGTGTGCGCTAGCCGAGTTCAAGCGTGTGCTTCGCCCCGGCGGAAGTCTTTTTGTGTCCGTGCGACACGGGTGCGGCATCGAAGAGCGTTTTGATCCGTCTGGTCACCGCAGATGGTTCTACCTGTATACAGCACCTGAGATTCGGCGGCTGCTGCTAGAATCCGGCTTCGTCGACATCGATGCTGAAGTACAACCGGGGGCAGCGCATGGAACTTGGATTAATGCTCATGCACGGAGCGCAGGCAACCGCGACATCGCGGATGCTTGCTGATTCACAACCGACCTTGCTTGCATCCTTTGAACTAACTGCACCTCGCGCCACACTGATTGCAGCCTGCGCAACACTGCTCGCAGCCTGCATAGCCGCAATCGCCTCTGTAGCAGGGGCGATAATGACAAAAAACACAGCGAACCGTCAGAAACAGAGCGAAAAAAATAAATTAGAGATTGAGAACTGTCGGAAGCAGTTGGGCCAATTGTATGAACCCCTTGCAATCCGCCGATTGAAGAGCCGTCGTCTTTACGATAAACTGCGTGACGAAATGAATGTTGCCCCGGTGGGACAGCAAGAGTGGCGACTGGTCGACCATATCGTCGACGTAAAAAATGGGACCAAGGCCGCGAAATCGGCAGTTGTTGAAATCCTAAAGATCAACGACGAGATCGAATCTCTTATGACGAAGAATGCTGGCCTGATTGAAACCTCGCCGCGTCATGATTCTTTTGATCGATTCATTCGCCATAACGCTTTGCTTCAAGAGGCGTGGAAGCAGGGCACTAATCAGAAGCCCAATGCTCGTGAGAAATTTCCGTACGAGATCGATGATGATATTGAGAGCGACGTCTTGAGCATCAGACAGAGATTGAATACATTGTTGGCTGCGTGATTGCGCGCTGGTTCTTGTTTTGAAAGCTTCTCTGTCCGCGCCCGTGTGGCAAGCGGCAGAGTCGGTGCACGCGTGCAGGCGCTCGCGATTACGGGCGGCTGGCCCGTCGCGTCGAATGCGCAATGTCGGTAGTACGACCGATCTGCCGCAGCAAGTCCACGACGCTTAGTTGCTGCTCACTTTCTTGATCGGTCCTCCCCATTCGTAGCTATCCCAAGCCTGATCCAGGATGACATTCCTCGAAAGTTCCATGTCAGCAAGGCCGGTAGAGATCTGCCACCCATCTTTTGTCGGGTCAGTTAGAAAGTTGGCCAGAAATGTGCCGACGTCTTGGTCCTGAAGAGTTACCAGTCTCTCGATGTCTTGGCTTGCGCACACACTAGTCGGCATGTTCGGTGATGCGCCGATGAGGTCTCGAATCGGCTTCGCGTTTGCGATGGCGAAGGGCTCCATCGTCACTATCAGCCCCACCCGTGGCAGGTTGGCCGGAATATGGGCGAACGCGGCGTGCTGCGTGGCTATCAGTTCATCAGTTACGTTCAGCTGCTTATAGGCGCGTCCGAGCATCCGCTTGAGTTCGTCGCCCGCGTCTGTCGTGCCGACGCGCACCGCCTCGGTCGGCCTTACTGACTTGACCTCTACGAGGATGATCACGCTGTCGCAGACGACGATCCAGTCCACACCCCGCTTAGCGCCCTTGTCATATACGACCTCTGGATGAACTATCACGTTGGGAATCGTCGCCAGTTGTCGACCGACGTACTGCTCGAAGAGGTCTCCGACTTCGTCGGTGAAGCTGTTACCCCATAGCTTCGCGCCCGCGTAGTAGACCCCCAGCGGGCTGATTTTCCGCGAAATTTCATGGAGCACTGGGACAAGCAGATCTGACACAATCCCGGACACCACTGGTTTGTCGCGTAGCGGATTGAATGTGAATCGTCTGAACTCGTCAGCAAGTTTCGGTCGCCGCTGCTCCCTGAACCAAGCCGTTGGTGCCTCGTAGTTTCTTTCGACGGTTTCGGCGAGCACGGTGACTGGCAGCACGGCGGTTATGGCGTCGAGTTCGGGTTTGTCGAACCACGCAGCGGAGAATCGGCCTCCGTTCTTGCCAGCCGCTGCTTGCACGAAGAACCCGGTTCCCACGTACTGCGACAGCGTGCAGCCGAACAGATCGATGTCCCAGCGCGGCTTGATGATCTTCAATGGCTTTGAGGGCATCGTTTTCTCGAATATGGCTGCGGTGCGGGTTGCTTCGTTGAAAGGTGGCTGGTAGTAGTCCTGTTCAGAAGTAATACGCAGCATGAACTTGGTGAGAGTGTCGGGGTGGTCACTTGATCCGAGTTCGGGGTCGTTCACTGCGACGTAGGCGGCACAGCACTGGAGCACGTCATCTTGCGTTGCCCTAGACCTGCTTTCGTTGCCCGAAATCAAGCTGATTCGGGCAATGTCCGCAAGCGCCCATGGGGTGTACTTCTTGAACGGGCTCTTCAACCACGAACCGGGCTCCCAGTAATTCGCCGCGGTCTGAGCTACTAAGGGAAGCAGCGAAGATGGTGAGTGCCTGCGGACTCGCGCCACATACTCGGCGTCACGGATGCTGCCATTGTAGACGTTAGGCATCGGAACTAAAGGCACTCGCCGGCGTGGACCTCGAAGCACTTGTCGCACTTGCGTTCCGGTTTCCGCCGGCTTGACTGGTCACTGGCGCCGAGGCGGATGTGTTCCATCGGCCTCGACCGAATACTTGGGTACATCTGCTGAAGTTGTGCGAAGCAAGTATTTAGATGCTGGCGCAGCTCCGTTGACATCTGGTAGTGCCGCAATTCGTCATATAGCCCTGCCTGATTGTCGGCCCGTGTCTTGTTGGAGGCGAGCTCGTCGTCAAGCGTCATACGGACCGTCTCCCGGATCTTGGCGATTCTGGACGGCTGGACTGGTTCCCGGTCGAGGACGGACTCCTCGGCCATCTCGTCATCGGTCAGACCACGCTCCATGCCGAGGAACACCTTGGCGTAGCGGGTGCGAGTATGGGTTCGCAGAATTTGCTCGATCTCCGCTCGGAACGGATTCTGGTCGGACATCTGATTCCTCCTGTACTGGATAGCCGTGATACGCCGTCCCCGGCATCGTGGATGCCCGGTGCCGGGGCGCGTAGTCCATCTATAAGACGTCCTTGACCTTCGTCATCAGCGACTCCAGGAACATGCCCCAGTGGCCGCGGAGTTCGCCATACTGCTCGAGCGGGTTGTCGTTCATCGACTCAGCCTTGCCGTACGCGATGATCAGCAAGGTGAGCGTCTCGATTGTCCGCTGGGCAGTGCGAACAACCTCGCGGTCATATCGGGCGCCGGGCGCGCTGTCGGCAATGTCCTTGAGCGGTTGCCACATCTCGCGGTAAAAGCGGTGTCGAGTGTTGATCCGGATGATTACCTGACCGGCGACGTGAAGAACGTCGATGAACTGCTTGCCGGGGAAGTCAACGGATTCGATGACGAAGGGCAAATCCTTATGCTTCTCGACGTAGGTCTCTTTTTCCTTCTCCGGTGCGTCACCTAGAACATCGGTTGCGAGATCCGCGAGTGCTTGATCGGGGTCGGCGTCGTCGCCCTTGGCGCGGCCCTTGGGCATAGTCCGGTTCGCCCCAGCAGCGGCTTCTGCGATCGCGCCGTGTTCCCCGACGTGCTCCCGAGACTTACGCTGGGCTTTACCCCAATGCTCGTCGAGTCGATTGCCGGCTTCTGGGATCGCTTGCGCGAGAAGCTTCTTGATTTTGTCTCGCAGCTCGTCGTGCGGCTCGGCTCCGCGCTTCACATTACGCACACCGAAGTAGTCGTCCAGCTCGGGTGCGAAGGCTACTTCGATCCCGATGAACCGGTCGGGGTCCTGCACAGCCTTCGGGAAGATGCGCGGGACGTTGGTGTAGCTGATCTCGCGGTCCATGCGCATGAAGCTGATAGCGCCTAGGTTCTCAACAATTCGTAGCTTCTTGGCGAGGTTATCGCCGCCCGATCCGCGACTTCGGGTAACGGCCTGGGGATACAACGTCACGGTCAACCAGGCGCTGTGGCCGCCAATGTTGATCTCTTCCCGCATGATTGGTTCGGCGGTGAAGTCCAGCGGGTCGGGCTTATAGGGTGAGTCCTTGCCGTCGCCCTTGGTGTAATACTTGGTGAGCACATCCTCGGCCCATGTACCGCGCATCGTCATCAGCGGGTCATGTGGAAGGAGGCTGAGGCCGTTGACGGAGATGTCGATGCCGTCGTTGATGAACACCCGAAAGATGCGAGATAGCTCCTTCTCGACGTCCAGTCGGAGGCCGTCGAAGTCCTTGGCGCGTCGACCGTGTTCGAGGCGGTCGACCTTCGACCAAACCACCAGCGTGCCACTGCCTTCCGGCAGCAAATCGACGAGGTCGTCCGGTACCGATTCACCGTCCGGCGGTGCTATAACGATCTGCTGGCCGGCAGCCTCGGCGTCGGTGGCCTCTTCGAGATCAAAGGAAACATGTCGCCACGGGTCACTGCCCGCCGTGCGCGACCACACGTCGAGCCGCTGGCCGAAGTTCAACGCGGCCAGCTTGGCGCCCACACCGAACTTGCCGATGGTGTCGGTCCGCATGTAGCGCGTGGAGTACCCGATTTGCGGGTAATGCTGCAGCACCTCATCTGCCATGCCGTCGCCGTCGTCGACGAAAGAGATGCGGTGCACATGCCGTTTGCCGTTCAGGTCGGTGCCCTCATCCATCTGCACTGCAATGTGATTGGCGTTGGCCTCAAGCGAATTGTCGATAACTTCACCGAGGGCGGCCGGCAAGCTGTATCCGGAGTCGCGCAGGGAACGCAGCGCTTGCCCGGTCAGGATGACGGGGACGCCGGACGGGGCGGTGGTGTTGGTTGTCATTTTTACTCCTTAGTAATCGATTGGTAGGGAAGAGCGTTGGCTAGACCCGAGTCCGTTCGGGGCTCGCAGAAGGGGCAGGGCCCCTGTCCAGTCGGGGCGGCTGGGTGAATCTTGTTGATTAAGGTGTCGCTGTGCTGATGCCACCACCAGGCCTCCAGCAGGAACGCGCCCCAAGCGTCGCGGGCGGTTTCCCACGTCACATGGGTCGCGTGATGCAGGTGATTATGGGTGGCCAGCCGGGCACGCAGGCATCGATCAGATCGGCCCACATAAACCGGGCGCTCACCCTGCAGCAGCAGGTACGTCCCGGGGGTTCCCGCGGGGATCAGAGACCGAACGGTGCGTGGGTTGAGCTGGAACGCCAGCCTGGCCGGAGGGGTGGCTGCGATCAGCACGACCTCGGGCCACGCCTGAAGGTAGGACACGGGGGTCATTCGGCCCCCTCAGTGAGATGGAGGTGGGGGGTGAGCAGTGTGGCCATCGCGGCGCGCCACCTGTGGGCCGTCGCGCGGCTGATTCCGATAGCCTGGGCCGCCTCTGCGACGGTGTCGCCCGCCATCATCCGCCTGACGAACGCGGGGCCCTTCGACCCAAGGGTGGTGGCCACTTCGAGGGCGCGGTCACAGAACGCGCTGGTATTCGCAGTGACTTCGTCGGCGACCGAAATGGTGTCTGCGATGTCGGCGCCGTCGTCGGTGACGGCGATACGTCCGTAGGTGAGGCATCCATACGCCTGAACAGCGGCTCGGCCACGCTGGCGGGACCGGTAGTACGTGGACTTGGCGTTACGCCAACAGTCGTAAATGATGAACTGCGCTTCGCCCTCGGCGTCGGCGCGTTCGACGCCGTACCCGACGGCGATCTCGGCGATCTTCTCGTCGTCGGAACCCGGGGGTGACTGAATCGCGCGGGACTGAAGAACTTCAATTGCCGTAACGGCGCCTGCAGACATAGCTGCAGAGATAGTGGTACTCATGAACATCCTTACCGGTGTCCTACGGCCATTGCTGTGCCGCTGAACCCTGAATGTGTAGTTGTTCGCCCGGTCGCTCCTTTGGCCCCGCCGCCCTCCAGGTACGGCAAGACATGACCAAACGTTGTGACGAGGATAACACGTGAGCCCGACAAGAGATTCCGCTTGGCAACCTCGCGCAGCGCCCTCAACCTTTACGGCACCGCTGCAGGCAAATCTGTCTCACCGATCCATCGCCTGCGGCGCTCGTACCCACTCAACTGCCCGCGCGTGTCGGCGGGGCCTTCTAACCTCCACTCATGCCGTCTTCACAGTGGGATCTCAAACCTGGTGACACGCTCAGCCGCGCCGACCGGAAGGACCGCTTCGGCGGCAGCCTGCAAGGCGGCATCGCGCACTCGGCCAGAACGCCGAACATCTTCATCTACACCGACCCGGGCGCTGGCACTGAACACGGTTACGAGGACCACTGGGACACGAGCGGCGACATCTTCTACTACACAGGAGAAGGCCAAGAAGGGGATCAGAGGTTCGACAAACCTCCTTGGGGCAATGCCGCGGTCAAAGACCACAAAAAGACCGGCAGAGCAATTCGCCTGTTTGAAGCAGCTGGCACGAAGCCCGGCAGCGACGAGGTCATCCAGCGATATGTCGGACGCTTGGATATCGATGACACAGCGCCGTACGCCATCCAACGCGGGCCCGACCGCAATGGCGTCGAACGAGAAGTCATCGTCTTCAAACTGCACCGAGTGCCGGAAAGCGCCGAGGAAGCGCACGCCGGCAGCGCCGCTATCGAGGCGGTCAACCCTGGTATCCGTGATGATGCGGTTGATGGCGCAGCTTTGCTCGCCGAGCTCCGGGAGATTCGAGTCGACGTTCACGAAGGCCGCAACGTTCCATACAAGTACGTAGTGCTGCTGTGGGCTATCTCGCGATCGTTATCCACAGGACAGCGGCGGTTCAAGTTTCAAGACGTCAGCCATGACCTCTCAGCTGCTCTGAAACCGTTCCAGGTATCTGCCAGCCGACCCGACCCGCGCAACCCCTGGTTCGCGCTAAAAGAAACACCCTTGTGGTGGGACCTAGGAATGCCAAACGCCGCCGGTCTGACCTATAAGGAAACCCGCGAACTCAACCTCGAGGGTGGCCTGAGTGTAGGCGCGTTCAACCTCGTGGTCAGCGATCGGGACTTCACATCACGCGCGATCCAGGCAATCGCCAACATCATCGGAGATTCCCCGGAGGTGCAGGCGTTACTCGGCACCCTTCAGCTCGACAACCTAAAACTAGGTGATGGGCAGATCGCAAAGGTTAGGAGGATTCCAATCGAGAATCAGCTGACCGAAGATTTCGCGGTCGAGTACAAAGCGCTCGGTCGCAAAGATCGCACCCGCAAGGAAGCCAAGCTTCAGAAGCGCTATGCGGACTATCTTCGTAAAACGCTGCAGCACAAGACCTGTCGGCATGAGATCGCTATCGACAATCAAGTGCTGTACACCGACCTCTACGACGAGACAACGCGCGACCTCATCGAAGTGAAATCGTCAGTCGAGCGAAACACTATGCGCCTTGCTCTTGGCCAGATACTCGACTACGCCCAGCTACTAACACCGGCACACCTCACCATCCTGGTGCCAGACCGCCCAACCCAGGGCATCATTAATCTTTTCCACCAACACGGAGCCCGGGCCGTCTGGCCCACGGGCGACGTTTTCATTTCATCGAAGTGATCGCACGTAGATCGCAGATGTCGGCGTTTGCGGGCGTCACGGTTAAACTCAAGCGCTCGCAACGTCCCTCAGTCGGGGGTCGTGCCCTAGATACAACTGTGCCACTGCTCTATCCAGGACCGTGATGCCCTGAGCGGGACGCCCACCGGCATAGCCCAAAACGGTTTGGATGCGCCAGTAGACCGTTTCCGCGGAGCCGCGAGTGCAACCCACGCGCTGCATAAGTCCTTCGAAGCCCTCCTCTGAAAGCCACTTGCCTTCGTTGGCGATCACTGCTTCGGTCACCTGAACGGTGTCGAAGATCGTCCACTTCTTGCGAGCGGTCGTCACGCGGTCCCCCTTTGTAGACGTGCGGTCGAGAATCATGGTTGCAAAGTTTGCTGCACCTCTCAAGGCGTTTTCGCACGTCGAGCGAGCGCGGCGGGGCGACGTGCACCAGGGGCCACGGCGTCGGCCGGCCGGCCGGCCGGCACGCGCTCAGATCATCGACTCGTCCCACGCCCCGTCTGGCGTCGTGGCGATCGCCGATTTCCAACCCGATCCCGACAGGCCGGCAGCCGCGGCCGCGTCCATCGACTGAATGGGCCGCAATGTTGATCTGCTGCCGACTCGTCCGCTGCGGTGCGCCGCAATCTGCATGATTTTGTACGTCGCTGCGCCGCTTTGACACGCTTGGGTCCTACAGTCGTCTCATAGGCGCTTATTCATTGCCGAGAAACCAGCGCGAAGTTGGGCCGCTTACCGCGGTCAAGGGGGACCTGAATGGCGACGGGAGCCAACGCGAACTACTGGAAGGACGCTCGCCTGCCCGGAGTTCTGAAACACAACCTGCTGAAGCGATACCTGCCGGTGTTCCTCATCAGAACCTCGTCGATCGCCGGGCGCGCCGCCTACTTCGACGGTTTCGCCGGGCGCGGCGTCTACGAAGACGGCAAGCTGGGTTCAGCTGGCGAAATGCTGGAGTTCGCAACCGGCCAGCTGTACGGGCCCAGAGGCGTGCCCATCTCCCTGTATCTATGCGAGAAGAAACGCAAGTTGTTCGCGGTGCTGGATGAACTCTGCGACACGTACCGCGCCAAGAACCTCGATGTGCACACCCACCGCGGTGACGCCAAGAAATACCTGCGCGACAGTCTGCCGAAGTTCAGTGAACTGCCCGCTTTCTTGTTCCTCGACCCCTGCGGCGTCGGGATACCGTATGAGGACCTGGTCGCGGCTATAAACCGCGGCGGCGACAACCCTTGGCCGCCAACAGAAGTCATGTTGAACTTCAGCATGTTGGCGCTGCGCCGGATTGGCGGCCACGTAACCTCAGCGACGCCGAACGAGGCGACCATGAAGACCCTCGATACCGCCCTCGGAGGCGACTGGTGGCGGGCCTACTTCAAGGACGGCGTCAACGACGAGGCCGTTGACAGCGTGCTCGCCGAGTTCGGCCGACGGCTGGAAGAGGCCACCGGGATGACCTTGATTGCCATCCCCGTTCACCGCTGGCCCAAGCACAAATCGCTTTACTACCTCGTATTCGGCACTCGGCACCCGGCCGGCATCTGGCACTTCGCTCACGCCGCCGCCAAGGCGACCGATGATTGGTGGACGGAAGCGCGCGCGAAACTGAAGGAGCTCGAAGGGGCTACGCTCTTCGACTTCGAGGAGGGTCCACTCTTCGACCCCACCCGCACCATCAAAGACGTCGAAGAGGACGCAGTGCCGATTATCGCGGCGCATATCCGTCGCCTGCTCGACGAGCACGGCAAGTTTCGGCTCGGCGATTACCCGGTGGAAGTCTTCGGCCCGTTCCTGGGTCGCGTCCGCGAGTCAGCAGCGCGGCAGGCCGTCAAGCATCTGCACAAGGCGGGCCTCACCGCCAGCGACGGCAAAGGTCCGAAAGTCGAAGATCTGGTGGTGGAGCCAGCTACGCAGTAGCGGGCATTTCATCCCAGAGCTGGCCATCAAGTTGCCGCCCAAGGGATTTCGGCGTGCGACCGCCCCATTGCTTGAAGAAGAACGCGACGCCGGCGTCCTGGCACGCGTCCCGGATGTCGCGTACCCATTCCCCGTCGACAGGGCGATGATTCGCGCCGGACTCACCGCCGGCGATCACCCAGTGGATGCCGTCAAGGTTGAGCCCGTCGAGCGGTCCTATTAGTGGCTCACACGACAAGAAGCGCACGGCTGCGGGTACGTCGCGCAGATGGTCGACTCGCGGCAGCACATCCGCGTTCTCGACGGACACACCCATCCACAGGTTGGCTGGCCAGTCGAGATTGTCGCCGAGCCGGCGCAGCCGCAAGCTGCGCTTGGTGAGCACCTGGTACGTGTGCTGAGGCGTCTCGCGGCAGACGTCGAACACGTCGCGAATGAAGCTGACCGGCACGCGGGCGTGGAACAGGTCGGACATTGAGTTCACGAAGACGACGCGCGGCTGGCGCCAGCGGCGCGGCTCGTCGAGTGCCTGCGGATGGACGGTCACGTCGAAGCCCGGTCCGGATGTGCGCAGATCACCGTCGTTCTGGTACTTCTCAGATCCCATGGCCTTCAGACGTTTTGCCAACGTCATGGCGTAGCAGTGGTCGCAGCCGGCGGACACGCGATCGCAGCCGGTGACGGGGTTCCAGGTGGCCTCGGTCCATTCGATCGCCGATCGGTCAGCCATGCGCCCACCCTCACAAGTCCGTTGCACTCACCCTAGGTCACTGCGATGGGTCAACACGTCAGGACCGCCAACCGTGTTGTTGCAGATCGCCGCAACGCTGTTCGATCGCACAAGTTATCGGCCGGGTCCGACACCCGGCGGTGAGCACAACGGCGCACGGTCACTCCGGCGGGTGTTCCGCCGCGGCACGCGCCGCAAGGTAAGTCCGCATGGCCGGCCCTGTCTGGATCCGAACGCGCAGCATCCGCATGTACCCGCGCATCCACAGCTTCGGCAGGACCAATGACTCGCCGCCGGCGTACGGGTTGCGGTCGCCAGGATCGGCGAGTGAGCCGGCGTACAGCGCGTAGAGGTATTCCGCGCGCTTCGACACCCGGCAAGCATGCGGGCACGCGCACCCGGAACGTCGGACCCACGCCGAAGACGAGGACCAGGACCACGACGGCGACCAGGCCGGCCGGCCCGCCGGCGCTCACGTCATCGACTCTTCAGGCGTCGCGGCGACCCGGTCCTGTTGTCCACGGCGGTACTTCGTCCGCAAGCTGACGCCAGTCCGAGCGCGATAGCCGGCCGCGTATGCCGTATGCGTTGTCGTGTTCCACGCGCGGCACACGTCGCAGTGACACCGCTTCTGCCGATACCCCCTGCGAGTGCCGTGCTCCCACCGCTCCGCAGCGGCCTTCACGCATGCTCCGCAACGGCGGCGATCCGGCGGCGCGCTGTCCCGGTACGTCGGCACCAGCCGGCCGCACCTGATGCACGGCACGTCAGCACGGCGAGGCACGGCTCGCTCCTTCCCGGCGGTTGTTTTTTGTGGGGGACCAGGGGGGGCCTTGCCAACGCCTTGGCTCTGCCCCTTATACACATCTGACGCTGCCGACGAAGGCTTAGCCTACGTCCTCGGCGGTCCTCTCACCATGACACACACAATCAGCACTCGTCATCCCTCCACGCTGACCGCG